>NC_013790.1:1402500-1720000 GCF_000024185.1 Methanobrevibacter ruminantium M1
TATTTTTCTTTTCCTTTATAATAATACTTATATTTTTATTTTATTTAAACAAATGAGGTCATCTTCATTGTTAAATTTATTAATAAGCTTTACATATATATTATGTGATTAAATGATACTCAAGCCTAGATACAATAAAGAAGACCTTAATTATCTTTTGTTAGATGAAATATTTAAAATTCTTTGTTCAAGAGATTCTAAAAAAATAATCGCTAAAATCATGCACTAAACATATAGTTTTGCTTCAACCAAAAATATATATTGAATGTAATTCATAATTTATCACATTAACATAAGAGCTATTTCTAAATTCTATTAAATTGATAGAAAAGCATCATATTAATTTTATTAATGTATAAAGTTGATTGAAATGAATTATAAAATTAGCATTATCATTCCAGTATACAATGTAGAAAATTACATTGAAAAATCATTAAACTCAATTATTTCACAGTCAATAGGTATTGAGAACCTAGAGGTCATATTAGTTGATGATAACTCTACAGATAATAGTGCAAATATTATAAAAAAATATGTTAGCAAATATGATAATTTTAAAGGAATATACTGTGACATTGGAAGTGGGTTCTGTGGCAGACCTAGAAATATTGGTTTAAGCTATGCTACTTCAGAGTATATAATGTATTTAGATTCTGATGATTGGTTAGAAGAAACTGCCTGTGAAGTATTATATAATACTATCATTAATGAAAATGCAGACATTGTTTGTGGGAGTCAAACAAGACTAGACAATGAGGGCAATAGAAAATTTTATTATCACTTATGGGTTACTACATTAACTGATCCGAATGAAGATTACAATACTCGAATGAAAACAACACAGGAAATTATAGACGATCCGAATTTTAAGTTAGTCGTTACAGATTTAGATAAAAATCCAAATATTTTAGGACATGCAAATGTCTGGGGGAAAATTTTTAAAAAGGACCTAATAACAGAAAATGAACTATCATTTCCAGAGGACATAGTTGCTCAAGATTCAGTTTTTTTATTAAACTCCTTTTTCGTTGCTGAAAAAATTGTATTTATAAACGACATAATTGTTCATTATAACAATTTACGTTGCGATGATGATGATAAATCCGCTTCCTATGTAAAAACTACTAAAAATCTATTTGGCAGAATCAAAGCATATGATTTAATGGATAATATTAGTAAAAAATTTTCAAAGGAAGAATTTTTCTACAGATATTTATTAGTAGGCAAATTAAATTACTGGTTTAATTCATTTTTAATGGATTCTAATATTAGCACATATGAAATTAAGCTTCTTTTTAAAAAATATTCTCATTTATTTAGTAATTGTTATAAATTTAATACAAATCTACGAAAAGATATTAAAAATATTTTTAAAGAAATAGATGAGGGAAATTACGATATTGCTGCATCAACTGTTTCAAAATTACAATCAAAATCATTTTCCGCAAGTGAAAACAAAATTAAAGTATCAGTAATTATTCCTATTTATAATAATGAAAAATTTCTAAGCAAATGTTTAGATAGTGTTATAAATCAAACATTGAATGAAATAGAAATAATTTGTATTGATGATGGGTCTTCTGACAATTCTATTGAAATATTAAATCAATACGTCCTTAAAGATTCACGTTTAAAAATTATATCTCAAGAGAATCTAGGGGCCGCTACAGCAAGGAACAATGGATTAAAAATTGCAAAAGGAGAATATATAGCATTTTTAGATTCAGATGATTGGTTGGAGCTAAATGCATTTGAAAAATTATATGAAAATATAACAACTAACAATTCAGATTTAGTCCTGTTTAACTCTATTGAACATAAGGAAAATGCTAATTTAAAAGAAAGAATTCATATAAAAAATGATTCAATCCCCGATTACAATTATTACACATTTAATTATAATTATAAAAAAGACTTAGTTATGAATGGATATTTAGATATTTGGTCTAAAATGTATAGGACTTCATTTTTAAAAGAGAACAATATTCAATTTTCAAACCATCAAATATTCAATGACATTCAATTTCACATAAAAACTATGTTAAATGCTAAAAAAATTTCTTATTGCCCAGAATTTTTATATAATTATTTAAGAATTAATCACCCTTCTCTTCAAAATAATCTTAGCTTGGGCAATGAAAGTTTTATTCTTTTAGATATAATAGATGAAATCGAAGACTATTTAATCGACAATGAATTTTATAATGAATTAAAATCTAATTTTATAAGATTTAAATTAACTGAATTGGAAAGTACGCTAGAAAAATTAGAAAATCCTTATAGAAATGAATTCTTTAAATTAATTAAAAATAACTTTAAGAAAATGCAATTGACAGAATATCAAAGAAAAGAATTACCTCCAGAGAACTATCAATTTTTTAATGATGTTTTAACATATGATTCATTTTTTGAATATGCTTTAAAAAACAGTGAAAAGGAACGACAGAAATTAAGTAATGCCTTAGCGGATAGTGAAAAGGATCGGCAGAAATTAAGCAATGACTTGGAAAATAGTGGAAAGGAACGGCAGAAATTAAGTGATGCCTTAGTGGATAGTGAAAAGGAACGAGAGAAATTAAGTGATGCTCTAGAGAGTAGTGAAAAGGAACGAGAGAAATTAAGTGATGCTCTAGAGAGTAGTGAAATTGAACGGCAGAAATTAAGTAATGCTCTAGAGAGTAGTGAAAAGGAACGACAAAAACTAAGTAACGACCTAAAAAACAGCGAAAAAGAACAGGAACTTATTAAAAAAGAATTTACATCATCCAATAGTTGGAAAGTTACAGAACCCCTTCGAAAAATCAGAAGAACAATTAAAAAATAAGCATATTTAATTATAAAATTTAAAGATTAATTATAAAATTTAGCCTTGTAGAAACCCTTTCTAAAAGAATTGCATATGTCTGGAAATGTTATAAGATACATCTTTTAAAAATAATAAAATTAATGCAAAATTTTTTAAAAATATTTAATTTGGAGTCCCTTTCAAAAAGAGAAATAAGGAGTGCTTAATTGAGTTGATTAAATACTCAATCTCTTGCGAAGATATCTTTTGTATATACCTTATCTGCAATGGGTTTCCTTATTTCAAAATGTTGATAGATGTTCCTGAAATTTAGAACGTAATCGAGTTTAATAGCTTAGGGGATTGATAATACTCTCTATTCAATAGTCATAGCGAGGATTAATTCTATTTAGGTAAAATGCATTTAAACATTGTAATTTGTCATTATGCTCTTTTAAAATAAATTCATCATAACTGTTTGAATTTAAAATATTTTTATATGCACTGAAATAGTGATAACTGGTTTTTTGGGATAAAAATTTAATATTTAAGTTTGATAACTCAGATTTAACGTTTAAAAAAGATTTTGAATCGCATTGATCCACTAATTTCATTAATTTTAGGACATCATCGTCCCTAAATGAATAATCATAAATTAAAGAATTGTCAACTTCTTTTATTCTCATATTTAATGTTTTTAAAACGTCCATATCTAAATTGAAAACATCTATATTAGCTAATAAACATAATTTATACGATTCCCGATTTAAAACATTCAGAATGGAATTGGAATTATTTAAAACATGATGTTCGACATCGGAAGTGAAATTGTTATTTTTGAAAAATTCCTCTTTAAAAATAACTGGTTTATTAATGGGGAAAATATGCTCTCCAAAAATATAATCATTCAGATAGTATTTCATATCTTGAAAGTCCGAAGCCAAAAATATTACGTTGTCTTTAAATTTAATTTTATCATGGCCGATGTCGCTTTTTCCACATATGATGATTTGAATGTCTTTTTCAGACTCAAGTCCATATGAACTGAAGATGGCGCGGATGATGTTGTAAATCTCCATTTTTTTAAGATTCTGTGAATCAATTAGAATTGTGTATTTGAATTCATTTTTTGAAAACGCATCTTTGAAAATATTTAGATAAGATAAATCCCATTCATTTATGCCAATATATTGTTTTTGGGTAGTGATGTTGTATTTCATTAGATTAAATGCATACTCTTCACTTGTGGATGAATTTAAAATTATGTCTTTTAAAGTGGTGAAAAACGAATCTTTTGGAAATTCTACAAATTTTTTAAAGAAGGTATTGAATAAATGAAATCCGTAGATTTCATTGGTATTTAAGCACTTTAAAAATATTTCCGGTGATTCTAAATAATCCCCAACATCGTTCCAGTTCACGATATTTGAATAATTGAAATGTTTTAGATATTGGTTATATTCTGGAAATTCACTAGCCAATAGTTTTTTAAGAAGTAAAGTTCCTGTTTCTGCATGATTAATATCTGAACCTCTTTTTTCGGAATAATCGAGTATTGTCTTTATAAGAGGATCTTTTGGGGGGAATCTAAACAGTGCATTATTTGGATTGGAGTAGATGTCCTCCTGTGTCTGGGAACCGATTATAATATCTTCATCGGAAAGCCTTTTAATTAAAAGCAGGTCCAAATCCAGCCAAGTGCCTCCATATTCATATAGACGTTTATATCTAAAAAGGTTGGCGAAGCCGGAATATGTTTTAAAACCTCCTTTATATCTAAAAATTTTTGATTTATCTAAAATTTCGTTTGCATCCCTAATACAAACGCCATTGGGAACATTGCCAATATGGTCATAAGTATAAAGAATCACATCATAATCGCACAATAAAAAAGACTTTAAAGATAGGTGGGCTAACTGCGATAGGTTATTGTCGTCATTATCTGGTATCCATAAAGTAAATATCTCATTTTTATCCATTGTTTCACCAAATGTTTATTAAATATGCAAATACAATATTAAGAAAAATTCCTATGATATTATTATAAAAATGGTAATTAATAAAGTTTCTCTTTATGTTCCTGTCAATATGGAGAAGGGCTTCATTTCTTCGTTTAGAAGATAGATTTCATGCTCTAGTATTAGAGAGATATTTTATTAATTAGAGAGTTGAAGGAATTGGGGGGGTTATGTGTTATTTAATCTTGATAATAAGAGTGAAAAGAATGATGTGCAGGCATCATACATTTTATTAAATCAAATCATACAAATGAAATTAAATTAATAAGAGTGTATTCAACTAGATAACTCTTCTAGAAAGATAATGTATTGGGAAAAGAAATCAAGAAATGATATGACAGCTCAAAATAAGTTTTGTAATGTTTATATTTGATAAATAACAAATATTAATATGATATTTTATTTAATTGATTATTGAAATTAATCGTCTTAATTTGTGGTTCTAGAACAATAGGTGCATAATTACAAAAACAATACAAAACAGTCCATTTCATAGATAAAACAATGATTTATTATCCATTTGGTTAAATACTTCGAGATATTAAAGAATTTTCAATCAGGTTTCAAGAATATTATATTTTCAATCGGTTTAACCTAATGCAAATTATGGCAGATATCAATAAAATTAGCAGAGGATTAACATGAAAATTATTTCCATTACCATAGTAAAAAATGAAGCAGATATTATAGAATCATTTATCCGTTACCATTTAAATATCTTTGATGAAATGTTAATTTTGGATAATGGTAGTGCGGATGAAACTTTATTAATAATAAATAATTTAATTCGGGAAGGATTGTCTGTTAATTTAATAGAAAGCAGTGATGCATATCATGTTCAAGATATAAAAATGACCAAATTGCTTCATCAAGCTGTTAATGAACATTCGGGAGATATTGTTTGTTTGTTGGATGCAGATGAGTTCATAATTTCTGATAACGGTCAAAATCCTCGCGAAATCATTAAAAAAATTAATGAAAATTATTATTATTTAATTAAGTGGATTACATATGTTCCAACAAATAATGATGACTATAATATAAAATTTATTCCAAAAAGGATAACTCATGTACGGGATGAAAGTTTAGAGCAATATTATAAGGTTATTGTACCTAAAAAAGTTGTAAATGATTTCAATGTTCGTGTTGAAATGGGGAATCATAATTTAAAATTCGATAATTTCAATAGAAATGAATTAGTTAAAAAAGATTTAAATTTAAAGATTGCTCATTTTCCACTTAGATCTATAGAGCAATGCATATCTAAAGTTTCAATTGGGTGGCCCAATATAATTGCAATAAATTTATATAACTTGTCTTGGGGTTTCCATTGGAAAATGCTTTTTGACAAAATTAAAGAAGAGAATGATATTTCGCTTGATGATTTAGAATTTTTTGCAAAAAATTATGCCTTGGTATCGACATCAGATGATATTCTAATAAAAAATCAACCAATCAATCTAGATTTTTGCGATAAGATAGAAATAAGATATGATTTTGAATATAATTACCTTAGAAATATTTTAGAAAACTATGCTTATTTTGCCGAAGAAATTGTTTCTTTCAAACGAAAATTAAAATCTGTTCCAATTTTAGATGACCGTTTCATTCTTAAATTGGCCTCTGATTATGACGTCATTGAAAAATCAGGATTATTTGATGTAAATTGGTATTGTAAAAGATATAGTCCTCCACGCAATATTCATCCTATAATTCATTATTTGCTTACATATAGGGAAAATATGAATGACCCTGCGGGATTTTTTTCAACGGAATATTATTTTAAAACACATGTTGATGTTGCAAATTCTGGAATGAATCCATTCGTTCACTATATTAAATATGGAAAAAAAGAAAATAGAAAAATTGCTTCCTCAAAATCTGAGAATTTTGGGGTTCAGTAATTATTTTAGTTTATAATGTTAAATCTGTTTTTATTAATATGGAGTAAACGACATTATCAAGAGCTAAAAAATTTAAAAGACAATTAAAAAAATTTCTTCAAAGAGAATCAGTAAAATATCAATTTAAACTCAATGTAATAATAGTTTAGTACATATATTGGATAGTATATGGGGTAGTCAAAAATTAAATTTTGAGAACATCCCATCAAAAGAAAAATAAGGAGTATTTAATTGAGTTAATTAAATACTCAATCTCTTCCGAAGATATCTCTTGTATATACTTTATCTGCAACATCACCGAGAATATCTTGGTCAAATCTGTTTGCAAGGATGATATCGCTTTCTCTTTTAAAGATATCTAAATCATTTACCACTTCTGATTTAAGGAACTCACTTCCATCATCCAATATAGGTTCATAGATGATTATTTTAATTCCTTCTGCTTTTATCATTTTTATAACATCCTGTATGGCGGATGCGCGGAAGTTATCGCTGTTGCTTTTCATAATAAGCCTATATATGCCAACTGTTTTTGGATTATTTGAAATAATCTGGTCGGCGATGAATTCCTTTCGCACAGCATTTGAATTGACTATTGCCTCAATTAGGGCCTGTGGAACATCCTTGCAATTTGCTAATAATTGTTTTGTATCCTTAGGAAGACAATAACCTCCGTATCCGAATGATGGATTGTTATAGTGTCCTCCGATTCTTGGGTCCATGCACACACAGTCAATGATTATATTTGTGTTAAGACCTTTGGTCTGGGCAAAGGTGTCAAGTTCATTGAAGTAGCTTACCCTTAATGCAAGATAGGTGTTTTGGAAAAGCTTGCTTGCTTCAACCTCTGTGAAGGGTGCTATTAGAATAGGAATATCCTGCTTTGGAGAATCAGATCTCTTTTCTTCCAATCTCACACCTTCCAAAAGAAGGTCTACAAACATTTGTGCATCTTCTTTTTGGTCGTCATCGCATCCCACAATTATTCTGCTTGGATGGAGCATATCATAAAGTGCCTTTGACTCACGGAGGAATTCCGGAGAGAATATGATGTTTTTGACACCATACTTTTCACGAACAGACTCGCTATATCCCACAGGTATTGTTGACTTAATGACCATCAAAACATCTGGATTGACCTTGAGAGTCCATTCTATGGCATCTTCAACAGCTGATGTGTCAAAAAAATGGTTGACATCATCATAGTTTGTCGGTGCTGCTATAATGACAAGATCCGCATTTTTATATGCAGATTCTTTATCAGTAGTTGTGTGAAGGTTTAATTTCCTTTTTCCATCACGAGTCTCCTTAAAAAACCTCTCAATCTCATCATCTCTGATGGGACTTATGAATTGGTTAAGTTTTTCTGCCTTTGATTCAGTAGTTGTAATTGCGGTTACATCATGTTTCTGGGCAAGCAGAATAGCAATAGAAAGCCCTACATATCCCACTCCCGCAACTGTAATTTTCATCAAATTCATCTCCTATTATAAAATATTTAGGGGTCTGACAAAGATTATGTATCAAACATGAGTTATATTTAATATTTTTATGGTTTGATGGATATTTTTGCCTTTCCCTGTAATAATACTTATGATTTTTATTTATTTAAAAAAATAAGGTCATATTCATCGTTAAATTTATTAATAAGCCAGTACATATATATTATTGTGATTAAAATGATGCACAAGCCACGATACGATAAAAAAGACTTAATTATATTTTGTTAGATAAAATATTTAAAATTATTTGTTCTAGAGATTCTAAAAAAAATAATGGCTAGAAATGGTTTTAAAAATATAAATGAACTGCTAATCATTATTAAAACAATAATCTTTAGCAATATTTTGAAATGGACATTTAAAAGGCTGTTAAAGCTTTAGAATATGATATGGGGTTTCAAAAAGGATTAAAGATAGATTTATCTTCTAAGTTCAGAAAAAAATTTATAGCAGAATATCCAGATTAGGTTTGTTGCTTTGGAAAATACAGTAAATAGTATCTTAAATAGTTTATTATTCATTATTTTATTTGTATTTTTTTAAAACTTTTTGATGGTGGTGGTGCTGTTTATTGTGTAGGCGATTATGGTTCTGTGGTTAATTGTAGTTTTTTCAGGTTTTTTTTATACTTGGCTGATATATTTAAAAAACATGTCCTCATAAATAATTTAATCTTGTTATTTATTAATATAATTATATATTAACATAGTAAAGTTCATATATTTTATAAATTATATATTTTATATATTATAAAAAAAATCTTAATAAAAGGAGATATTATGGAGATAAGATATAAAAATTTATTAAAAGTTTTTACTATTTTTCTTGTTTTACTCATCAGTTGCGGATTTGCCTCAGCAGTCAGTGATTTAGATGAAGGTAATTCTGCAAATATTGTTGATAATGGTGATTTATCATTATCTGACAATATGATGAGTGAATCTGCAGATAATTGTAAAAATTTGGAAACTATTGAGGAGTCTCATACTTTCAGTGAAAAAAACACTGTTAAAGACGTTTCATATGGACTTTCAACACCTATAGATGGAAATACTTTTGAAGATATCCAAACTGCTATTGATAATGCTGCTGATGGAGATATTATTGAACTTAATGGTACTTATTTTGGAAACGGGTCTGATATAAAAATTACAAAAGATTTAACAATCAGCGGAAATCTTGAAACAATATTGGATGCTAAAAACAAATCAGGTATTTTTTATGTTAACTCAAATAACGTAACTTTACAAAACTTAAAATTTTATAATTCAATAGTTCCTGAATATGGAAGTGCGGTTCATTTTTTAAGTAATGGTTCTGTGATTAATTGTACTTTTATAAATAATACTGCTGGTGGAGTTTATGGTACTATTGATTACTTTTGGTCTACTGGAGGTGTAGTATATTTGGCCAAGGGCAATGGCTCTGTGATTAATTGTACTTTTATAAATAATACTGCTAATGCAGATGGCGGTGCAATTTATTGTGGAGTTGATGGCGGGTCTGTGATTAATTGTACATTTATTAATAATACTGCAAAAGAGTTAGGGGGTGCCATCTATATTGGCGGCGGTCATGACGGTGGCGCTCATTATTCAAATGTTTATGATTGCTATGTAGATAATTGCGTATTTATTAACAATACTGCTGGTGAAGGTGCTGGGATTTATTATGGCGGAGGCGGTTTAATATTTAATTGTACTTTTATTAATAACACTGCTCGTTTTGGAGATTCAATTCTAGTAAATAATATGTATTATCCTAACACTGTGTCTGATATGAAAACTCTTACTATTAAGGAATGTGATTTTAAGAGTAATAAAGAGGGTTGGGGATATGTAGTAGTTAATTATAAAGCATACAAAAACACTATCTGTGGACTTTGTGAAATTATTGATTCAAATTTCTCTAATGAACAAGCAGAAGATTATATAAATATTTATAATCAAGGAAATATTTATTTGTCTGGAAACAAGATTTCATCTAATTACGCTACAATATCTAATGATTTAATAGCTTATGGTAATAATGCAAATATTACCTCACAAACAAGCCTTGTAATTTTGGATAATACTACTAAAAGTGTAGAAAAATATTCTCCATTTGATGTTTATGCAGTTCTTGTAGATGATCAAGGAAATTATATTCGTGATGAAAACATTAGTTTATTTATTGGTTCTAAGAATGTAACTGGCGTATTTGATAATGTAAACTTATTCAAATATCATTTAAATGATTTAAGTTCATTAAATTATAGAACTCTTGTTTCAGGCAATTATGATGGAGCAAAAGATTTGGTTGTTAAAACAGGCGTTTTACAGTTAGATGTAGAGGTCGATATTGACTTGGATTATGAGGATGATAATGTTATTATAAAACTTAAAGATTCTGAAGGAAATCCTATTTCCGGAGAGTCTGTTTCACTTTTAATAGATAATAATACTAGCTCTGTGAAAACTGACTCAAATGGTGAAGCTAAAGTTCCAGTTAATGAAATATCTATGGTCAAGGCAATTTTCACTGATGGTTTTGGAGTTAATGTCAGTTCCTATTTAGTGGTAAAAGCAGTTGAAAAGGTAAAACTTGTTCCAACTTTTGCCAATGCAAAAATTTCATTAGATGTTGAAGATAATTGCAGTGCTGTTATTGTCACTTTGAAAGATTTATCCGGCAACCCTATCAGTTCTGCAAAACTTGATGCACTTGTTAATGGTGCTGGCAAAACTTTAATCACCAACGCTTCAGGTCAGGCAAAAATTGATATTGAAGGTAACGCTACAGTGGAAGTGACTTATATTGATGCAGAGAATGCTAATGCAACAGTATCAAGCAGCCTTACTGTAATAAAGAATGTTGACTCAGTTCCGGTTATTCCAAATAGGACAGCCACTAATATCATTTGTAAAGATATGAATACAACTGCAGTAGCCAAACCGGATGGAAGAATAGGAAAATACTTCGAGGTCACTTTAGTTGATGTAAATGGCAAGGCATTAGCTAATAAATCAGTTAATATAGGATTCAATGGAGCAGTTTATAATCTTACAACAAATGAAACCGGGGGCGCAAAACTTCAAATCAACCTTGGATACGAAGGCAAATACACCTTTGCAATAGCATTCCTAGGTGACGACAACTATACTGGATCTTTTAAAGTGGCCCTTATTTCAGTAAGTAAACACAGTCCAAAACTTTCAGCACCTGCAAAAACATATAAGGCAAATGCAAAAACTAAAACAATTACCGCTACATTCAAAACATCAAATGGAAATGCAATCAGCGGCAAGAAAATAAGTTTCAACATTAATGGAAAAACTTATAGCGGAACTACAAACTCAAAAGGAGTCGCCAGTGTGAAGATAAGTTTAAACAAGAAAGGAACTTATAGTTGCACTGCCAAATATGCAGGAGATGGAATGTATAAAGCAACAAGCACTAAATTCAATGTAAAAATAGTATAAGAACACTAAATTGCTGTTCTTCTACTTTTTTTATTATTTTTGGATTTCAATTGTTTTTTTTTTAATTGGTTTATTGATCAATATTTTTTCAACATAATTTTTTTCTATTTTTATAATTTAACCTTATTCTTCTATTTTTTTAAGTTATAAAATGTAAGTTAAAAACATTTTTTTTGAAAAATCTTTCTTTTTTTAAAAATAAGAATTATTAGAACTTTTTTTAGGTTTTTTTTTATACTTGGCTGATATAATCTAAGAAAAAACATATACTCAATAATAATTTAATCTTGTTATTTTATTAATATAATTATATATTAACATAGTAAAGTTCATATATTTTATAAATTATATGTCTTTATATATAATAAAAGAAAATCTTAATAAAAGAAAATCTTAATAAAAGAAAATCTTAATAAAAGGAGATATTATGAAGATAAGATATAAAAATTTATTAAAAGTTTTTACTATTTTTCTTGTTTTACTCATCAGTTGCGGATTTGCCTCAGCAGTCAGTGATTTAGATGAAGGTAATTCTGCAAATATTGTTGATAATGGTGATTTATCATTATCTGACAATATGATGAGTGATTCTGCAAATAATTGTAAAAATTTGGAAACTATTGAGGAGTCTCATACATTTAGTGAGAAAAGCACTGTTAAAGACGTTTCATATGGACTTTCAACACCTATAGATGGAAATACTTTTGAGGATATCCAAATAGCCATTGATGATGCTCAAGATGGGGACACAATCCAACTAAACGGCACTTATCTTGGAAATGGAAGCCCAATAATTTTTTCAAAAAACTTAACTATTGGAGGTAGCGGCGAAACAATTTTGGATGCTAATGGATTATCTGGCATTATCAATTCGTCTTCTGAAAAAATTGTCTTGAAAGATTTAACATTTGTTAATGGGTCTGGATTCACAGTTGATTTGAGGGAGAATAATGGTGATAATTTAAAATATTGCTCAATAATTAATTGTTCCTTTGAAAAGTGTTATGGGGATAAAAATTCTGCCGTTATCTGTTTAAATGGATCTGGAATAATCTTAGATTGTGATTTTCACTATACTAATTGCACTATAAATATTATGGGTTCTGAGGATGTTTCCATTTTAAACTCTTCTTTTAATTATACTGGCGGATATGCTATCCATTCTAATTCAAGCACCATTGTTAAAGCATGTGATTTTTATTTCAATAGTTTCTTTGAAACATATTATGAGAATACTAATAAAGTGTACAATGGCAATATTGTTGACTTATGTAAGAATTCATCAATCAGTGATTGTATGTTCAAAGGCACATATTATGAAACAATTATTGATTCCCTAGTTGATTCCAATACTTATCAATTCAGCACACTCCATGTCTGTGATGAAGTTGATGTTATAAATTGTACTTTCATTAGATCTATAACAGAATTTTCTGGTTCTGCCATTTACCATTTTGGAAACGGATCTATAATCAATTGTACGTTCATTAACAATTCTGCTGGAGGAAGCCATGGAACTCCTTCTTACCTTTATACACAGGATGGCGTTGTATATATAGGTTCTGATGATTGTTTAGTTCTTAATTGTACTTTTATAAATTGTCATTCCAATACATTCGGAGGTGCTTTATATATTAATGCAAGAAATTGCTATGTTATAAATTCCACTTTCATTAAAAATAGTGCTTATGAAGGGGGTGCGATTTATCTTGCTCAAGGGGATTGTTATGTAATAAATCCTGTTTTTTCTAATAATAAGGCCAATCATTCACTTTATAATGATATTAACGATTTAAATGCTGTTTCATATGAAAATGACACCTCTGATGATAATCAGACTGAAAAGATTATTAACCCTTCAATTGAATTAGATTATTTGGATGATAATCTTATTATAATTTTCAAGGATATTGAAGGAAAAGCAATTTCTGGAGAGTCTGTTTCACTTATAATAAATAATAAGACTATTTCTGTGATAACTGATTCAAATGGAGAAGCTAAAGTTCCACTTAATGAGACTTCTATGGTTAAGGCATTCTATGTAGATGCCAATGGTTTGAATGTTAGCTCTTCCATGATGATTAAAATAGTCGAGAAAACTAATTATATTCCTATAAAAAGAAATTCAAGTTTTATTGATTGTAAGAATATGACTACCTCTGCAATAACTAACAGTAAAATTAGGGATGGGGAATATTTCGTTGTAAGCCTAAAGGATGCAAATGGAAAGCCATTATCAAATAAGCCAATCCAAATAGGATTCAATGGAAAAGCATATGACAGAACCACTAATGAAAACGGCTCTGCAAGACTTCAGATAAACCTTGCTTATGTTGGCACTTACACATTTGCAGTCTGTTTTTTAGGTGATGATTACTACAATGGATCATTTGTAGTGGCAAAAATTGATGTAAATGCACAAAAAGCCAGCTTAAATGCACCTTCCAAAACTTATAAGGCATCAACAAAGACAAAAGCATTAACAGCAACATTGAAAGATGCAAAAGGAAGATTGGTCAGCGGAAAGTCAATAAGCTTCACAATAAATGGAAAAAGCTATGTCGCAAAGACCAATACCAATGGAGTAGCCACAGTAAAGGTAAGTCTAAGCAAAAAAGGAACTTATAATTTCACTGCCAAGTTGGACAATGATAAAACATTCAAGACAACTGCATCAAGTGGAAAATTAGTAATAAAATAAATTATTCTTCTAGATAGACTTTTAGTCAAAATCTAGATTTTTTAATTTTTTTTTTAAAATTGATTCTTTAAATTAATCTTTATTTTTTCATTTCTTTTTTATTTCTTTTTTATTTCTTTTTTATTTCTTTTTTATTTTCATATTAATTTTCACTTGTATGGTTTCTTTTCGTAATTTTAATATTTTCTTCTTTTTTTAATATTTCTCTCCACAATTAAAAGTTATCTATTTATACTCTTAAAAATAGATATTATTATTAATAGACAAGTTTAATTTTTTTATAAATTATTTTTAATAATTCTAATTTATCTAATCAACTTTTAGGGGATAATAATTTGGGCTTTAGATTTTCAGTTGTAATGGCAGCTTACAATAGCGGAGCATATATCCAAGAGACTCTAGACTCACTAATCAATCAAAGCCTTGACTTTAAGGAAAACATCCAAGTTATTATCGTAAATGATGCAAGCAGTGACAATACAGAGTCTGTATGCCAAGAGTACATCAAAAACTATCCTAATAACATCATACTAATCAACAACAGAATCAACTGCGGCCCTGCCCATACAAGAAATGTGGGCCTCCATTATGCAGAAGGGGAGATAATCAACTTTTTAGACAGTGATGACTACATATCAAAGAAGACCTTTGAACGTGTAGATTCCTTCTTTGAAGACTTTGTTCATGTGGACATGGCATCAATCCCAATCAAGTTTGTAGGGTCCAAGCGTGGAGACCATCCATTAAACTATAAATATAAGGGCACAGGGGTCATAAATCTCCTAAATAATCCTGATGCCATACAGCTATCCTCTGCATCAGCATTCTTCAGAAGCGACATTCTTAAAGCTAGCCTTTTCAATCATTCCAGGTCTCGCTACGATGGATCTGTCTCTGTTGTTTACAATGACAACAGTCCTGTTTCAGATTCAATTCCTATGATATTCAATGAAAACCTATCAGTCTCTGAAGATGCTCTTCTAATCAATCAGATGCTCCTTAGAAACCCTCTTCTTGGAATACTCTCAAACTGCACTTATTTTTATAGGAAGAAAGCAACTGATAACACTTCCCTAATCTCTGATTCCGCCAATCACAGGTCTTACTTTACATCCAGAGTAAATAACTATATGATAAGGCTTATTAACGATTCCCTTGACCTTTATGGAAAGGTTCCAGAATTCATTCAATATGTGGTAATGTATGACCTTCAATGGATCATGGAGATAAGGCAGGTGGATCACCTATTGGACCTAGAAGACCTTACTCACCTTTATGACAAGCTAATCTCCATTCTATTCTATATTGGAGACAAGGTGATATTCAATCAAAGGTCCATCCCATCTATCCTAAAGTCACATATCCTTCTTCTCAAGTATTTCGGATGGGGATATCTTGATGATAAGACATTTAATTTTAAACAGATTGATAAAAAGTATTATGATGAGCATGGTAACCTCATACCATATATTGAAAAAGACCAACTATCTTTCATTATTCAAAAGTTGGAGTTAAATAAAATATATCTTGACATAGTTGATATTAAAAATATTAAGTCTAAAATTAATTTAAATAATAACAATAATGGCACTCCAGATGATGATAAAAAGGATGATGGAAAGAATAGTCATGATTTCTATCTTTCTTCTCAAGATGATGAAGACAGACAGGAGCTATATCTCTCTGGAATGATTACAAGCTTTTTCAACAGCGACTTCGACATCTATGCTATCGTAAGCGAAAAGGACAAGAGCAGCTCCCATATTCTTGAAAAGGAAATCAAGGTCAAAAAGATAAGCTATCCTCAGCGGGACAACCTTTCCCTTAACTTCAACTATGGATATAACCAATGCTTTGAGGTTAGGATACCCTTGAGCGAAAAGACAAGTAGAATTTCCTTCCGCATGGGCTTTAAGAGCCTGAATGAGGTCTGCAATTCCCTAGGCATTGAGACTCTCAGCGAGGATTCATTTGACTATATAAATCATCATGACCTTGCATTTTCCGGAGACCTTCTTATAGACTATAATCACACTTCACGCCTATCTCAGGTGTCCAACTATAAGATATCCAAGGATTATCTTATCCTGGACAACGGAAATCATATGATAGTTAGAAAAAGAAGCCTCCTAACTACTATAAAGTATGAATTGGTCACCTTTGCCTCTATCCTTGGTGAACGAGAGGAGGGCTGGAGAACCGGAATCCTTCTTAGGGCTCTTTACTTTATTCTTTATCCTTTCTATCGCAATAAGCGCATCTGGATATTTATGGATCTTCCATATACTGCCGATGACAACGGTCTTCAATTGTTCAAGTCTGTTCGGAATATGGACAAGCTTAAGTTGGAGGACTATAATAAGCTTTTGGACTTGGATGAAAGCCTTCTTTCACGTGAGAGGCATCCATACAAATACGAATTGTTTGAAGGCAAGGACATAGGTTTGGTAGGGCTTATAAAAAACGTATTTAGTTCTATAAAGAATGTATTCTCTAGGGATTCTGATGATGATGAAAATGGAAAGGTCAAGTTCATCAAGGGGGGCTCTTTAGGTTTGGATGATAAGTATGATGAGCTTGAGGATAATGGAGATTATTCAGATTACTTGAATGAGCACTTTGGATTTGCCGATGTGAATGAGGACTATTTGGACAACCAGGACATTCAAGTGGAAGGCTCTAGCTTTGAGGATGACATTGAGCATAGCTCCAAGTTCAGAAGGAATGTCTATGGAAAGGCCGGATTTGTTAAGTCATTCGATGCCAAAGTGGATGCAAAGTATAATGATTCTCTGAATAGCCTTGAGAATAGGTTTGATAAGAGAGTCAGCAATATAAAGACAAGAACAAGAAATGCAGATGTCAGGGAGAAAGTTGGCTTGTCTAGAGATAGGGATGACAATTTCTCCAAGGGATTTAGCCCGATTGACTTTATTTATGGCTTTGACTTGTCTAAGTTCCTAAGCGAAAACAGCTTTGTATATCTTGTGAATTATATATTGTATCGCATCTCTAAGCTGCTTTTAAGACCTAGAAAGATCAAGAGGATTGACAATAGAAAAATCAAGAAGTACTTTACTTTGGAGCAGTCTACAAGCCATTTTAATAATGTTCGCCATATGGAAAACCAGTATATTGCAAGTTCCAATAGGGATAAGCTTCGTAAATTGCTTGCCCGTGAAAAGCAGAGCAATGAGTATAATGCTCTTAAAAAGATAGGTCCTGTACTTGCCTATAAGTCATTGAAGCATAGGATCTATGCATTATATGCTGAGGTGATTGTCTCATCTCATCCTGATAACAATCTTATCTATCCATTCTATGGTAATTTCCCGCATGTGGCGGGCCTTGTTAAGGCTAAGACTGTGTTCCTTCAGCATGGAGTTACAAAGGATGATGTTTCATTCTGGCTGAATCGCTTTGACAAGAACCTTGACATGATCGTTACTGTATCTGATTTGGAAAGGGATTCATTCTTCCCACGTTTTGATGGTGATGGTGAGTATATTAGTTCTTATTATGGCTATGATAAAGAGACTGTCCAAGTACTTGGATTTCCTAGATTCGACTATCTTGAGAGTTTAGAGGATAAAAAAGAGATAGTGATCATGCCAACTTGGAGAAGGCAGTTGCATAACCTTAAAAAGGAAGAGTTTGTAAACACCAATTTCTTTAGGACATTCAATGCCCTTATAAATGATAAGGTATTGTTGGATTATTTGGATTCTCATGGATATAAGCTTGTATTTAAGCCACATCCTAACTTAAATAAGTATATTGGTCTTTTTGATAAGGATTCAAGGGTCGAATTTGACTTGAATGACTTGAATTTTGCTGAAAACAGTAAGGATGGGACTGCCAAATATGGATCTCGAAGATATGCAGATATATTCAATCATTCCTCTTTGATTGTTACAGACTTTTCTTCCGTTTCCTTTGACTTCGCCTATCTTAAGAAGCCTATCATTTATTATCATTATGATAATGACTATCACTTTGACAGCGAGAATGGCTACTTTAATTATGAGTCTATGGGCTTTGGTCCAGTCATAAAAAGTCATAAGGAGTTGGTTATGAGCATTATTGGCTCTATTGAGTCTGGATGCACAATGGATGAGCTTTATAAGGGTCGTGTTGATAAGTTCTTTAAGTATCATGATAGGGACAATTCAAGACGTGTTTATAAGGCCATATTGGAGATGGATAAGTATTATTAGTTATTTTATTCATGAAAGAAGTTTTATTTAATTTATTATTATTTTATTAACTTATTTAATCAGTTTTAGTTCATTAATAGGTTTTAGTTTATTTAATCAGTTTTAGTTCATTAATCGGTTTTAGTTTATTTAATCATTTTTAATTCAATTTAATAAGAATAATTAGTATTTGGAGTTGTTAAAATTTATTTCAAGCATAGAGTATATGGATTCATATTTAATCTATTTAGGATTTTTCCACTAAAAAAGAATAGAGTCTCATTTATCACTACCAAAAACGCTTCTTTTGAGAGCAACTTGCGTTATATCGCAGATGAGCTTAAAGGTCGCAAGACTTCAGATGGAAAGCCCTATGAATTTGAATTCATTCCAAAGGATGAGTTTTCATTGTCTAATATGAAGAAATTAGCCACCTCCAAGTACATTTTTCTAACTGACAACTTCTTTGCACTTGCCTTCATGAGATTCAATAAGAAGACAAAGCTCATTCAGCTATGGCATGGAACTGGAATATTCAAGAAATTCGGCTATGACCTTCTTGAGGATGAACAGAAGAAGACCATGCTTAAGTTTTCAAACAAGATCACCAATCTTATGGTCAGCTCACACAATGTGATTGACATTTATGCCCGCAATTTTGCAATAGATAAGTCTAAGGTTCTTCCTTTAGGGATTCCTCGAAATGACTATTACTCTCCAGAGCATCTGGATGAGGACTATGTAAGACAATTGAGGGGCGAGTTTGAACAGAGGTATCCTAATCTTAGGGGTAAAAAGATAGTCCTATATGCTCCCACATTTAGGGAAGACCCTAAATACAATGCTGTGTTTAATTATTTTGACATTGAAAAGTTCATTGATGAGCTCGGGGATGATTATATATTATGCATCAAGCTTCATCCAAACTACAATAAGTTTGCAGATAGTGCTAATAGGATTGACCTTGATGAGCTCACTGACACTTATAACATAGTTAACTTTACAGAATATAAGGATGAGCAGAAGCTTTTCTTAATCTCTAACATTCTTATTACAGACTATTCCTCTGTTATGGTTGAGTATACTCTTCTTAATAGGCCAATCATTCTCTTTGCATATGACTTGGACAATTATCTTGAAAATGAGAGAGGATTCTATTTCGATTACAGAAAGGAAGTTCCGGGCAGAATTGTAAAGGATACAGATGAGTTGGTTAGGGTAATCAGAGAGAAGGATTTTAATCTATCTAACTTGAAGGAGTTTGCAGAGTTTCAGTTTGATTATTTTGATGCATATAGCAGCAAACGTATTTTGGATTATGTTTTGGAGGAATAATTCGTTTAAACTGGATTAAAATGGATAAATTAATTTTAATTTTTAATTCAGTAGTCTTAATGCTCTAGACTCTTTTAAACACAATTTATACTTTTTTTAAGGTTTTTAATCACCGCTAGTTTTTATGCTTATTTAAGCATATTTTATATTTTTTCAACCTTGAAAGATAAATATATTAATTATTATAATAAATATAAAATTAGAGATTATTTTTATAGCTTGGATTCGAATCATAATTTTGGATTCGGCTATTTTTTATTTTTATAAAAATTAATTTAAGAGGTTTAAAATATTTTTTTAAATTTTTAATTCTAGTGGCTTAAGAGGAATTCTTTTGAGTCATTAAGTCTTAAATTATTGTTATAACTTTTTTCACAAATAAGAAGGTTTTATATGGTTAGAAAGAAAGCAAGACGTCGAAAACGGCAAGAGGAAGATCCTATGGCTGGAACTACAAACCTTGTGGATGCAATGCTTGTTCTTGCATTGGGATTTCTCATCTTTGCAGTTATCGGCTGGAACTTACAAAGCGTTATATTCAGTGATATGGACCCTCAGGAGCGACAGGCCACTATGGAGTCAATTAATCAAATCACTAATGTAACTCAAGGAGAACAGTTAAACAGTACTCCAGACACATCAAACCAGTCTGGAGAAGGTTATGTAGAACAAGGTAAAGTTTATAAGGATTCGAAAACGGGTAATCTGATTATGGTTGAAACTTAAACTTTTTAAAACCATGTCTTTAAATATTACTTTCAACTTTCTAAATTAATGTGATAATATGGAACTGATATTCAGCGTATTTGCAGTAATAAGCTTGGCAGCTATCCTGCTTCTAGGGATAGAGCTAGGATTATTATCAAAATTCTTTAATCTTTCATTAAAGAAGCATTTGATTCTTGTACTTGCTTATTCTATCATAATATTTGCAGTCATTGTGATTCTCTCTCCATCTTATGAGGCAGTCCTTAATTCAACATTCTATAGCTTCTATTATTATATAATAATGGGCTTTGTATGTCTTGCCCTTGGGCTTTTGACCCTTTTCTATTGGAGCAAGATGGAGTGGTATCCTCCTGCATTGAAATGTCTGCTGTATTTTGATTTTGTTCCTATTTCACTTAGTCTTATGCTGATTTCAACAGCTCTCATGGCTCCAAGCTTTGCATTTAAGGTACAGAACTTCTCTCTTAATCTTACTATGGTCAATTCAGGACTAATTCTGGTGGTTCTAATGGCTATATTGATGGTGATATTCTATCTATTTTCCGATTTTGTTGAGGATTATAGAGTGACTCATTATGCTATTATAATTGGAAGCTTGCTTCTTATATTTGCATTGGCATACTTTGTGCTGGGATTCATTATTCCAAATATGGCTCCAGTATTTGCAAATCCTTCAACAGAGTTGACTTTAATGCCTATTGAGTCAATAGTTGTTATGGTTGTTCTTATAGCATTATTGCTTGGATTGGGGGCCTTATTTAGAAAGAGAACTAATAGATTAGAATGATTTTTAAGATTTTTAATATTTCTTAAATCTGTTATTATTCGTTATTATTCGTTATTATTCGTTATATTCGTTTTTATTCATTTATTATTCATTATTTATTTATATATTAATTTATAGGTGATTATATTGGCAATGACAATTCCTGGTGGTGACTTCTTAACCACTGGACTTAATTTAATTTCACAAAGTCTTTTGATACCGGTAGTTATCATACTATTGGTTTTTGTTGTAGTTGTAGTGATTTCACTTGGAGGGCTTATCTATGAATACACTTCAAGGACAAAGGTATCTGTAGATGACGTGTCCAATCTGATTCTGGAGATTTCCGATTCAGGGTCTGTTGATTCCATGAAGTCTGCAATAGCAAACTCTCCGATTCCTAAGCTTCAAAAGGACATTCTGCTTAAGATAGCAAGCACAGGAAATATGAGCCCTAATACAAGAGAGGCATTTGCCCGTAAGCTCATCGAGAATGAAGAGGGGCTAACTGACAAGTCCCTTGAGATAACTGACATAATTACACGTATCGGCCCTACACTTGGTTTGATGGGTACTCTTATCCCATTAGGTACAGGTCTTGCAGCACTTGGCTCTGGAGACGTCAATACTTTGTCCGAGTCCTTGATTGTTGCATTTGATACAACTGTAGTGGGTATCGGTTCCGGTGCTTTGGCTTATGTTATTTCAAAGCTTAGAAATAGGTGGTATGAGGAATATCTATCTAATTTAGATGTTTTATCTGATGCTGTATTGGATTTTATGGCTAAACATTAGTTGAATTAGTTTTAAACTAATTTAAACTAATTCTTTTTTTTATTAATTATTTATTTTCAAATTTTTATTTAGAGCATAACTTCTTTTTTCATTTATTTTTCAAATTCTCATTTAAAATAACAATCTCTTCTTTAAGTTCCTTATTTAATTGTCTAGATTCTCTTAATTCCTCTTTCATTTCATTCAATTCTCTTTTAAGCTTTTCAACATCATTATTGATTTTATCTATTTTTTCATTTGCATTGTTTAGATTTTTCTTGTTGAAGCTTAAGTCTTCCTTTAGAAGCCGGATATTGTCGTCATTTTCTGTAATGTTAAAGTCCTTTGTGGCGAATACCTTTCTTGCAAAGTAGGAGGTCATTGCTCCTGTTATTGCTGAAAAGATTAGCACTCCGAATATCAATATTAAAATCCCTATTACTTTTCCAATATATGAATTTGGAAGCACGTCTCCATATCCTACAGTTGTGATTGTGGATAGGACAAACCATAGGCTGTCGAATATGCTGTTTATGCTTGGATCAAAGAGGTATATTCCAAGGGTTGATACAAGGATTACAAGAATGGCCAATCCTAAAATCTCATCAAGATGGGTCTTTTTAAGGAATACGTCAATTGTTTCAAAGAATTCCAAAAAGAGTCCGATTATCTTTAGAAACTTGAGAAGATTGAAAATGGTTAAAAAAACAGTAAGATTAGGAGCAAATGGAAGGAAAATCAGGTCAATAGGGATTCCAGCTAATATTTCTGTAGAGTTTCTGATGCTGAAGTGAATCTTATTTTCAGCGGTTTTGAATCTATTATAAAACTCATATATTAAAATAACACATAATATGGTGTCTATGGCTATTATTATATAATATAAATTATTTTCTATCTTAAAAACTAATGTGAATGTTATAAGGATTAAATCAAGCAATAGGTATAGTGACAATCCCATATTGAAGTAATTTGATAGTTTTTGATTCATTATTTCTGCTCCAGAACCTTTGAAATAAAATTACGATTTCCTTTGAAATGCTTTTATTTTTATTTTTTATTTATATTTTTTATTTTGTATAAGAAACTAATTAATCCTTTCTAATTTTTATCATTTTTTATCAATTTGAAATTGGCATGATGTAGAAAAAAATAGCTGATTATTTTACCTTCTCTCCGCCCTTTAAATTTGAATATTGTAAAAAAATATAGAAAAGTTTAAATCTATAAAACAATAATTATTATTAGTTAAAAACTATTTTATAAAAAAATATTATATTTTTTAACTGTTTATTTGTTAAATTTATAAATTTAGATAAATAATTGGGGGTATGAATGTATGCAACGTTCATTATTTGATAAAGTTAAAACATCCTTATGGATGCTTCCATCCTTTTTTGGATTG
The DNA here is from genome assembly GCF_000024185.1 of Methanobrevibacter ruminantium M1. Taxonomy (NCBI): domain Archaea; kingdom Methanobacteriati; phylum Methanobacteriota; class Methanobacteria; order Methanobacteriales; family Methanobacteriaceae; genus Methanobrevibacter; species Methanobrevibacter ruminantium. Next base: position 1,426,077 of record NC_013790.1, read on the forward strand.
GTAAACGGCTTGGGATTTATCTATCTCGGACGAAAGAATTCCAACATCAAATGGACCATTGAAGGAATTGTCTATGAAATTCCTTGGTTAATCGCAATCCTAAACATCTTTAACCTTTCAGTTGCAATCACTGCATTTTCTTTAGGATCATTTATGGTTCTTATAAGCATTGTCCGCTCTGTAATGGTTAATTATGAATATCAGAGATTGCTTGATGAGGAATATGTGGTTCGTCCTTCTGTTGAAAGCGGTTCTCATGGTTTGGATAAGCAAATCAAGAATGGTCAATTCAACGAAAAGGAAGCTTCTCCTAAGGAAGAGAAAGTTAAATATAATCCTTATGACTTAAGCGGCATCGACAAGAATTATGATGGGAGAATCAAGTTCGACAAGTATAAGGCTGAAATCAAGGAAATGGAAAAGGAATTCAATGAGAAGAATGATAATGTAAAGGAATTGGTTGAAAAAAGATTCTCCCAATCTGGAATCACTTATGACCGATTCATGTTTATCATAAAGGATTCAGAGGACCTTTTCAATTCCCAGGCAGCCAATGCTTTGGATATGATTGATCTTGCTCCAGAATATACAGAGACAATCGATGCAGAGATAAGAAAGAAAATGGAAACCTTAAGGACAATCATTGAGAAAAATGATGAATTAAGGGATGAGTTGATCATTAATATGACAACTGAGACTGGTTCAGAGATGGAAATCAAGAATCTCTTTGAGGATATGGGACATCTGACCAGTTCCATTAAGCATTATGAATAAATAACAATATTTTGCTTTAGAGAGAATGATTGAATGGTAATATCATTATTGCCATTCGATTAATTTTTTGGTGAAAAAATGACTATGAAAACAGGGAGCGAATTAAAATTCAATGACGATTATGAATATATGACCTTTGATCTTGACCAGGAATTTCTATTGGGGGAATTAGGCCAAGATGAAATAAGGGACAAGATCATAACCGCTCAAGAGATATTGGATAATCATTTGGCCAATCCTTATGAGGCAGGCCAAGAGATTGAAATTGAGAATCCCTTTGAAAAGCCTATTCTAAGAAAGTACATCAAGGTAAATGAGGTGACTGAGGACATGATAGATATAATATATTATCAGGTCCGAAATCATTATGAAGTTTATAAATTTGTTACTTTGACTGACCCGGCTCATAGGGGACGTATTTTAATTCCTAAAGACTGATTTTCATTTCATTTTTTTAATTTTTAATTTTTTAACCTTTTTTTTTAATTTTCAATTTTATTTTTTCAAATTTTATATTTTTCAATTTTTTTTTAAACAATTTTATTATTTTTTAATAATTCTTTTTTTTCAAAAATCTAATCAATAATTTTATTAACACGTGTTAATAAATATAGGAATAAGAAAAAATAACTGTAATTTTTATTATTTGATTGATTTTAATAGGTGTTCTTATGCAATTTGATGAATTGATGGAAAAAGGAGATCAAGCTAGAAAGGATAGGAATTATGAAGAGGCTTTGGATTGGTATCAAAAAGCATTGAAAGAAGATAAAAGACGTAGCGAAGCTTGGAATATGAAAGCAAGTACATTAGGTCTCTTAGGTAGGCCTGATGAGGCTATCGAAGCTTTTGACAAATCCTTGGAGCTTGACTTTAATAACGAACAGACCTGGTTTTTAAAAGGAATGACCTTATTTGCTGTAGACAGGTTCAATGAGGCTGATTCCTGCTTTGATAAGGCTGTAAATTCAGACCCACACAATCCGGTTTATTGGAAGTATAAGGGAATGGTATTAAGCCAGTTAGGTCACAATCATGACGCCTTGGAATGTCTTGACAATGCATTGGAATTGAATCCTGATGATGAGGCTATTCTTGTATTCAGGCATACTGTTGTTGAAGCCATAGAAAAAGAAGATAATTAAGTTCTTTCTTTCTAAAATAAGTTTATATTTCTAAGTTTAGATTATTTTTTCTAAAATTAGTTAATATTTTTTTTATTTAGATTAATTTTTCTAAAATTAGTTAATATTTTTTTTATTTAGATTATTTTTTCTAAAATTAGTTAATATTTTTTTTATTTAGATTATTTTTTCTAAAATTAGTTAATATTTTTTTTATTTAGATTATTTTTTCTAAAATAATGTTATAAGTCAAATTATTGTTTATTCAATAAAATGACTTATTTTTTTTATATTTTTCTATTTTAAACATCTTAAATCTTTTTTTATCAAAATTCTTGTTTTTTACTTTTAAGATTTAAGATTTCTATTTTTTAATGCTCTTTAAGGCAACAATCTGATCTCTCAAGCTGGCGGCCTTCTCGAACTCAAGATTATTAGCAGCCTCTCTCATTTCTGCTTCAAGGTCCTTAATCAATAGCTTAAGTTCATCTTTAGGCATGCCTCTTAAGTCATCTCTTGATGGGGCTCTGTCGGCAAGCTTCTTCTCCTTAAGGGTTCTTTGTGTGGTCTTTGGAGTGATATTATACTTCTCATTGTATGCCATCTGCAGCTTTCTTCTCTTGTTTGTAATGTCCACTGCATTCCTGACTGAATCAGTCATCTCATCAACATACATCAATACCTCTCCGTCTACGTTTCTTGCAGCCCTTCCTATTGTCTGAATAAGGGATGTCTCAGAGCGTAAAAATCCTTCCTTATCTGCATCCAGAATCGCTACAAGGCCTACCTCTGGCAGGTCAAGTCCTTCCCTTAGGAGGTTTACTCCTACAAGGACATCAAACTCTCCCCTTCTTAGGTCGTCTATTATTTCAACCCTTTCCAGGGTATCAATCTCTGAATGAAGGTATCTTACCTTGATTCCAATCTTTGCATAATAGTCGGTCAGGTCTTCGGCCATTCTTTTTGTCAAAGTGGTTACAAGTATTCTTTGGTCATGCTCCACCTTTCGCCTTACTTCTCCTAGGAGGTCTTCAACCTGTCCCTTAACTGGTCTTATTGTTATTTTAGGGTCAACAAGCCCTGTTGGACGGATGATCTGTTCTACCACATTCTTGCTTCTTGATAGCTCATAAGGCCCTGGTGTTGCTGAAACATATAATACCTGGTTTTGGCTTGCTTCAAACTCATCAAATCTAAGTGGCCTGTTTTCCTTTGCTGATGGAAGGCGGAATCCATAGTTTACAAGTGTTTCCTTTCTTGCTCTGTCTCCATTGTACATTCCCCTAATCTGGGGAACGGTTACGTGGGACTCGTCTATTATTGTAAGATAGTCATCTGGGAAGTATTTAAGAAGGGAATAAGGCATGTCTCCCCAGTTTCTCCCTGAAAGGTGCATGGAATAGTTTTCGATTCCTGGACAGTATCCCATCTCCCGAAGCATCTCTAAATCGAATCTTGTCCTTTGCTCAAGCCTTTGAGCTTCAAGATACTTGCCCTCAAGGTTCAGCTCATTGAGCCTTGATTGAAGCTCTGCTTCTATGTCCTTAAGGGCTTGATCCATTCTGTCTGCACCTACTACAAAGTGCTTTGCTGGAAATATTACATACCTATTTATGCTTTCCTCTCTCATCCCAGTCACTGGGTTTATGAGGCTTATTGCATCTATTTCATCTCCGAAGAGCTCGATTCTTATTGGGGGAGTTCCATGAACAGGGTTTATTTCGATAACATCTCCTCTTACCCTAAACTGACCTCTTTCAAATGCAATGTCATTTCTTTCATATTGCATAAAGATCAGCTTTCTAAGTATATCTCCACGGTCGTAGATGTCTCCGACATTTATGGAGAATGCAAACTCCCCATAGTCTTCAGGGGAACCTATTCCGTAGATGCAGGATACGCTGCTTACTACGATGACATCGTCACGAGATAGGAGAGACTGTGTGGCAGAATGCCTCATTATGTCTATGTCCTCGTTTATTGAGGCTTCCTTGTCGATGAAAGTGTCTGTTCTAGGGACATATGCCTCAGGCTGGTAATAGTCGTAGTAGCTGACAAAGTATTCAACTGCATTATCTGGGAAAAAGACCTTGAATTCTTCATAAAGCTGTGCAGCAAGGGTCTTGTTATGTGATATGATAAGAGTTGGCTTCTGTACGTTTTGTATAATGTTTGCCATGGTATAAGTTTTGCCGGAGCCTGTCACTCCTAGCAAGGTCTGTTCGTGGAATCCCTCTTTGATTCCGTTTGATAATGATTCGATAGCTTGTGGCTGGTCTCCAAGAGGCTTATATGGTGATTTCAGTTTGAATTCTTTCAATTTAACACCTGCTATTTTTTTTTTTTTATTTTAATTGCTCATTTTAATTATTTTACTTATAATCTTGATTTAAAAATTTATTCTTCCTATGTAGAGATATGAATTTATAATTTTTTTAGTTTTATAATTTATTCTCCTATTAAAATTTATTCTCCAATATAAATTATCCTTTTAAAATTTTTCAGTATTATTAATATATTTTGGTCTTATATAAATTTAATTTTTTGATTAAAATTTTCATATTTTTTTCTATTTAAATTACTTGATTTTCTAAAATAATCTCAATTTAAATTTATTTTTTGTAAAATGAAATAAAAATTATTATATACTATAAAAACATAATCTAATTTATAATGTAAATTATTTTTACTTATTAAATATTGAGTAAAAGTTAATACTATTCCAATCTTATTAAAATAAGATTTTAATTATTATTTTAAATAACAAATGAATTTTAATAATAATTTTAGAGAATTGATACATTTAAGATAATTGCTAGAAAAATAAAGAGCATTAATCCTTTTATATAATTGCTATATGCGATTATGATTTTGTTAAACAATTATGGTAAATTTTTTAATTTATATTCTTAAAGGAGGATAATTTATTCATGAAATTTAAGAATTCACATATCTTACTCGTTTCATTAATATCCATTTTCCTATTGTTGAGCATAAGCGCAGCTTCTGCAGCTGACTCTGATATTGCAGCGGATGACAGCTCAGTGGATATTGTTGAAATAGAAGATATAAATATAAAAGAAAGCCACTATCTCTGTGATGATGCCTCTACTGGCTCAGAAGATCTAAGTGGTGATGAAAATACAAGTGCATCAGGCACTGATGACGCTACAGGTGGAAATGACACTGATGCTACAGGTGGAGATGACACTGGAAATGCTACAAGTGTAAATGGCACTGAAAATGTTACTGATAGCAATGGTACAAATGCCACTAATGGAACAAATGCAACCAATAATACCAAGTATGACGGTCCTGTAACCAATGCAACCATCATTCCTGTAAGCACTTCTGCTGATTATCAATATGGAAACTTCACATTCAAGGTAGTGGACAATGCAACCGGAGAGCCTTTGGCAAATCAAAAGATATCTGTAAGCGGAGTATATTTCTTTACATTTAATAACGGATCATCCATATCCACTACAAAGGTATTCACTACCAACAGCAACGGTTTGCTTGTCATTGCAAACAAGAACTTAAATAAGAACCTTGACACACTTGGTATGGTATATAATTTCACCGCTCTTGATGTGGGCAAATACGACCTTACCTTCAGCGGAAATGACAGCTTAAAGATTGTTGTCAACAATACCCTCCCAATCACTGTAAATAAGGTCAATGCAGAAATTAAGGCAAGCAACTTCAAAGATGAAGTTGGAACAAGTAAAAAATATACATTTAAGCTTGTAAATAAGAATACAGGTACTGTTATCAAATTAGCCAGCCTCAAGTTCCAAATCAAGTTAAACAGTTCAGGATATACAACCTATAATTCAACAACCAACCTTTCAGGTCAAGTGGGATATAACCTGAACCTTTTGGCCGGCACATATCCTGTTAGAATCGTCAATAATGATTCAAATCTAAAGGCTAGCACTGTAAGCCGCAATGTTACATTGACTAAAAAGGTAGGTGTACTCTCTGCAAGCAACAGAACTATCCTTTACAACTCAGCACCTACTGCAATAATCAAATTGACTGATAAGAAAACAGGCAAGGCAGTTGCAGGAGCAGTCCTCAAGGTCAGAGTATACACAACAAGCAAAAAATATAGCGATTTGGCATTTTACACTGACAATAAAGGACAAGTCAGCTTCAAGGCAGCATTAAGCTTAGGCAAGCACAAGATGATTATCAGCACCTTGGACAATAACTACACTGCAAGCAGCATTACCAGATATGTAACCTTAAAGAAAACCACTGGTAAGATAAGCGCTCCTAAAATCAGCGCTACCTATAAGTCTGGCAAATTGTATACAATTACCTTAAAGAATGCTAAAAACGGCAATGCAATGTATGGATCCACATTGAACATCAGGATCTTTGTTACAAGCAAAAGCTATTACAAATACACTGGCATGACTGACGGAAACGGTAAGGTCAATATCAACACCAGTTCCCTAAAGCCAGGTACTTACAAGGTTTCTGTATCTAGCGGAGATTCAGGATTCACTGCAAAGGCAGCTACAGGTCAAATAAAAATCACTAAGATACCTCTTAAGTTGTCCCCAACTGCATATAAGGAAAAATACAATTCCGGCAAAACCTTCAAGATCAAGGTAACTAATAAGAATACCAATAAGATCATTTCAGGCATAAAGGTAACTGTAAAGGTTTACACTTCAGCCAAGAAATATAAGACATACACTGTAAAGACCACTAATAAGGGTATTGCTTATTTGAAGGTTACTCAAAAGCCAGGAACTTATAAGACTGTAGTAAGTCTTTCTAACGCTTATTACTCAGCAAGTGCAGTAACTTCCAAGATAACTGTAACAAAATAGTTTTTTAAGAGAATTTCATTCTCTTTTTCTTTTTTTTTATTAAAATCAATTTTTGTTCGTATAATTGCTAATTAATTCTATTTTTCTAAAATGAGTTTTTTCTTTTATTTGAATCCTATAAAAAATGTTTTTTTTAAATTTTTAATAATATTATAATTTTTTATTTAAAAATAGTGATTAAAAGATTTTTATTGTTTTTTAAGGCTTATTCATTGTTCTCAAATTCATCAGTATTGATCAAGTCACTATTTAGCAAGACCCTCATTGTATCAATGTCTATCTGTCCAGGGGCTGTAGTGTCATTAGCCACAGCAAATGTGAAAGGGGCATTGAATTTAGATGCAATAACCCTTGTATAACTTCCTAATTCTCCCATTGAAATCGCTACAGTGTCATCAAAGTGAGATAGAATCGCTAGAACAGTAAGAGTGTCTTCTAAGTTATTTGGCATAACGGCTATCTTTGCAATGTCTCCAAGCTCTTTTTCCTGATTTACAATGTCAATCAAAAAGTCCAAATCAGGGGTCTGCTTAAAGTTATGATAGGAAATGATTGTTTTTACTCCAGTTTCTGTAATGGATTCAATAAGCTTTCGGTTTGTCTGAAGTTCAACGTCAACAAAGTCTGCCACATCTGCACATTCTCTTAATATGGCTATCCTGTCCTTATCGGTGCCCTTGAAGAATCCTCCTTCCCTTGTTGTTCTGTTTGTTGCAATTATTGGAAAGTTTATCTCTTCAATAATCTCCCTTACTAGCTTTGGATTAGGATTTTCCATGCCGTCTATTCGTAGTTCAAGAATATCTGCACCTTTTATGATGCAGTCTTGAGCAACAGATATCACATCTTCCTTTTTCTTTTGAAATATTGGAATTGCTATTTTGGTTTCGCTATACACTTTCCTTACCTCAATCAACAATAATAAAATCTTTTATAAAAAGTCTGTATTTAAATATATGTTCTTAATGGTTAAATACTTATAGAATAATTGGAATAATTTAGGATACTTTTAGAATAGTAATAGGATATTTGATTTTGAATAGATATCCTACTTTAATTTTAATTATTCGAATCTAAATTGAATGATTAAATTTAATAAATTTAATAAGCTATAAAAATAAAAATATAATTGATTATTATGAAAGTTGTAGCTATTGGTGCGGATATTTCAAACAATGATGTAAGCGTTTCCAAGTCATTGGTTGAAAATATAGAGAAGGACATTCCTAAACTCATTGATTTAGGAGCTAAAAGGGCAGCATTGACAAATGTCACAGGAGATGATGTGGTAATCTCTGCCTTTTGTGAAGATGATCTTTTAGAAACTGTCAATCGTGGAATTGCAGACATACTAAGGGCAAATGCAGAGAGCTTAGGTGACCTTGCTGGAGTTTCAGATGACCCTAGCAAGGCAGGAGAGGGACTCTCATATGCCGAGGCAAGCTTGAACGATGACGGCTATCAGGATGCAATTATCATGGCCTTTGACACCTATGGTGGAGAAGGCTTTGTAAAGGATGTTGCAAACTCTGCAATTGAGGCTGCAAGTGGCATGAAGTCTGTAATCGACGTTTCAGATAGAATAGGCTCAAGAACAGACATTCCAGGTGTTGGCTATGTGTCTGAAAATGATACAGATGATCCTGTTGTGGTTGTTTCAGTAAAAGACCTAGAACAGATAGCTGTGGTGGCTGGAGCCATGATTGGCGCAGCACTTGGATGCAAGAACACCTATCTTGTAAAGCGGCATACCCCATGCAATGTGCTTCCTGGAAGTGTGCTTGTATCTGTAACTGCATTCATGAATGGAAATATGATTGACCTATCTATACCATTCGAGAACAAAACAAGAATTTTAGGCTAAGTGTTAATTTAATTGATTTTAGCTACAATATTTTTCATAGTTTTTACTTTTATTTTTATTATTTTTAGTCTACTTTTTATTTATTTTTATTAAATTTCTGTGCAATATTTTGTGTTTTTTCACTTTTGTGCTTTTTTGAATATTCATTTTTGTGTTTTTTCACTTTTGTGTTTTATTGTAATGTTTTTTCTGTGTTTATTTGTTTTTGTGTTTTTTCACTTTTGTGTTTTATTGTAATGTTTTTTCTGTGTTTATTTGTTTTTGTGTTTTTTCACTTTTGTGTTTTATTGTAATGTTTTTTCTGTGTTTATTTGTTTTTGTGTTTTTTCACTTTTGTGTTTTTATGAAATTCATTTTTGTGTTGTTATGTTTTCACAACTATTAAATTTTAGAAATTGACTTATGTTTTACAATTTTTTTTCAAAAATAATGATTAACTATTTAATATTTAAAAACTAAATATATAATTGATTAATAACTTTTAAAAATATCAATAGTTATTTTAATTATTAAATCAAAATTATTTAAAAAATACATTTTAAAACTTGTTAGTGATTCATATGATAATTTTAGATGAAAATGTAAAATGTTTAGTTCAAGGAATTACTGGAAAACAAGGTTCATTCCACACTGAACAGATGTTAAAATACAATACAAAAATCGTAGCAGGAGTAACTCCAGGTAAAGGCGGACAAGAGATTCTAGGAGTTCCTGTTTTTGATTCCATTGAGGAAGCTAAGGAAAATACTGATGTGAATGCTTCAATTATCTTTGTGCCAGCGCCATTTGCTAAGGATGCTGCCTTTGAATCAATTGACCATTTGGATCTTGTAATTATAATTACCAGAGCCACATTCCCTATCCATGACACCATGGAAATCATGGCTTATGCAAAGGCTAAGGGAGTGACTGTCATAGGACCTAACACTCCAGGAGTAATCTCTCCTAAAGTGGGCAAGCTTGGAATCATGCCAACCCATATTTTCTCAGAAGGAACTGTTGGTGTCATCTCTAGAAGCGGTACCTTGACCTATGAGATTGCAAGTCAATTGAGCCGTGCAGAAATCGGACAGAGCACTTGTGTAGGAATTGGCGGAGACCCTGTTATCGGTACCCCTTACATTGAAGTCTTGCAGATGTTTGAAGACGATCCTGAAACCACTGAAATAGTCTTAATCGGTGAGATCGGAGGATCTGCTGAAGAGGATGCTGCAGCATACATTAAGGAAAACATTACAAAGCCTGTCGTTGCATACATTGCAGGTATCTCTGCACCTCCTGGAAAGAGGATGGGTCACGCAGGAGCTATCATTGCAGGTAATTCTGGAACTGCTAAAAGTAAAATGGAAGCTTTGGAATCTGCTGGTGTAAAGGTTGCTCGCAAGCCTTCTGAAATCGTAGAATACATTAAGGAAATTCGTGGAGAATAATTTCTCCATTTACTTTTTTTTATTAATTTAGTAATCTGATTAATCGATTAATCCTTATTGAGTAAATTTAATCTTATTTAAACTATAAAAATCTGTTTTTATGCTTATTTATATCTTTTAAGAGTGATATTATGGACAAGGAAGAAATCATTAATAAACTAATGGCTGGTGAAATGAAGCTTTATCAGATTGATAAATTCACAGAAAATGCTACAGAGGCTTTGGATATTAGAAGGGAATTTATAGAAAGACATTCCAATTGTGAGCTTAATCAGATAGCCAATTACACTTTGGATATGGAAAAGGCATTTTCCAAAAACATTGAAAACCCTATAGGAACCGTTCAAGTACCTATTGGAGTTGTCGGCCCATTAAAAATCAATGGGGAACATGCAGATGATGAATTCTTTGTTCCTTTAGCCACATCTGAAGGCGCTTTGCTTGCTTCAGTCAATAGGGGCTGCTCTGCTATTACAGCATCTGGAGGAGTCAATGCAAGAGTGATTGGAGATAAGATGACTAGGGCTCCTGTTATAAAGACAGATTCTGTTGTAGAGGCCGTTAAGGTAAAATCATGGTTTGAGACTAAGTTTGATGAGCTAAAATCCATTGCAGAGTCCACCACAAGCCATGGAAAGCTGGTGAAGATAGATCCTATCATAATCGTTGGAAACTATGTCTATCCTAGATTCGTATACTCTACAGGAGACAGCATGGGAATGAATATGGTTACAATAGCTACAGAAAAGGTTCTCTCTAAGTTATATGATGATTTGGGAGTTCATGCGATTGCATTAAGCGGAAATCTTTGTGTGGATAAGAAGCCTGCTGCAATCAACCTTGTTGAAGGAAGGGGAAAGACTGTAGTTGCAGACATATTGATTCCAGAGGAAATAGTAAAATCCAAGCTTAAGACAACTGCAAAGGCAATGGAAGAGGTAAACATTGCAAAGAACCTGATTGGATCTGCTGCAGCAGGAAGCATGGCTTTCAATGCACACTTTGCTAATATGATTGGTGCAATATTCTTGGCAACTGGTCAGGATGAGGCCCATGTTGTGGAAGGTTCCCTTGGAATAACAACAGCAGAGGACAGGGATGGAGACTTGTATTTTGCTGTAAGCATGCCGGACTTACCTATTGCAACAATTGGCGGTGGAACAAGGCTTGAAACAGCAAGCGAAGGATTAAGCATTATTGATTGTTTAGGTTCAGGCAAGGTCAATAAGTTTGCAGAGATTGTTATTTCAACTGTTCTTGCAGGTGAATTATCTTTAGTTGGAGCTTTAGCAGCTGGACATTTGGCTAAAGCACATCAAGAACTAGGCAGATAGTTGTAAATTATTATATTTGCTTGAATAATTAATTTAATTAATTATTTTTTTATTTTTTTATTTTTTACCTTTAGGCTTTTAGGTTTTTTTTTTAAAAACTTATTCAATCGTTTAAATTTATTTTGTTCTATATTAGTTGATATTATGTCTGATAAGGAGTATATTGATTTTAAAAAGGAATTTAAAGACTTTGCTCAAGATTTGGAAAATAGCAAGCCTATTTTTGATGATGAAGATTTGTCCTTTGATGATTTTGATAATCTCATAGGCAATATTGGAGAAAATAATCTTTCAGATGATTCTATTGACAGATATGGTTCAATAAATGATGATTTAGATAAATTGGATAGTCTTTTTGGAAGCGATTGTCCGGAAATCACTCTTGAAACAGAGAACATGCTAATGAATTTAAGCATTAAAAAGGATTATTCAAAGATTAAAGACTTCAATTTAAGAAAGAAAGAGTTTTTTAAGGATTTAAAGGATTTCATTGATGAATTTGAATCAACTGAAGAATCAGATGAATTGATGAAGTTTTATGATGATTAGTAGAAATTAAACAATTATCCCTTAATTTTCCATTCTTTTTAAAAAACATATATAATTATTTAAATAATAGGAAAACATATTAATAATTAACATTAACTATAGTTAAAAATAACTATGGAAATAGGTGATACAATGTGTAGTTCAGGAGGCCCAATGGCTGACCTTTCAATGAAAAAATTGAAAACAAAAAAATACAAATGTCTTGATTGTGGAAATGAATTTAAAGGATTAGGCAGAAAGGTAATCTGTCCTTCATGCCAAAGCGACAATGTTGAATTAAGAGAATAGATTTCTCGATTTAATTTAAAAGAGCAATATATTTGCTCTTTATTAACTTTTTTTTAAAAAAATCATTTATTTTATTTATTTTGAAATAATAATTAATTTTTACTGTTTTTAGTGATATTATGGATAATGAGATTAAGTTCAAGGATGATGAGATATTGTTCCTTCTTGGTGAAAGCGGCATGGTAGGAATAGCTAAGGCTGGAGAGGATAAGATGCTTTTTATAGGAACTCCAGACAATGATGAGATTGTTCAGTATCTTGAAAAGGATGATCTTATTGCAGTTTCCTCATTCAATCTTGGCAAGAAGTATGAAAAGGGGATAAGGTCTCTCATTTATCTTACCCGCGATATCGAATCTCCGATAATCGTTCTTCCAAAGAACCATCCCGCTTCAAAGCGACTTAAGATGGTCTTATCAGTTGGTGAAAACGTTAGGTTGGATTGTGGAATAATTCCTGGAACCCATCCAGAGCAGGATATATTATGCTCCTGTGACAGTTTATCTGGATTGAATATTGTGAAATCCGCCGATGGTGTTATAATAGAGGGAAATGTTCCTGATTATAAGATTGAGCCTTTTTGATTAAAATTTAAATAATTTAGCACTATTTATTTTTATGAATTTAGAAGATTGAAACTATGTTATTGCATGAACAGGCATTCCAGTTGATAGGTGAATCTATAGTTGTTTTAGTGGTTCTTATAATCATCATACTAATTATAGCCTTAATACTTGGAATCATACTCCTTAGAAGAAACAAATTGGTATTTCCTTCACTCATTATCTTTGTTGTGAATGTATTCTATTCCCCTTTGAAGAGTTTGGCTAATTTCTTAAGATTGGATGACGCTTTGGTTGACCATATTGGAATAGAGGTGAGGAATAAGGTAAATAAGCCAAAGTTTGACCAGATTCCTCCTGAAGAGAAGATAATCGTTCTTCCACATTGTCTTAGGTCTAGAGACTGTGAGGCAAGCCTTAAGGAAAGCGGAATCAAATGCACATTCTGTGGAAAGTGTGCAATAGGAACTATCAAGTCAAAGGCAGAGCCTATGGGATATAAGGTGTTTATTGTACCTGGATCCAGCTTTGTAAAGAAGATAATAGAGCAAAACAAGTTCAAGTCAGTTGTAGGGGTTGCCTGCCATGTAGATTTGAACCAGACCATGATGGCACTTTCAGACTTCTATCCTCAGGGAGTTCTTTTATCCACTTCTGGCTGTTTTGAGACAAGAGTGGATGTCTCTAAGGTCTTAAGCACAATTGGGTATTATGAGTATAAGGAAAAAAATAAATCCATTGATGATGAAAAGGACGACTCTGAAGACATAGGTAGGATAAAACCTAGTTAAATAGGTCTATTTTTATTATTTTATTATTTTATTATTTTATTATTTTTTATTTTTTTATTTTATTATTTTATTATTTTATTATTTTATTGTTCTTCTATATTTTTCTATTTATTTTAACTATTTTTCTCTTTTCTATAAATTCTATTTATTTTAACTATTTTCTATAAATTATAACTATTCTTTTTTTCTTTCTTACATCTTCGAATTTTCTAATCCTTTTTTTCTTTTTTCAATCAATCATTTGTTCAGTAAAATATGAATAGTTTTATATAATATGAATGATTATATATTTATAAGAAAAATATAACAATTGAAAAGTTTACTTGATTAATTACTAAATGATTTATTTAATTCAATTAAACCAATGAGGTGAATTATATGGAAGAAAACGAAATTTCTCCTTTCTTTACAATTAAAAAGATAAGAGAAGGAGACTCCATTCAATTGGATCAAAAATACATTAAGGTCAGATCAAATACAGACAAGGTAATTGCAATTCACTATAAGGCACCTATAGAAAGAACAATTGAACTTGAAATGTTCTTTGAAGATTATAATCCTATTGAAAGGTTAAATTACAATATTGGCGATACCGGTTGGGTAGGTGCAAATTTCAGAGGTCTCATCGATGGAAAGGACAAGTCCTTGCCAGTTGATTATGATTATAAGATATTGCTATTGGAAGAATATAAATGTTTAAGCAAGGTAGAGCTTAAACATGTAAAAAGAAGTTCTAAATTTAGGCCTAACTATACTATAGCTAAATAATCCTTCAATTTATAATCTGAACCTTAATATTATCTTTTTTTATTTTTAACCTTTTTATACTTTTTTTTAAACTTTTTTTCTTTTCTTTTATTTTAATTTTTAAGCAAAAATATACATTTTTTAATCTTAAAGAACATTACCAAAATGATTAATAATAATGAGATTAAAACTATACTTATTAAGTTTTAACTTAAAAAATATATTTTTCTAAAAATCTATGGAGGAAAAGCATGAATTCTAAAAAGATAGCAATTGTTCTTGGAATAATATTGCTTTCATTTGCAATTGTAGGCTCTGCATCAGCTTTTAACTTATTTGGCGGACCTACTACTGACTTTGACAATAAATTCATGTCAGGTACCTTTACAGGGGATGTAAGCAGAAACAATATAAGCACCAATGACTCCCTATCCGACTGGGTGGACTCCTATGAGGATAAGGAAAGAAATATCACTTATAATATGTCTTGCATTAAGGGAGGCTCATTCTTAACTGACCTATATGAATTGCAGGGTATGGCAGCTCCTGAAGTGAGGAATTTCAATGGTGAAGATTGGAAGGTCTATTATTCTCAAGCAGTTCCTACAACAGATGAAAACAAGACAGCTAATGAATCCAGTGTAATAAATGTCTACATCTGTGAGGCAGATGTGGATAATGTGACCTATATGATTAATATCATTGCATATGACAATGAATCAATTGACTGTGATGGCAGTCTCTACTGCGGATTCTTTAAGGATGACATTCAGCCTTTATTAGAGAGCATTACTCTTAAGGATGCTAAGAAGGCTCCGCAAATATATGATCTCTTGAATATGACTAAAGATGATTTTAAACAATTGCAGGATTATATAGAACAGGTCAAAACAGGAAATATTCCTGAAACTGCTGAAGGATAGATTTTATCTTTTTTAACTAATAAAACTGCTGAAGGATAGATTTTATTTGATTTAATTAATAATTATCATTTTTAATGATTTTTATTAATTATATTTTTTAATTTTTTGATTCTTAAAAAGAGAATTAATCATTGATTTTTTTAAAAAGCTAATTTTAATATTGTATTAGATGTTGATACTATGAAAGTCACTGTTTTTCATGCAAACGAATGCGATAAGAAGAAATGCACAGCCTTTAAGATGGAAAAGCAAGGAAAGTGCAGAATAGTCTATAAGATTCATCAGATTCCTCGTGGTGCAGTTGTATTGAATCCATTTAGCGAAAAAGCAGTATCCTTTGAAGATAGGGGGCTTGTAGAGGATAAGGGAGTTGTAGGACTTGACTGCTCCTGGAATAAGGTGTCAAAGTCTGCTAGTTTCTTCTCCTTGTCAAAGTATCACAGATCCCTTCCTTTCCTTATTGCTGCAAATCCGGTTAATTTCGGCAAGCCATGCATATTGTCAACAAATGAGGCGATAGCTGCCACATTCTATATAACTGGATTCAAGGAAGAGGCTAATCATATTATGGATGGATTTAAATGGGGCCATTCATTTATTGAACTAAATTATGACTTGCTTGAGGCTTATAGCTCTGTAAAAACAAGTGCTGAAGTTGTGGAGATACAGAATGAGTTCTTGGCTGCTCATGAGAAATGATTATGAATCATATGGAAATAGCTCATTTTAATCCCTTTTTCATTAAAAAGATTTATTATTTCCTCTCTTATTCTAATTTTAGGGTCTAAAAAAGCCAACATTTATATACTATTAAATTTATATATTTTATTAATAGTTATGATAACATTAAATTGTTTTTTCATAATTTATTCTTAAGACTTTTATTATCAATTCTTTTGAATTTTTATAAAGTATTTTAACCAATTATTTTATTTAATAAAATTAGCGATGGAGGATGTTGAAATGGCAAGATTTGAAGAAGCAGAAAACAGAATGTTCAATGTAAAAATCTGTTTAAAATGTAACGCACGTAATCCTGCTGGAGCTACCACCTGTAGAAAATGTGGTTACAAAGGTTTAAGATTCAAAGCTAAAGAACCTAGAGGATAGATTTATTCTATCCCAATTAATATCTTTTGATATTAATTCTTTTTTTAAACAAAAGGGAATTTATTAATTCTCTTTAGATTTTTACTATTTTTATTGTTTTAATTACTAAATACTCTTTTTATATACTATTTCTATTGATTTAACTACTTGTTCTTTTATATGCTATTTTTATTGTTTAACTACGTTTTTTTATATGCTATTCTTATAATTGCTAATCTCTCTTTTTCTATTGATTTATCCACTAACTCTTTTTCTATTTATAATCACTATCTTATTTTTTTCAATATCCCATTATTCCTTTTAAAAAAAATCACCCTGTTAAAGGTTTTTTTAAATATTTTAAAATAGTTTAAATACTAATAAGAAGAAAAATATTAATATATATAATTAAATTAAGTATCAATTTAATTAATTCCTAATAATTTTTTTAGTGTGATTTTATGGAAAATGTTGAGCAACATCTTAAAGAAATTTTAAAGACTCGCAAAATTCATTTAACTTTAATAGATCCTGATGAACAAAGCCCAGATGAAGCTGTCAATATAGCTAAAGAGGCTATTGCAGGAGGCAGTGACGGCATTATGGTAGGGGGCTCCACTGTAGACACTGCTGCTCTTGACGGAACCTGTAAAGCCTTATCTGAAAATATAGACAATCCGATTATACTCTTCCCTGGAAACATCAATGGAGCAAGCAAGTATGCAGATGCAATATTCTTCATGAGCTATCTCAATTCAAACAATCCTTACTGGATTATTGGAGCTCAAGCATTAGCTGCACCTGCAGTGAATAAGACAGGAATAGAAAAGATTCCAATGGGATATGTTGTTGCAGAGCCTGGCGGAACTGTGGGCTGGGTTGGAGATGCAAAGCTTATTCCAAGAAACAAGCCAAAGATTCCAGCTATCTATGCTATGGCAGCTGAAAACTTAGGAATGAGGTTTTTCTATATTGAAGCAGGATCTGGTGCAGATCAGCCTATTCCTCCTGAAATGGTTGCATATACAAAAAGGGCAACCAGCGACATAGTTCTTGTTGTGGGAGGGGGAATCCGTGACGGCATAGCAGCTTATACAGCAGCTAAGGCCGGTGCAGACATTGTTGTTACAGGAACTGTTGTAGAAGAAACTTCAGATGTTAAAGGTAAAATCCAAGAAATAGTCGCAGGAGTTCGCAAAGCTTCTGAATAGTTCTGTTTTTATTTTATCCTTTAATTTTTTCTTTTTTTTAACTTTTTTTTAGTTTATATATTTAAACTAATTTTTACTCTTCTTTTTATTCTATTTCTTTTATTATTGCTCTTTTTATTCTATTCCACTTATTATAATTCTTTTAAGCATTATTTTCTTTTCCATCCAATAATTTTTTATTTTAATATTAGTTTTCAAATGCTCTCTTTGACTTTATAAATGAGTAAGTTTAAATATTATATTAACTTATTAATAGTAATTTGAATAAAAATAATTCATATAAATCAATTATCTAAAACAATTTATAAATCAATTTAAGGTTTTATCATGTTAAATTCATTATATACTGAAGCCATCAATAAGAAAGGCCAACTGAAAGAGCCTCTTGAAGAGCTTAATGAAAGCAAGATAGATTTGGAGTCAAAATGGAATGATACGCCTATCATCCCCTCTAAATCAAATCATATAATAGCTGCAGGTGACGGAAGCTATAACAAGAAGAAATACCTGAACTTCAATTTCTATGCAGTTGCAGCGGAATCATTGATTTATAATCCCACTAAGGAGGAGAATAAGCTATCCTCTATAGAGTCTGTTGAATTGGACATAATGCCACACCAATCCTTCTTGGAAGACCGATTGAGAAACATGATGAGCATATTTGAAATCAAGACAGCAATCAAGACCTTTAGGGAATATGAAATCGATTATTATTTAGATGACGGCTCAATATTGGGAGATCTTATTAGGCCAATTCCTCTTGAGACCATCTCCTTTGAAAAGAAACAGGAAATTATTGATTCTGCCTATCTAAAGATTAAAAAAGGCTATGAAAATATGGACTCTGACATATCATCATTGAATTATAAGGAAGAGTTTAAGGAATTCTTTGATGATGAGGAGATTGATGAGCATGACTTAATTAGGCTTTTAGAGAACTTAGAGAACTTGATAGCATTGAAATATCTTTTGGAAAACAGAAAGAAGATTATTGCAATATCAAAGACCTCATCAAGCAATGAGCTTTTCTATGCTAACATTCCAGATATGGCAATTCTAGACCGATTCACAAGAAAGGAAGGCTTTTCTAAAGCCTATTATAGGAAGGTTTCATATAAAGTCAAGCATGACTTTCCAATAGAGAATGAGTTTTTCCGCAATCTTGGCTTTACAACAGTCTTTGCACGTCTAAAGGACTATAAGAACATCATAAAGATAGAGTTTCCTTATTATATTGATGATGATGAGGAAATAAAGAATATCCTCTCAATATTAAAGGATAATTCCACAGAAGGCTATCCATATCTTCTAAAGAAGGCACATAAGGATGTTGTAATTTCAAATCAGAATATGACAAGTCTGTCTAATGTAATAGGATTTTTAGACAAGTCTGGAAGGGAAATGTTGGATTAGATGTTAAATTTAAGTTTAAAACAATTAAATGAGTTATTTTGTTACTTATCATAATTATTATAAATTATTAAAAATTGAGTTAGAGGTTTAAAAATGATTGGAAGATGCATAGGGGAAACATCCCTAATTGAACTGAGCTTTATTTCTAAAGAGATGCCCCAAGTCGGCGAGTATGTCAGCATAGAGTATGATGGAAAGGTCATTTTGGGAATGATCGAATCAATGGTTAGAGGCAGCGTTTCATTGAATGATGACATATACGACCCTGACACCATAGAAAAGATACGTGAGATAGAGGGAGATGACTTTTACATAAAGGGAAAGGTGACAATCCTTGGAGATATAAATGACAATCTTAGGCTTCCACGGACTCCAGCACCTCCTGGAACTCCTATCTATAGGGCTTCATCAGAGATTCTAAAGGACATTTTTCAAATGGACAATTCACTTAAGCTAGGTCACCTGATAAGTAATGAAGAAGTTGAAATTGGAGTTAACATAAATAGTATGGTTTCCCGACACTTGGCAATTCTTGCAATGACCGGAGCAGGTAAGTCCAATACAGTTTCTGTAATCATTGACGGCCTTCTTGAGTATAATGGCTGCATGCTTATCTTTGACATGCATTCAGAGTATGTGGATGCAGAGTTTACAAATGGCGAGGTTAATGTAATAGATCCAATCATCAATCCTCAGCATATGGAATTCAACGAAATAAAGAAATTGGCAAACATTCCTTCAAATGCTCCCCTTCAGGAGAGATACTTCAGAAGGGCCTTTAATGAAGCTAGAAAGAAAGTTCAGGAAGGTGTTGCCAAACCAACAGATTTCATTGAAATTCTAGAGGATGTCCTTGTGAGCATGCATGAAAGCGAGCAGTATGAATCTGCCGATAAGAAAAAGATATTGGATGTAATGAATAAAATTGAAGACTTGAAGGTAAAGTATGATAAATTATTAAACACCAATGTGGGAGATATCCTAAAGCAATTGAAGCCTGGAATGGCAAATGTCTTGGATTTAGGACAAGTAGATGAGAATACTGCTGAAGTATTGGTTGCACATGTCTTAAGAAGGTCCCTTAGAAGCAGAAAGGCTTATGTAAAAAATAAGGATAAGTCTGCCTTATCCTATCCAATATTCTTCATAGTTGAAGAGGCCCATATTTTGGCTCCTCAAAACAGGAATCCAAATTCCAAATATTGGATTACCAGAATAGCTAGAGAAGGGCGTAAATTCGGTCTTGGACTTTGTTTGGTAAGCCAATCTCCTAAATCTGTTGATGCAGAGACATTATCACAAGCAAATAATATGATAATCCTCAGATTGGTTGAGCCAAAGGATCAAAGGCATGTTCAGACAGCTAGTGAAAACCTCAGTGAGGACCTTGTTCAGCAGCTGCCTTCCTTAAACATTGGGGAAGCTTTGGTTTTAGGTCTTATGACAAAGGTTCCAACCCTTGTTAAGATAAATGAGTTTAAAGGAAGACAAAGAGGAGGAGACTTGGATATCATTGAGCAATGGGCTTCTCAAAAGAAAGAGAAAAAGGAAACTTTGCAAATAGAATTAACCAGATTCAATGACTTAAGCGGAGGATATTAGTGAAATCTTTGTAAAAAAACTCCTTTTATAAAGTTTATAACAGTTATACCTATTTAGAGATTTTTACAAAGATTTATAAATAAGCAATAATTATTATTAGTAAAAAATTTTTAAAAAAAAATATTATGGGGGAATTTAATGCGTTTTGCACATATATCAGACAGTCATTTAGGCTGTAGACAATTCGGCCTATTGGAACGTGAAAAGGACTTTTATGAAGTCTTCAATAGGACCATAGATAAGATAATAGAAGAGGATGTGGATTTTGTAATTCATAGCGGAGACTTATTTGACAGTAACCGTCCATCTACAGAGGCATTGCTCACTTTTCAACAAGCATTGTTAAGATTAAACGAAGCAAAGATACCTGTTTATGCAATTGCTGGAAATCATGATTCCATATTAAGAAAAGGATCTTTGCCTCCACAAGTCCTATTCAAGGACATTGGACTTAATATAATCAGTCCGGAACATCCTGTTCATCAGTTAGGTGCTGTTTTAATCTGTGGAGTTCCATTTGCAACCAGTTCACAGAAGAATGCATTGGTTGAGAATTATAATATATTATCAAAAGTTGCAGACACCGCAGTTAAATCCATCTTGGTTTCACACCAAGGAATTAGCAAATGGATGCCTGAGGATAGCTATGAAATTGATTTGGATGATTTGCCAAAGAATTTTGACTACTATGCAATGGGTCACCTTCATAATTTCTATGTAGAGGACTATGGAAAAGGCAAATTGGTTTATCCGGGCTCTATGGAAATAAACCGTACAAGCGAATTGAATGATAATTTTAAGGAATTTGGAAAGGGTTTCTGTATAGTTGATTTAAGTGAGGACATTCCAACTGTTGAAAGGGTCACCATCGATCTCGCAAGGAAATTTTACAATGAAATTATTGAGTATGACAAATTGGATGAAAGGCTTTCTGTAATTGAGGAAGAACTTAAAACATTGGAAGTTAAACCAATAGTTGATATAACAGTTCGTGGCGGTGATTTTGAAAGCGCTGATGTCTATGAAAAGATTAATGAAAAAATTGGTAATGATGTTTTAAGTTTCAGACCTACATTCAAGCCAGATAATGTTTTAATAGGAGAAAATCAACTTGATGGGGATAAAACATTGGATCCTAAGACATTATTAAAGCAGACAGTTGATAAGAAATTTGCCCGAGAGGAAGTCACTAAATTGTCTGTTGATTTATTGGATACTTTATCTGAAAAAAGGATGGGGGAAGCCAAATATATCTCTGATGAATTTTATGATGAATATTATTATCATAAGGATGAAAATGAAGTCAGTTCCGAATCAGAGTATGGCGGTTCTGAATTAAATGTTAATGAACATAATGATGATGGTACTTCTCACTTAGAGTCTTCTGCTTATGATTCAGTTTCAGACAATTCATCCAGTTTAGATGACTATTTAAATAAGAACTTAGATTCTAAAGAAGAAGTATCCGATAAGGAAAAATCAAAGGAAAATCAAGTCAAGACCAAAGAAGTAAGTCTTGATAACTTTTAAAGGGGGCATAACATGATATTTAAACATCTTCAATTAAAGAACTTCAAATCACATGCAGACACTGAATTGGATTTGGATCTTGGCATAAGTCTAATCGTTGGTGAAAACGGTGCAGGAAAGTCATCAATATTTGAAGCCATATCCTTTGCATTGTTTAAGAATTACACAACCAACAACATCACCGATTTGGTTAGAACTAACAAGAATTTGGATGAAAAGATAGAAATGTCAGTTAAGCTAACCTTCCTTTGTGAGGGAAATGAATATATGGTGGAAAGGGGAGGCATATTATCTCCATCAAAGACCAAATCAAAGCCTAATTTCAAGTCAATATCAAATCTGTTTAAAATAAGCAATGGACGAGAGGATATCATTGCATCTGGAAACAAGGAAGTGGACAGGCAAATAGAAGAGCTCTTAAACATGAACTCCTCAACATTTCTAAATGCAATCTATATCCGTCAGGGAGAGATATCTGCCTTGATAGATGACACTCCAGCAAACCGTAAGAAATTGATTACCAAGCTCTTGAGAATTGAGGAATTGGAAACTGCATACAATAACATTCCAAGCATTATTGAAGAGTATAAAACAAGAAAGGCAGTATTGGAAAGCAATATTCGTCCGGAATCCGAACTTAATTTTGAGTTGAAGAAGGCTAAGGAAGACCATTTTAACTTAGATGACCAGATAAAAAAATCAAAAGAGGAATTTGAAGGCCTCAAGGTCGAACTTGAAAATATAAAAGAGGAAAAGGAAAAATTGGACAAGGAAAAATCTGATTTTGAATCTCTTAAATTAAAGCATGCTCATGAAGAGGAAAATCTGAGTGCTCTAAACAAAGGCAAGGAAGAGCTCTTCACTAAACTAAATGAGATCACAAGAAATGAAACAGAGATGGGCATTCTTAAGCCATTCTGCGAGAAACTTCCTATTTATAAAGAATTCAAAGAGTCCTTTTTAGCTTTAAATAAGTTAAAAGAAGATGAAGAGAATCATAAAAAGACCTTAAGTCAGATTGAAGAATATAAGACTGTCATTAAAGATGAGCAAGAAAATCATGAGAAATACATTGCTTTAGAAGGTGAAATAAAGGTCTTAAACAATAAGAAAATAGAGATGTCCTCTGAGATTAAAAATCTGAATGAATTGGAATCTCGCAAAGACACCCTGACTCAAGAGGTCAGTCTAAACAATCAAAAATTAGAGACATTCTTTAACAGTTCTAAATCTGTTCTCTCACAATTTGATCTTGAAGAGGAAATCAGCCCTATAAAAACCAATGATGACTTCAATAAATTGGAAAGTATTGTAGAAGACCTTAGAACTAATCTTAGAACTTCAATTGACAATACAAGCACTGAAATAGATAATTTAAAGAAGGAATCAATCAGTCTAAAGCAGGAAATAAAATCATTGGATGAGCCATTGGCTGATATTAAAAAGGTTGAAAACAAATGCCCTGTCTGCCAATCTGAAATTAGTGAAGATAAGAAGAATGAACTTATCAATGGGTATGAGGCCACAATATCTGGCAATACAAAGAGGATAAATGAAATTAATGGGTTTCTCCTTAAATTAAATGAGGATAAATCCTTGAATGAGTCTAAATTAAAGAGCCTTGATTCAATTAAAAACGATATTTATGCTAATAAGCATATTGTAGATGACCTTGACAAGTCCAATAAGACTCTTGAAACATTGGATGCTAAAATCAAAGAGCTTCAAGGGAAAAAGGAGGAGCTTGAAAGTTTAGATAAAATGATAGAATCCAAAAATGGAGAATTCATTGAACTTGAAGCCCATAATAAGAAATATCTGGAAGCAAGCACTCTTCTTAAGTCTTTCCCTGATGAAACTAAAGTCAAGGATGACTTATATGCAATATATGGCAAGATCAAGACTGAGGATGAAAAGCTTAAAACATATATCAGTTCAGATTCAGAGCTTTCTTTAAATATTACCTTGGAAGAGCTTGATGAGTCAATTGAAAAACTATCCGAAAAGGATAAGAGATATAATATCTTATTAGGTTCAGTTAAAGATAAGAAAGAGTATGAAGATAAATATGAGAATAAAAAGAAAGAAATCGAATCAAAAACTCAAGAGATTGAGGAGATTAAAAAGCAGATAGAATCTTCCAGCTATGATGAGGAATATTATAATCATGTAAATATCTTGCTTGAAAGGTTAAACAATAAATTCACTTATTATTCTCAGGACATTGCTGTTAAGGAGACTAATCTTGCCAATTTTGAAACTGTAATCAAGAATATTGAAGAGATCATTCAACAGAACAGAGAATATAAGGAAGAGTATATTGCAGTTACCGAATATTATAATCTCCTTGAGGACTTTAGAAAACTATACAGCAAGGACGGAATTCAAAGGGATCTTAAATCACAATCCAGACCGTTGATTCAGAAGAATACCAAGGATTTCTTTGATAAGTTCAGCTTCAAGTATTCAGATTTAATCTTGGATGATGACTATAACATTTCTATTTTTGGCCCTGAGGGTGAGGCGAATATAGATATGGTCAGTGGTGGTGAAAAGATTGCTATAGCTCTTGCTTTAAGATTGGGAATTACTCAAGCCATGTCTAAGGGTAATATTGAAACAATTCTTTTGGATGAGCCTACAATTCATTTGGATAGCTTCCGCAGACAGGAGCTGATCAATGTATTGAGGAGCATGTCTATAATTCCTCAAATGATTATAGTCACTCACGATACAGAGCTTGAGACTGCTGCCGATACTCTGATTTCAGTTGAAAAAGAAGAGGGAATTTCTAAAATTGAAAATAGTTAAAGCAGTAAATAAAATAGTAAAAAACTGTGAAAATAGTTAAAGCAGCAAAAAAATAGTAAAAATCTGTGAATATAAAAATAGTTAAAAATAAGTATTTAGTTATTATTTTAATAATTAATACTTATTATTCTTTTTTTTTTTAATTAATTGGTCTATTAATTGGTTCATTATTATTTTTCTTAAAAATTAGATTCCAATAAAAAAATAAGATTATTTAAATGTCAAAATCATCATCAAAGTCATAATCACCCATTATTATGCTTTTTATATCATCTATAATGCAATTTGCATTCCATCCTACAACGCTTTTAACCTTTTCTTCAAGCTCTTCTGGAACTATTTCCATACCATAAGGGCGCACTAAAAGCAAAGGAATATCAAATTCTTCTGATTTTTTAATCAAGGTATCAAATAGTTCCTTATTGTCATTGTAAAGACCAGACAATAAAACGATAATGTCTACTTTAGAAAAGAACTGTTCTCCAAATGGTGCATAGTCTCTTGCAAAGGATTCGGTCCATAAGAAGTCTGGCTTTGAGTATAATCTTTCTGTAAAGATTTTATATTCATTTTCAGAGTCAATTCCTTGTGTGATTATAAGATTAAATATTTTATTTACTTTTTCATCTTCTTCAAACATATTAGCACCACTTTTTTAACGATGATTATAATTTTGATAAATTAAATTATTTTTTTTTATTTTTGTTCTTATATTTCTTTTATTTTTTTAAATATTAAAGCATTATTATTTTTTTCAAATTTGTATGGGATTATTAATAAAATAATTCTAAAAATTGAAAAAAATTAATAAATGTTTGAAAACTGGTAAAAATTGTCTCAGAAATAACATTTCAAAAAAAAATTTAGTCGAAAGTGTATAAAAATTAACATTTCATATAAAAATTAGTCACATTTGTATAAAAAATAACATTTCATAAAAAAATATCTAAAAAAAATAATCTGAAAAACTTATAGAAATAGTTTAAAATGCAAAATAAGAAAAGTTTGAAAAAGAGAAATAAAAAGAAAGATAAAAATTAAGTAATTTTTTTATATGGGATAATTGATTTTTTAAATACTTAATTTTTATTCTTTAACTTAAGTTAGAGTCTTACCTTAAAAGGTTATCTTCATATTTATTATATAATTCATTATTTATAAATGTAATGCTAAATACACTAATATTTTTAATTATTTTATCATTTTGATAAATAATAATTCTTGATATATCGAATAAAGTTACTTTAATAATCTTTTTTAATATTGGGTAAATTTAATACTATTTATTATAATGTTATTACTAAAATATATTTAAAAAACTATAAATTACATTTTATTTGTCTTAAATCACTTAATCAAAAGGATTCTTCATAAATTTTCATTAAAAAACTGGCTAAAGATACTATATCCATACGATTGTGCTCAATTATTGGAATCAATGGACCAATATTATTTTCTTTTAAATAGCTTTGATAATAGTCTGGAATAAACGCTCCAGGGACATCATCTTCCCTTTTTATGCCAAACAGATTTTCTTCAATTGTGGTTAGTTTGCAGTTAGGTAATACATCTTTCCATAGATTGC
Organism: Methanobrevibacter ruminantium M1; assembly: GCF_000024185.1. NCBI lineage: Archaea > Methanobacteriati > Methanobacteriota > Methanobacteria > Methanobacteriales > Methanobacteriaceae > Methanobrevibacter > Methanobrevibacter ruminantium. The sequence goes on from NC_013790.1 coordinate 1,452,552, forward strand.
GAGCCGGATATATAAGGTCGTAGTGTATCTGGTCAAGATTATAGTCCATTCTATAATAATGTGCCCTATTCTTGATATATGGTATATCAAAGCTTGCTCCATTATAGGTTACATGAACGCTTGCCTCATCCAGATGGGAAAGGTAAGCCTCTATCACTGCAGGCTCCTCCTCAATGTCCCTTAGGAGATATTGGTTGGATTCAATCCATTTGCCTTTTATCTCAGCAATTCCAATAAGGATGATAGGGACATTTGAAAGCCCTAAAGTTTCTATATCCATAAATTTAAGGTTAAACGGATCAAGGGAGCTTAATGCCTTAAGGGTTCTGTTCTTGTCAATCGGCTGGGAGTGATCCATAGGATATTTGGATGATTCCTTTAAAAGCTTGAAATCAGATACAAAACAGTTCCTTTCTATCCGATTCAATGCCTTTTGGGCCTTATGGGAGTATTTGTCATGTTGAAGAAGGTCATAGATTGTATGGTAGTTATTTTCCTTCAGTCTGGATTCGGTTTGATAGCCGATACCTGGAATTAACTTCAAATTTGAGGAAAGCTCATTCTTTATCTCATCTTTCTTATCCTCTAGGTGAAAGTCTAGCTTTTCCCTTCGCCTAATCCTTAAGGTCTCTCCATAGATGTTTTCAATAACTGAACTTCCTTCTATGTCCAAGAGGTCCCAGTCCTTGTATTTGTTCATAAGTCCAAGCTTTAGCTTATTATAGTAAGTTGGGGATGATTTCCTATACCTTTCTATGGCCTCTTTAGATGGATGTCCTGAAGATAATGAGTTTGATAGGATGCTTTTAAGGTATCTCTCATGTTCTGCTCTTCGAGATGTCATTTTATCTAGATTCAATCAATATGATAGTGTTACTGTAAACCATAAGTTTATTCGTTAAAATAATCAATATGGAAAGTTATATATGTATAAGGCAATTCACAGCAAGGCACTACATCCCTTGAAGTGATAGTAACGTTTCCATAGCTTTCAAAATAGTCTTCAACCTCTTTTCTAACATCTTTTACCTTATAAGGATCATGAACTCTAATGTTTCCTAAAAAACTGGTTCCTTTTGATGTTTTCATTACTGAAATTCCATCCATCCTATAAGGAAGTTCATGCTTTTCTAGGATTGCATTAATGTCTGTTGTGACTTTCTCTTGCAGTTCTTTTCTCTTTTCAGCAGTTAATTCCATATTATCACCTATTTTTATAATTTAGACTTTTTTAATAAAATTATAAATCTTTATTTCTATAAATTAACAATTTGATTATAGTTTAATTATCATTTAATAATCATTTAATAACTATTCTTCAACTCAAAGTAAAATTCATTAGCCAATTCATGAGCAGGCTCAATAGACAATGCCTTTTTAACAAAGGACAATGCTCCCATACTATCTCCTTGAATAAACAATATCTTACCAATGAGATAATAAGCATCTGCAGATTGATTGTCATAATTTATGATTATATCAGTTAGAATGTCTTTTGCAATTGAATAGTTTTCCTTATTAAACTCTTCCAATGCCTTTTCATATTCCTCTTGGGCTTCATCATCTTCTATCTCAATTTCAGCATTATCCGCTTCTCTTTCATCATCTATTTCAATTTCAGCATTATTTGGTTTTTTATCATATTCAACTTCAACATCAGAATGTCCATTTAGATTATCATAATCACTGTTTTCAGTATTAATTCTTTCTTCCTCTAATTTAGCAAGGTCCTCTGGGCTTAGCTTATTCATCTCATCCCACATATAATCTAAAATATATTCCGTGGCCTTCTTATGAAGTGGCTTATTATCATTGCCGCATTTTGGTGAATAAATGCAAGAAGGACATCCGTCCTTGCATTCGCAATTCTTAATCAGGTTTCTAGTTGATTTTGTAAGTTCGGTGATTAGGTCAATCGCCTTTTCACAGATTCCTATTCCTCCCTCATATCCGTCATAGATGAATATAGTCGCTTCCTGTGTGTCCTCATGGTAATTGGTTGAAAGTCCACCTATATCAAACCTGTCGCACATCACATGAAGGGGGAAGAGTCCAATCATAGCATGCTCTGTTCCATGAAGGCCTCCTGCAAAGACTTCAGTTTCATCCTTGTAGATTTCTTCAAGCTTGTCCTTAACGCTATCTGGGATAGTAAACCAAATTCCTTTAGTGTTGAACTTAAGTGGAGGCAGATCGATTATATATTCTCCAATAACCTTTGAATATTGCATCAGCTTATACTTAAAATAGTCTTCCTCTACTTCAAGTTCACCGAAATGGACTGTAAACTCTCCTATCCTATGCTTTTTAATCTTTTTGGTAATCTTGATGTTTGTTCTTTTCAATGCTATTGTATGGGCTTCCACATCCTTCTTTTTGACAAAGATGAAATGGCTGTCTAGATCAACCTTATTTACAATATAGGTCTGTCCTTGGTTTATCAGCACAGCTCCCTCGTGGGCTTCCCTGTACATATTGGACTTTTCCATATGCTCTATCACAGTTCTTCCATTCATCACTGTAAATATCTCATTTGAAATCTGGTCTAAAGAAAAGTTAAAGGATGGGCTGTCATCATATGGATAGATGTAGAATCCTCTGCTTTTTCTTAAATCCCTGTTTCTGACTATATTGTCAAGGAAGTCTTCTGTAACATTGAATTCCTCTTTTGCTTCCTCTAATGTAAGTGGAAGCTCGTTAGCAGCGCAGATGATATGGTTTTTAAGTAGCTTTTCATTGTTTAGGTCAATAACCACATTCTCATGAGGCTTGTCAAAGAAGAATTCCGGGTTTTTCATAAAGTACTGGTCCAGCTGATTCTCGAATGCAACCAAAATGACAAGGGACTTCTGATTTGTACGGCCGGATCTTCCTCCCTGTTGCCAGGTGGAAATCATGGATCCTGGAAATCCGGATATTATAACAGCATCAAGGCTTCCAATGTTTATTCCCAATTCAAGGGCATTTGTGGAGGTGACTCCCAAATAGTCTCTGGACTTCAATCCGTCCTCTATCTGCCTTCTGTCCTCTGCCAAGTAACCTGCCCGATAGGCTGCAATCTTTTCGACGTTTCGCTTTTTGACCTTTTCCATATCACGTTTTGTCCATAGTGCAATGAGCTCTGCAATCTTTCTGGATGAGGTAAAGCATAATGTCTGTATGTCCTTTAAAATCAGATACAGGAATATGCGCTCTGTTTCCATATGGACAGAGCGTGAATACTCATCCATGTCAAATTGGTCCTTGGAATCCTTTTTGATTGACTTATATGGATTGTACAATACAAAATCCTTCTCTCCGCTAGGGGAGGAGTCCTCGTCAATGAGTTCAAAACTCTCTCCTGTAAGCTTCTCTGCAAGTTCCAATGGGTTTGCAAGGGTTGCTGAGGACAATATGAATTTAGGTTCAGAGCCGTAAAACTTTGCAATCCTTTTAAGTCTCCTGATAAGAAACGCCACATTGGAACCGAAGATTCCCTTATAATAATGGGCCTCATCGATGATGATATACTTTAGGTTTGAGTAGAATCGCTCCCATTGGTGGTGCCAAGCCAATATATGATGAATCTGGTATGGGTTGGTCAAGATGATGCGAGACTCCTGTCTGATTTTATATCTTTTAGCCTTTGGAGTGTCCCCATCGTAAGGGTTTGGGTTTAGATCAAGGCCCATCTCATCCTCAAAGTTCCTTAGGACCTTCAATTGGTCGTAGGATAAGGCCTTTGCAGGGTAAATATATAATGCACATGCATCATTATCGCTAATAAGTTCCTCTAAGACTGGCAGGTTGAAGGCCAATGTCTTTCCGCTTGCTGTAGGGGTGGTTATTATGATGTTCTTATCTTCTCTTGTTTTTTCAATAGCCAATGCCTGATGTCTGTAGAGCTTTATCTTCTTATCCTCAAGATATTGGAGAATTCTTTTGTTTAATACATCTACCTTCTTATAGCTTGCATCTTTCCCTGGAATGGTTTCCACATATTCGATCTTTCTTCTAAAACGAATGTCGTTTTTGAATTGATCGATTTTGCCCATCTGCTTATCTTTGCTTTCGGTAGACATATTATCAGTTTCTTTTAATTTAATAGATAAATTAAGGATTTTTATTATTTTGGGCCTTTTAAGAGCTCTATTAAAAAAAATCCACTTCTTTTTTTAAAAGTTTTATCTTTATAATTTCTTTAATTTTTATCCTTTTTAAAAAATTTTATAACAATTATATATTTGCTTATTTTTCATAATAAAACTTATCATTAAGTTCATCATATTTTTCATCAAATTGATTTAATATTGTTATTTTAGTAAAAATATTAGTTTTCACATGCTCTTATGTAATCTTTATAAAGTATAAATACTAAAAGTAAATATAAGAATTGAAACAAAGTTTTAAGGAATTTTTATAGATTTTAAGATTGATTGAGTATTCATATTTTTAATGCTATATATCACACAATTTATTCAAATTTTATTCAATTAATCAATAGTTAATCAGTAGTTAATTATAGAATCTAATTAATTAAATAAGTTTATAAATCATTATTTTAATATTATATTGACTAAAAATATTTAAAAGAATTATATTATTGGGGTGATTATGTGATAAGTTACGAAGAATTTGAAAAGCTGGTTGTAGAGATATTAGAAAGGGATATCTCTTCCAATTCAGACCAAAAGGCCGCTATATCTGCTGATAAGTCACAATCCTTATTTATTGTAGCAGGTCCAGGCTCTGGAAAGACTACAGTTATGGTTTTAAAGATACTTAAATTTATTTTTGTAGATGATGTCCAGCCAAAGGAGATACTTGCAACTACATTTACTAAAAAGGCTGCTTCAGAACTATTATCCCGTATATTAAGCTGGGGAGATAAGCTTAAGAAAAAAATCCCTGTTTTTATTATGGATAAGGTAATGAATGGGGAAATGGCAGATGGCTCTGTTGTAGATAAGGTTAGAAAAATCGATTTCAATCAAATCAATGTAGGAACAATAGACAGCATAGCAGATGAGCTCTTAAGGGTCCATAGGGATGCAGGTACAAGCCAGCCTATTCTGATTGAGGATTTTGTTGCAAATTCAGTTATGATTAATGAATGTCTTTTAAAGAATGATATGTATTTGCATGAGTCCTTGCAGGAGTATTTGGCTGAGATAACAGGAAAGGAATCTCAAATTGACCAAAAGCCTAAGGTTAAAAACCTTACAGCCATGGCAGATATCCTCCTTAGCATTAAGGAGCATATATATTACAATATGGTTGACATTAATGATATACTGGCTGATACAAAGGATAATGAAAGGGGAAAGAAAATAGCATTGAATCTTATTATGGAATATGAAAAAACCCTTAGAAGTCAGAATATCTTTGATTTTGCCATGTTAGAGACTGAATTTTTAAACAGATTGAGTTCAGGTAAATTGGATAGCTTTTTAGATGATGTTAAAGTGATTTTAGTTGACGAATATCAGGACACCAATCTCCTTCAGGAAAGCATTTACTTTAGGATTGCAGAATCTGCCATTAAAAATGGCGGTAACATTACTGTTGTAGGAGATGACGACCAATCTTTATACAGATTTAGAGGAGCAAGCGTTGACTTGTTTACCAATTTCATTGAAAGAGTTTCTAGAATTGGCATAGAAGCGAAAGAGATAAATCTTAAGACAAATTACAGATCAACTGAAAACATCATTGACTTATGCAATGACTTTGTTGAATTGGATGATGAGTATCAGGATGCTCGTGTAAAGGAAAAGCCTAAAATCGTTTTTCCTAATCTTGATTCTTCTGAAGATACTTCAGAAAATGAATCTCCAGAAGACCTACCTAATGAGGATGAAATAGAAACCCAAAAGATTCCTGTTTTAGGCATGTTCCGTTCATCTGAAGAAAAGCTTGCAATGGATTTGACTAACTTTTTAGATGAACTAAACAGAAAAGGAAAAGTAAAGAGAAAAGTAAAGAGAGTCTTAAACAAGGACATCAATAAAAAACTAAATTCAGACAGTGAAGATGCCTTGGAAAGCTATAAGAAGTCTGGCTTTGAGCTTGCTCAAAGCGAAGGGGAAATCATAATAGAGCTTGATGAGGAGACAGGTTCCATAGATGATGTTGCATTTTTAACATATTCCCCTAAGGAAGTCACTCATAACTCTCGCAAATTCCCATTTATTCTTAAAAAACGCTTAGAACACCTTAGAACTCCAATTAGAGTATTCAATCCAAGGGGACAGGATCTGCAGGATATCGAATCTGTTGCAGTGTTCTGCGGGTTGATGCTTGAATGCATAGATCCAAACTCCTATTACCAGAATTCAAATAAAAAGCTTCCTCGCCTTGCAAGACGAAATATGTCTGTATGGAGAAGAAAAGCCCAATCATTCATCAAGGATGTAAATCCAGAGCCTCACTCTCCAATTTCCCTTGAGGATTTCATAATTCATTGGCAGGTAAGGCAGCCTTTCAATACAAACGGTTCAAAAGACCTGAAATGGCCTAAGGAAGCAGGCCTAATGGAACTTGCTTATAAATTGGTTACTTGGATTGAAGAGTTTCAGGATGATGACGAAGGACTGGTATACCTAAAGGCGATTACCCAAACAATCAATCAGACAAGCTTCTTTAATAAATACTCTTCAAACATAGTTTTCACTTCCCATGAGGCTGAAGAGGAATCAATCAATGAGGCATTGATGAACATATTCGTACCTATTGCCGTTGGGGGAGTTAAGATTGATGAAAACCTATTTGAAGTCATACCTCCAAACAGGTTTAATATAATGTCCATACATCAATCTAAAGGCTTGGAATTTCCTCTTGTGATTGTAGATGTTGGGTCCAGGTTTAAGAAGAATACGGTAAGGGAATCCAACCTAAGGTTTCCTAAAAAGGCAGACAAGTCATCAATCATTCAGGATAGAATACGAAAATACAGCAGCTTAGGTGAAAGCGAAAGGGATTCAAAGGATAGGGCCTTTGATGATCTTACCCGACTATACTTTGTTGCATTCTCAAGAGCCAAGGATGTTTTGCTATTAGTTGGTTTAAATCCAAATATTGATGGATATAAACAAAAAGATAAATTGCAAAAAATACCTAATGTTGCTTTAGGTTGGAATAGGGATGAAGAATTCATAGGGTTTGATGACATTTATTTAATTTAATTAGTCGTTATTTTGATTTAATTATATGAAAAATTGTATTGTGTTTTATTATTAATTAGCATTTTTCAGTTTTTCATAGATTAGACTAATCATTATTTTGTTATCATTTTGGATTATTAAATTGGATATTTCATTATAAAATTCAGAAGTATTAAATTTATATTAACTTATATGTTACTTATTAAAAATTATTAAGTAAATATGAAAGAATAATTAAATTTATATATTACTTATTAAAAATTATTAAGTAAATATGAAAATAATAATTAATATATATAACTTATTAAAAATCATTAAGCAAATATGAAAAAATATGGTCAATTAGCAGTCATTCAATTAAGGTGTAAAGATGAAACTATCAACACGTTCTAAAGAGTATATTATTCCAGAATATAGTCTAACTGGAGACTTATTGTCCTTTCTCACTTGCAATTTGCAATATCGCTATCAGAATAAGGGAAATCTTCCTCCTTCCATGCCTATTCAATTGTGGTTTGGTGAATTTATTCATGGAGTCATGGAAGAGGCTTATTTAAAATGGAATAACCTTAGTGATGAAGAAAAGAAGGATTTCAAATGGGATTGGGAAAGAGATATAAAGCCTATAGAGGATATAATCACAAAAAGACTTAAGGTAAAAGGCCTTAATCCTCCAATCAATTATACTGAAAATTATGGTCCTAAGGAAAACATGTACAGTGCCAGAGTGGACAGATCAATAAAGATTTGGGGACCTCATCTCTTTCCATTGATAGAGGATGCTGAAGTTTTGATAAAGGGCATTCGAGATATGCCTAAGGACAATGAAGGACATTCAAGGTCTGAGTATTATTCTATAAATGGGGTGATAGATGTATTAAGCTCAGTCAAGTTAGATGAGATATATTCAATAGAGAATGATTTTAATGGTGATAATGAAAAATCAAAAAATACATTCAAACAAACAACTTTAGATAGTTTCTTTGTTATTGATTCATGTGACATTGATAATGTTAGAGATAAATCCTCTAAGAAATCAGGAAATAAAATTTTAGAATATTTGGCTAATAATGAAGAGTTTAAAACTATTCTGGAAAATTTAGAAGATGATGAATATGAAATAATTATAGATTATAAGGGTATGAGAAGGCCTAGCGCTCCAAATAAAAATGATATTGATAAAAATAATATTCATTTGTTAAATGAGGATTCTAATGATGAAAACTCATTGGAAGATTATAAAACTTGGATTCAGCATGAATGGCAAATTTTAACTTATGCTTGGCTAAGATCCATGCAGGAAGATGCTAAACCAGTTATCTGTGGAATTATTTTCTATCTGAATGAATTGGTTCCTTCTACTGAGGATTTGTTATTGATAAGGGAAGATTTAGAAAACAATAAAACGGACATTCCTAGGCAATCCATTCCTAAGGACTGGGAAATATTAAAGAATTGGGATGAAAATGGTCCGAAGGCGATTCACGATGACTTGTCTAAAAAATTTAAGATGGACCGGTCAATTAGGATAATAAATATAAAGGAAGATTTAATAGATGATTCTCTATTGGAATTTGATGAAGTTGTAAATCAGATAGAAAGCTCTATGATTAGGGAATTAAATGGTTCTAAGATTAAGGAAGCTTGGAATGCAAATGCTGAACAGAGAACATGCAATGCTTGTGATTTCAGTACATTTTGTAATAAAAAAGATTTAGAAGAAAATACTAATGAGAATTCAAATGAAGAAGATAATAAACCTGTTTTTTCAGTTCCTTAAGACAAATTAATAGCTTATTTTTTTTAAAAAAAGAATTTATGATTTTTAATAAAAAAAGAGTGTATTATATATTTTTATTAAAAAGAGCGTTTATAAATTTTTATTAAAAAGAACTTTTATGAAAAAAGAAAAAAAGAAATAATTAATAAAATTATTTCATATTTGCAAATGCTTCAATGATTGGTTTTATATTGTCTCTGTGCATACCATAAGCAATTTCTTCATCTTCTATGCCAGCATATGCTCTTGAACCGCTACAGGCTAAAGTTGCATTAGGCTTGCCGCTAACATAAGGTCCGCTAACTGCATCTGCACATAATGACTGAATTCCAGCGAATTTTGCATTGAACATTTCACCGCTATTGTAGACAATAGCTTGAGTGATTCTCATTCCGTTTTTAGGATTTGCAATGACTACAACTACATCAGGAGCGAAATTAGCTTTTTCCAATGGCGCATATACAATGCCAAAGCTTCTTTCATCCTTTCTATAAATATTGTCAAGAACGCTTTTAGCAGTTTCAATAGATTCAAATCTGCCTAAATTATAGTATAATTCACCGCTTGCAATCTTAGGAGGAAGATCGATTAATCCCATTGCAGAAGCTCCGCCAGCACATCTTTGCTCTTCAGCAGTTGAATAGAATGATTCGCCTTTAGCTGCTTTTGTAATCATTTCACAGTGTCTTAATGATTCGTCAATCTTTTCAATACCTTCTGGAACTTCACTTTCATCGTTGATGAATTTAACTGCAACAGGCAATCTGCTAAGCTTTAGCTCATCAATAAATATTTTAGAATAATTAGCATTTTCATTAATATCATAATCCATCTAATCACCATAAACTGAATAATTAATACTATATTTTTTTATTATAGTATATTAAAGTTATGAATTATTATTCATATCTCTTTTTTAAAATCTAATAATTAATTCTCTTAGATTTATCTGAATATAGAATAAATCATTTTATTTATTTTATTCTTATATGTATTAATATATAGTAGTTATTTTTGAAAAATATTGTTTAAAAAGAATTTTTTTAATGATTTTCCTATAATTTAAAGTTATTTACTTATAATATTTATTTAAAAAATTTATTATCTGTTTAAAAAACTTTATATTGTTTAAAATATAATATTATATTGTTTATAAAAATTAAAATTATTTAATTAATTTTACAATATTAATAGACCTAATTTATTGAGATTATTTAATTAATTTTACAATATTAATAGACACTATTTTAATTGAAATTATAGGAAGAAAAATAATGAGCAATTTGAAAATTATTTCATGGAATGTAAATGGCATAAGGACTAGGATAAAAAATAAGGACATCAATCCTGTTTTAGAGAAAGAGCCTGATATTATTTTATTCCAAGAGACTAAAGCTAGCTATGAGCAAATGGATAAGAAATTCTTAAATAAGAATCCCTATGATTATTATTTCTTAAAAGGTGAAAGCGCTAGGACTGGCGGACTAGCAAGCTTTACCAATATTGTACCTAAAATAATCAAAAGATTCTTTATTAAATCTCAAGATGCATTCCATAGGGCATGTGTATTGGATTTTGAAGACTTTACATTAATTCATATTTATGCACCTGCTGGAACTGGTAAAAAAGCTAATTTTAATCAAAAATTAGATTATTTCAACAGTCTATTAAAATATGTAGAAAAGAATAAGGACAAGAATTTGATTATTGCAGGTGACTTTAATATTGCTCATAATGATATAGACATATCCAACAAGGACACTAAAGTTAGCTTCACCGATGAAGAAAGATCTGTTTTAGATAAACTTGAATCATTTGGATTTGTAGATGCCTTAAGATTATTCAATGAAGAAGAATCTTTTTCATACTGGAAAAATAAGGAAGAAAACGATGGTGCACGTTTAGATTATTTCTTTGTTTCTGAATCTCTTAAGGATAAGGTTAAATCTTCTTCTATATTAGTTGATGTTGAAGGTTCTAAACATCTTCCTATTGAACTTGAAATTGAGATTTAATTTTATTTTTTAATTTTCTATAATTTACTTGTTTATTTTTTATTAAACTTTATTCTTTTTTCTTAATTTTTTTTTATCTTTTTTTTATTTTTTCCATTAATTTTTTTCTAATTTTTTTTATCTTTTTTGCTATTCTATTTTTTCTTTTTTCTTTCTTTTCTTTCAACTTTATTTTTCTCATTATACCTTAAAATTATATATAACTTAATAATAATTAATAAGTAATTTAATAAATAATATATATTACTTAATGAAATATAATAAGTAAATTAATTAATAATATATATTACTTGATGATAATCAATAAGTAAATTCAATATTATTATAATATACTTAATGAAATTCATTAAGTAAAAATTTAAAATAATAATTATAAAGAATCTTTTTAGTAAAAAATATTATAAAATAAGTAAATAAATATCCGATTTATAAAAGCATCATAACAAGCTTTCATAATCTGAATAATAATTTATATTAATTAACTCATCAGGATGATTCTCTTCAACTCCATAAAATTCAAAGCCATCTGCAAAGATTTCTCTTAATATTGGATTTAAATTGTCATCCTTGTCTTTAATATAATCAATTAATTCACATCTGCTTGCAGCAAAAGGCATCCCTAATCCTTTAGCAGTGTCTAATTTACCAATATCCAAACGTCTTAAAACAGAAATGGTCTTATTAGGATTGGAAGAATTTAAAATAGAATCTAAAATATTATTAAAAGTAGTTGAACTGACAGTTGGTTGATCTGCAGTTACACAAAGGGCGATGTCTGAATTTATATTATTTAATCCATTTAATAAAGAGACAGATAATCCTACATCAATAGGATTATTCATGACTATCTTTATTCTTTCATCATCAATATCCTTAATTAAAGGTAATATTTCGCTGCTATAATGACCTAATACAATTGCACATTCTTCTATACCCTTTGTATTCAATACATTATCAATTGTTGTTTCTATAACAGTTTTTGATTTAAAGGGGAGTGTAAGCTTATTCTGCAACGGAAGATTCCTTTTCTCTTGATCTTGTCTCATTCTAGAATTTTTTCCTGCTGCAGTTATGACTGCTGAAACACTTAGCATAATATTACCTAAAATTAAATATTAAATATTAAGGATGAATATTCAGTATAATTGTTTTTTTTTAATAGATTAAAGTTTTTCTACTATTTAAACTAAAAATTATATTAAATTAAATCAAAGTATATTTTTAACTAGTTTTTTTTCTAAATAGTAGTTCCTGTTTCTGTACTGTTGGTAGTGGTTACATTATTTGGAATATATTCAACTACATCTGCATATATTGCCATTCCAGTACCGGCACCTTCAGTCCACATATTGATTTGTATAGGATAGTCAAGAGTGTTGGTAACTCTGATTCCAGTTGAAGGACTGTATCCAAAGAGTACAGCATCTTCACCATAATCCATACCTACAGGCAAACTGAATCCTAAAGCTAATACAGCATTTCTTAAAGCTCTTGCTGGAGGACATACACCGTGTGTAGCCATTCCAGACTGTGCATTTGCTTCTTTAACAGCACTGAAATAAACTCCTTCCCTTCCACATCCAGAGGTATTTGCAGGAATTACAGTTCCATTCCATGCTGTAACGAATTGTCTGGCATTATATTCTCTGTTTGCATCGTTATATTGAGGGTGTGAACCTAAGTATGTATAGGTGCTGCTTACAACAGTGCTATTTACATTGTCTTTATAAAGAATTACTGGAGAGCCTCCAGGGTATTTGATTGAATAGTTATAAGCTTCAGGGAATTTCTCTTTAAGCTCAGTTGGAGTAATGTATGAACGGTTATCGTTAAGACCGTCAATACAGAATTCTATATTGTATTTGGAACCAACTTGTGATGTATTATACCAATATTTTATTGTCTCTTCACTTACCATGTCTCCTGGAAGAGTGTCATTAGTTATGTCATTGGCATTAATGTGTTTTATGGTTTCATTTGTCTTGTTGTTAATGATGTCAATACCACCTTCAACAATCACCGCTTGTGTGTATGGGGTATTGAATCCATATAAAAAGTTTCCAGGTTCAACAATGTTGATCTGGTCTTTTTCAATATCGATATAAGCAGGACCTTTGATTCCTTGAATCTCGCCGGATTTAGTAATGTTTCCGGTTACAAGTTCAGATGCAGGGGTAGGTACCACTCCTGTGGATATTGAGAAGAATGCATCTGCAATGTCTCCTCTTAAGATTTGATCAGTCAATGCACCTATATCTGAAACTATAGGGTACTTGTTTATTTTGTTTTTGTCAATTATGTTATCTCCATTGAAGACAGTGGATCCATTCTCATATTTGGAAATTTCAGCCATGTTTTGAGTATTATGGTGACTTGTCATTGCCATGGAGATAGGTATTAGTAAAATTATTATTACAATTAATGCAATAAAAATCTTAAAAGATGTTTTTTTGAATAATCTTGGCATGCTATCTTTACACTCCCATATTTTTATTTAAATCAATTTATTTGTGAATATAATCATTTATCATTTCCTTTTGTTTTTTTATCAATTTTTAAAGATAAATATGAAATGTTTATCCATTTTGGGATTTTTTTATTTAATTTTATCAATTATTTTAGATAAATATGAAATGTTTATCCATTTGGGATTTTTATTTAATTTTATTAGTTTTTATAGAATGAATTTATAAATTTATTGTTCTAAATAAGAATAGTAAGAGATTATCTCCTTAATCGCACTCATAATCACTTTCATTTATCGAATCAGCAATTTCTCTTAATCTATCCTGTATTTTAATAATGGTCTCTTGACCGTTTCCTCCTATAAATATAGCAGGGTCATGTGAGAATTCTGCAACAAATGCAACTATCTCATCCAGATTATTGGCTATTTCGATTCTTCCATCATAATTCAGCAGGCCTAATCTGTAGATTGCCTGATCTAGGGTATCCTCAAGTCCAGGGAATAGAATGATTGCATCGGGATTTGCATTAACAACTTCATTTAAGATGTCCAATCTATGATTCTCATTATGCCTTGGAGTTCCAATGAAGATTGCAGTGAAGTCAACTTCATCAAGAATGACCTTAATCGCATCTGAATTGTCGGATTTTCCTATATAGATTGTGCAGTCATTTAGCTTAAGAAGCTCTAATCTTCCTTTTACAGGTTTAAAGTTTTCTAGGCTTGTTTTAATGATTTCCTCATCTATCTCAAAAACATTTTCATTTATGTATTCGGATAATGATTGGCTTAATCCTGCATTCAATCTATTGAATCTGCCGAAAAGATCAATTTCATAATCTGTTTCGCCGTATTCTATGGTATTTTTAGAAATGCCAATAAATTCTTCCTTAAAGCTCTCTGGAAACTCGGGGTTCTTATTTAAAAATATTGTTTTATCTTTGAAAAACTCCTTTAGGGAATCTTTATATCCTTCCATTGAACCGTGAACGTCCATATGATCATTTCCCATATTTGTTAGGGCTATAATGTCAAAGTCAAAGCAATATCTGCAGAATCCGACAGTCATATCACAAACTTCAATAAGCAAGACATCATATTCTTCCTCATCTGCTTCTAGGATAAGGTCATAATAGCCTTCAAAGCCTCCTCCACCATTTCCTCCGACTAAAACATTTTTGCCGGCATTTTCTAGGATTTCCTTAATCATGGACACAGTGGTTGTCTTTCCATTGGTTCCGGTTACTCCAATTGTAAAGATATCCCTATGCTTGGTCTTAACGTCACATAGGAGTTTTCCAGAGTTTTTATAATGCTCTGCAATTCTGCTTCCCCAAATGCTAGGGCTTAATACAACTGCATCAGCGGAATTGATGATTTCCTGATTGTTAAATCCTAAATCAATGGTTAGATTATCCTTTTGGAAAGTGATTTTATCCTTAGATGGAGATACATTCACTTGGGCAAGGCTTATAGGCAGATTGTCCATTTTGATATTGACATTCAAGTCACTTGCATAAACATCCCAATTATGTTTTAATAGGGAATTCAATGCTTTTTTCCCTTCTACGCCTAAACCTATTATAGCAGCCTTCATTATCTCACTTATTTTTAAGATTTTGCTAAATCATTCGTTCGATTAAATACTAATAATATTAAATTAATATAAAAATGTTTTATATTAATTTATATTTATGTTAATTATTATTAATAAATTTAACATTTCGTAACTAGAGAAACTATTTATAGGGTATAGTTTTGAATGTGTTTAATTCGATTATTTAAGAAAATTTTATAAATCAAATTATCTATTTTTAGGATATTGTTTATTGTTTAATTCGATTATTTAAGAAAATTTTATAAATCAAATTATCTATTTTTAGGATATTGTTTATTGTTTAATTCGATTATTTAAGAAAATTTTATAAATCAATTTAACTAATTATATATTATATGAAAGGTGAAATGATGACATCTGATGAAAAAATTAAATTAGTAGAAGAACTCTGTATGACTCCAGGTATCTCTGGGTTTGAAGAAAAGATTGCAGAGATTATTAAAAGAGAATTAAAAGATGTAGCAGATAAAATTGAAGTAGACAAGATGGGAAATCTAATCGCTACTAAAAAAGGTTCTTCTAAAAAAGGACCAACCGTAATGTTGGCATCCCATATGGATGAAATTGGTTTGATGGTAAGCTATATCGACGATAATGGTTACCTTAAGTTTGCAACCATTGGCGGAATCAACGATCAAATGCTTATGAACCAAACAGTTGTTATCCATTCCAAAAATGGTGATGTGACTGGAGTTATCGGTTCTAAGCCACCTCATGTAACCAAGCCTGAAGAGAAAAAGAAAGTTGTTCCATATGATGAAATGTTTATTGATATTGGAGCAAAGGATAAGGAGCAAGCTGAAGAGATGGTTTCCATTGGAGATCCAATTACATTTAAAACATGGTTTGAAGCATTTCCAAATAATTTAGTAATGTGTAAGGCATTGGATAACCGTTTAGGCTGTTATGTCATGATGGAAGTCTTAAAAAGAGTGGATTCCAAAGCTACAGTATATGGTGTTGGAACAACCCAAGAGGAAGTTGGCTTGAAAGGTGCAAAAGTAACTTCATATAAGTTAAACCCAGATATGGCATTTGCTCTTGACGTTACCTTATCCGGAGATCACCCTGGAATAAAACCTGAAGAGGCTCCTGTTGTTATAGGAAAAGGACCTGCTGTAATCTTAATCGATGCAAGCGGCAGAGGAATAATTACTCCTAAATACATTAGAGAGCTTTTGATTAACACTGGAGAAAAAGAAGAAATTCCATACCAGCTTGAAGTAAGTAGTGGTGGTACAACTGATGGTACAGCAATTCACCTTACCAAAGAAGGAATTCCTACCGGTGTATTATCTGTTCCAACCAGGTATATTCACACAACTGTTAGCGTAGCAAGTATGGATGATGTTGAAAATACAATTCAATTGATTGTAGCTGCTATAAACAGTTTAGAAATAAATTTTAAATACATTTTCAGTATTTTAAATACTTTTTAACTTTTAAGTATTTTTACAGTATTTTAAATACTTTTATAATTTTTTAAGTATTTTTAGAATAATTAATTTATTCTAAATTCTTTTTTTTATTTTTCTATATTTTTCTATATTTTTCTTTATTTTTTTTTATTTTTCTATATTTTTCTATATTTTCTTTATTATATTTCCTTAAATAATCTTAATAAATTATTTTTTCCTTTTTTTATTGATTTAATTACCATAAGGACTAAAACCCTCTTGGAAATGCTCACACAATTTTTCTAATTCTTTTGGAATGTTTATTTTTTGAGTGCAATAATCTATGCAGGTTTCACACTGTGTGCAGTCGCTTGCTGGAACCTTCTCATCAGCTAACTTATCAAAATACAATCTATAGATATTTGATTCTTTCTGAACTTTATGGTGATTGTATAATCTAAAGTACTCAGGAATTGGAATCTCTAACGGGCATGCCTTAAGACAGTATCCGCATTCGCTGCATGGCACTGCAAGATTTTCTCTTAATTTATCTGCTTCTTTAAGCAAGAAGTCAAATTCCTCTTCGCTTAATGGTTTGAAGTTTTCAAAGGTATTGATATTATCGATTAAGTCTTCCATTTTGCTCATCCCACTTAAAACTATTTTCACATGTTCAAGGGATGCACAGAATCTCATTGCAAAGCTTGCTATTGAAGCGTCTTGACTAAGCTCCTTGAAATCATTATTTATTTCTTCAGGTTGGTTTACAATCACTCCTCCCTTTAATGGTTCCATCACATAGACATCAAGGCCATGCTCTACACATAAATCGTAGCATTTATGGGCTTCGATAGCTGGATCTTCCCAATCCAAATAGTTAAGCTCCAATTGCACAATGTCAATGTCTTTAGCATATTTATTAAGGAACTTTTCTAACAAATCGGAATTCTCATGGAAACTGATTCCAATCTTCTTTGCTATGCCCTTTTCTTTCATATTCTTTACATATTCAAATGTATTATGTTCCTCAGCCAGTTCTAGCCATGGAATATTAATATTATGTACAAAAAAGACATCAAAATAGTCGATTCCAAGCCTTTCAAGCATAGTATTTACAAATTTCTCATTGTCTTCTTCACTTGTAAGGGCCCAAGTAGGCATCTTATCACAGATAAGGAATGATTCGCGAGGATATCTTTCAACAAGGGCTTTTTTAATTGCAATCTCGCTCATTCCATTATGATATGCATAGGATGTGTCAAAATAGTTAAATCCTTTTTCCATATAGGTATCAACCATCTCATTAAAGTATTCTTGGTCAATTGACTGTGGATTGTTTTCATCCTTTAGGGGCAATCTCATACAGCCAAAACCAAATTTAGATTTGTATTTCATTTTCTTTACTCCAAACATTATCCATTGTTATATATATTTATGTATCTAAAGTTTTCATATATATAAATATTCATTTTTCTTAAAAATTTCTTTAATTATATTAATTTATTTTAGTTATCTTAAACAGATTAATGTTATTTTTTTAATATTTGTTCAATAAATTAAATATGCTTATTGAAATTTAATAAGGATTGTTAAAACTTAAAATAATTAATGCAAAATTTATTATTTTTTAATTCAATTTTAAATAAGTATTTAAATAAATATTAGAATAATTTTACTATTACAAACCTTTATAAATTACAAAGACTATAAATAATATTGTATCAATTATTATAATACTATCGATAGGTATATTAATAAAAAGAAGTCCTTTCGAATAGTTATTAAAAAAAATTAAAAGTATATCATCATGATAATTAGTTTTATTTTCTAAATTAAAGCAACTAATAATTAGATTTATTTTCTAAAGCAAAGGGATAAATAATGAAATTTAGAACACCATCAAAGAAAGACACCAATAAGGATATTGAGAAGGAGTTTAAAAACTTAAGAAAAGAGCTCTTGGATCTAACCTTAAGAAACCCTCTTCTTAACTTTAAGGCTAGAAACCGAAATCTCAGTATTATCAATCAATCTCCTATAAACATCTATAGGACCCTTGTTTTAGAGAATAAAAAGATGTTCTTTCAAGCAAATAAGAAAGAAACTAAAAAGTCAAAGGCCCATGCATTCATAGATGAGGCTAAGGAGTTTCTATCACAGGAAAGCGATAAGACCTTAAAGGCAGACTTATCACCTAGTGAACTTCAAAAAAGACTCTTTTATATAGATCAGCAATCTAAGACAATGGTACAGGAGCAAGGTTACAATATCCTATACATTGCAATCGGATTTATCGAATGGATTGACAATAAGAAGCCAAGACAAAAGAATTTAGCACCTCTCATTCTTATTCCAGTTGAAATGGAACGTAAAAAAGTTGGAAACTCTTTTTCATTATCTTGGACAGGTGAAGACTTACAGAACAATATTTCTATTCAAGCAAAGCTAAGGGAAATCGGCATAGAATTGCCTAAGTTTGAACAGACTTCCTATGTGGAAGGGGTTAACCACTATCTGGAAAATGTAAGGCAGGCAATCAGGCCATTTCCAAAATGGGATGTAAAATATGACATAGCATTAGGATTCTTCTCATTCACCAAGTTTGTAATGTATAATGACTTGAATCCGGAAAGTTGGGATGAGAACATCGACTTGACAAAAAATGAGCTTATTCAAGCAATCTTCAACCCAAGCAAGAATGTATATGAAGATACCTTTGAAGAGGATGATGTAGATGAAAAGCTCCATTATAAGACAATGTATCAGGTTTTGGATGCAGATTCCTCCCAGATTGCAGCTATTGAAAATGTAAAGGCCGGACATAACCTTGTTGTAGAAGGTCCTCCTGGAACCGGAAAGTCACAAACCATTGTAAACTTGATAGCTGAGCTTATTGCAGAGGGGAAAACCGTTCTTTTTGTAAGTGAAAAGATGGCTGCACTTGAAGTGGTAAAAAGCAGATTGGATAGCGTAGGCCTTGGCAAGTTTGTATTGGAGCTTCATTCACATAAGACAAGACGAAAGAAATTCCTTAAAAACCTTCAAAAAGCCACTAATGTTCGCTCAACAAGGGATTTAAAGTTAGATCAAACATTAAGAAAGCTTGAAAACCTACGTGACCAGTTAGATCAATATGCAGAGATAATTCACCGTCCTATGGCAAATGTCAAGCTCAGCCCATTTGAACTCTATGGTATGAAGGAGTCTTCAGAGGATTATTTCTCCCGCCAAAATAGGTTATTGCCTTTGGTTAGGTTTGACAATCCAGAAGATATCACCATGAAGGATCTGGATGATATAATCATATCATTGGAAAACCTATCAGAGCTCTATTCAACAATATCAAAAAACAATCCTTGGAGCTATTGCAATCCGAAAAGCTTGCTTCCAGCAGATTTAAGGGAAATAGAACAGCTGATAATGGATACCCTCGAGGCACTCACTGACTTTAGATATGAGATGGACATAATAAATGAGGTCTATGGAATCAAGGTTCCAAATACCCTGCAGGAATATGAAGATTCAATCACTGCATTAAGCCTATTAAATAGCGAGACAGTTAACCTTATTGACAGCTCCATCCTATTGAATAGGGAGTGGTATAGCAATCCTGAACAGGCACAAATTCTAATCAAGCTATTGGCTTCATATCAGCAATCATCTAACCTCTTTGATAAGTTTACAGATTATCTTCTCATTGCTGATTTGGATACATTGATTCAAGACTTGAATAAGGACTTGAATAAGAAATTTAGGCTCTTCGGCGGAAATTCCCATAAGGATGAGCTAAGCAGATTATATAAGGGCCCTGTTCCTAGTGAAAAGGAAGCCTTAAATGACCTTATTAAGGTACGTAAAGAAATTAAAGTTAGACAAAGCTATAATGATAATGAAAAACTTGGAATCAGATACTTTGGAGATTTATGGGGCAAGAATGCCAATGTTCAAGAGCTTAAGGAAGTTTCAATCTGGATGAGAAAGTTCACACATCTTTTATCTAATGGCACATTCAATGAAAATACCGTTAAGATGCTTTCTAATGAAATATTCCACCCTTCAATAGATGATGGAATCGATGAATATATTGAAAAAGGCAACAGATTCTATGAAAGCCTTAAGAAACTGGAATCCAAACTCAATCCGAGAAGCAAGATTATATTTAAGAAGGAAAGCGAAGATGTTCCATTTGACAAGTGGGAAATTCAACTTAACAAATGGAAAGGACAATTGTCAAGCCTCCACTTATGGTCACAGTATTCCAATACCAAAAGGGCATGCATGAACACTCATGCTTCTATTTTCATCAAGACAGTTGAAAAGAGAAATATCAAAAAGGACGATGTAAAGCCACTGGTATTAGGTAATTTTGCAGACAGTCTCTTGAATATTGTATTTAGTGAAAATGAGATATTGGCAGGATTCATTGGAGAATTGCATGAAAACCGCATTGCTGACTTTAAGGATTTAGATCGAAAGATCATCAATCTAAACCGAAAAAGAATATTCAATAAACTGAATAGCCAAATCCCTAAGATTTTCGGTGGAGCAAACGACCCTGAAGCAAAGATCTTAGCTGGAGAATTCACTAGAAAAAGCGGACACTTGCCAGTTAGAACCCTTCTTGAAAAGGCTGGAGGAACAATCAAAAAAATCAAGCCAGTCTTTATGATGAGTCCATTGTCAATTGCACAGTACCTCGACCCTACAAATCCTAAATTGCAATTTGATGTTGTCATTTTCGACGAGGCAAGTCAGGTTAAGCCCGAGGATGCATTAGGTGCATTCATGAGAGGAAAGACTGCTGTAGTTATGGGAGACACTCAACAATTGCCTCCTACAAGTTTCTTTGATCAGATGACAGACAGCGAAGGGGGAGAGGAAGTGGCAACCGCTTTGGATATGGAAAGCATTCTTCACTTATGCAAAATGTCATTCCCTGTCAAGATGCTTAAATGGCACTACAGAAGCCGCCATGAGTCTTTAATCAATATTTCCAATAGGGAATTCTATGATAATGAGCTCTTGGTCTATCCTTCACCTTGCCATAATGACCCTGAACTAGGACTTAAATTCCATTATAATCCAAATACAGCATATCATAGAGGAGAAGGCTCTGCTAACCCATTGGAAGCAAAGGATGTTGTAAAGGAAATATTCAGACACTTTGAAAAGTATGGCGATAAGAAGAGCTTAGGTGTTGGAACATTCTCTGTTGCTCAAAAGAATGCCATATTAGAGGAATTGGAGATTGAAAGAAAGAGCCATCCTGAATTTGAACCACTATTTTCTGATAAGAGAGAGGAAAGGTTCTTCGTAAAGAACCTTGAAACAATTCAAGGGGATGAAAGGGATGTCATTCTAATAAGCGTAGGATATGGATATGATACAGAAGGTAAGATGTCCTTAAACTTCGGTCCTCTAAACCAAGACGGTGGAGAAAGACGTTTGAATGTGCTTATTACAAGGGCAAGGGAAAAATGTGTTGTTTTCACCAATTTCAGAGCCCATGACATTCATCTAACAGCAAACCCTCCATTTGGGGTTAAGTCTCTACAAAGCTTTTTGGAGTATGCTGAAAACCTTTCACAAAATCAGTTCATTGACCAAGAAGAGGATGAGGAGGCTCCATTTGAGGATGCAATCTATAATTTCCTAGCAGATAACGGATATCGGGTCGATAAGAGAATCGGTTGTGCAGGATTTAGAGTGGATCTTGCTATAATTGATGAGGAGAATCCGGGAAAATACCTCCTGGGAATCCAGTGTGACGGCCATAATTATGCTTCAAGCAAGGTAGCAAGAGACAGAGACAGACTAAGAGAGCAAGTATTAAACGGATTAGGATGGAAAATCTATCATATTTGGTCAACAGACTGGTATAGAAACAGAGACCTAGCCAGAGCTAGACTCTTGGAGCATATTGAGAATACAATAATCACTACAAAGGTTAATGACTTGAAGTCAAAGATTCATGATGCTGAATCAATGCAGATAAATCCAGTCACTACTGTTGTTATTGATAAGAAAAATAAGGAGAAAGATTCTGATGATGATTCAGACAGTGATAAAACTGATAAAAATAAAGAAAGCCTTATTAATAATTATTTAAAAGATTTAGAAGATGAATTTGGAGACAATAGTGATAAAAAGGACAATAATAATGAAGATGATGATTCTAATAATGATGATGGAGGATTAGTCATTGATTCAACTGATGATTCTATTGACAATCCAGATGATGGAGGATTAGTCATTGATTCAACTGATGATTCTATTGACAATCCAGATGATGAAGGGTTAGTTATTGATTCAGATACCAATTTAGGTAGTGAAGAGTTTGATATTGGTTCTGATTCTGTTTTAGATGATGATTCTGATGATGAAGAGTTTGGTGTTGATTCTGATTCTGATTTGGATGAAGAAGAAATCATTGAAGATTCAGAAATTAAATTAAGCGACACTCTTAATACTGATTTAAAAGATGAAGACATTTATGAACCTGAAATTGAATTAGATGACAATTCTGATTCTGATTTGGATGAAGAAGAAATCATTTATGAAAGGGAAATTCAATTAAAAGAGGGTTCTGATTTAGATACAGAAGATGAAATTATTATTGAAGAAAATAATAACAATGGTTCTGATATTGATTTAGATTCAGATGATGTAACTGTATTTGAATTAAGTGATGAGGATTCTAGTTCTGATTCAGATGATGTGACTGTATTTGAATTAAGTGATGATGATTCTAGTTCTGATTCAGATGATGAAGAATTAGATAATGATTCCAATATTGATTTGGAAGATGAAGAATCAGATGATAATTTCACTCTTGATTTGGAGGATCAATCAAATAATCTGATGCCAAAAAGCACTATTGATAAATCTGAGTTTTTAAAAGATTTATATGGTGAAGATGATGATTTAAGTTCAACTATTGACGAAGAACCGAAAATACTTAATGATAATAATGAAGTTATTAATAAATCTTTTGATTCAAAGGATAAAAAGAGTTCTAAAAATATTAGCAAATCTGAGCTTAAAAATCAAGAAAAAGCTAAATCTAAAACTAAATCTAAAACTAAATCTAAAGCTAAACCTAAAAATAGAAATCAAGAGATTAAAAATATTGAAAACGGCAAAATTAAAAATGATGATTCTAAAAAAGAGCAGAATAAACCAAAATCTAAAAATAGGTCTATACTAAATAGATTAAAGAATATTGGTGGAGGTTTGGGTTTATCAAGATCAGAAGAATCTGAAGGTAAAGAATTTATTAAGGCTGAAGATAAAAAATCAAAAGAATTTGTATCCGATGCCAAAAAGTCAATAAAAAGAAAAGACAGAAAGGCAAAAGATAAGGATTCCAATGATAAAAAAGAAATAAATAAAAAACTTAATAAAGAGCAAAATATAAAAAATAATAAAGATAATATTGTTGAATCAGATAAAAAACAAGAGGAAATTAAAGAAGAAATTCAAAAACCTGTTCCTAAATCTAAACCAAATAATACAAAAGAGTTAATTAATCAAAATAACAAAACCATTGAAGAATTAGAAGAATATATTAATAATAGTTCAAATAATTCTGATTTAGAATTTGATGGTGCTTCTGATATTGATTTAGAAAAAGAAATTATTTCAGAAGACAAAACTAAATTAGACGTAGAATCAGATATTCAAATGGATGATGAATATGTGATAGTTGATGATTCTGAATTGGAAGACGAATTTGAGTTTATAGAAGAATTAGATGATGATTCTGAATTGGAAGACGAATTTGAGTTTATAGAAGAATTAGATGATGATTCTGAATTGGAAGATGAAGAATTTGAATTTATTGATGATTTAGATGATGATTTTGGTTCAGAAGATGAATATGAACTAGTTGATGATTCTGAATTGGAAGACGAATTTGAATTAATTGACGATTTAGAAGAAAAATCCAACAATTATGATAATGAAGATATTAATCTTAAAGAAGATAGTGAATATTTAGAAAAAGAAGAGTCTGAGGATATTATGAGACAAAAGGAAAGTGTTTCAAAAAGAAAGGTTGAGCATGAAATCATTGATGATTCTCTAGATGTTATTGTTCCTATAAGTGCTGAAAGAAGAGCAGATGAATATAATAATTATTCTGAAGATGCTAATGTTATTATTCCAATTCAAGATGAAGAGGAATTTGAAGAGGAATATTATAATAATGATTCTCAAGTTGATTCTGAAGAGGGAATTGATGAATTGGAAGAATTAATCTCTGAAAACATTAATTATTCAGATGATGATGCTAGAGAAGAATTCTTAACAAATAAAGAGTCTAATCAAGAAAGTGAAGAAGATTCTTACTATTACAGCGCAGTAGGAATTGAAAATTCACTTAAAAAGAATGCTGTTCAATATCCAAAATCAAGCAATAGGAATAAAAAAGGCATTGTAGGTGCTGTATCTAGCTTAAAAGATGAAATGCTTTATATCAATGCTTCAATTAAAGAAATAGAAAACCCAACTGAAAGAGAAAAAATCTATGTGATAGACCCTTCAGAAGAGGAATACTATAATCAGCCAGATGATTCTATTTACTATAATGATTCCCTTAGTGAAAATAAGGAAAGATATGCTAAATCAAAACAATATGAAGATGAAGTTGAAGTCATTTCTCCGGTATCAGATTCTGATGAGGGAGAAACAGGCCATATTCAATCTGATTATATTGAAAGAAAAGCTGAAGACAGTTCTAAATCTAGTTCTGAATCCTTATTTAGTCCTAAAAAACATGAATATTTGGATAAAATTAAGGAATATGCTGCTGAATCTGAATATGAAGAGGCAGCTGAAAACCCTACAATAAGTCCAGTTCATACTGAAATTGAAGAAAGTGTTGAATCTTCTGTAATTAGCCCGGTTCATACTGAATATGTTGAAACTGTTGAATCTTCTGCTATCAGCCCTGTCCAACAGGAATATGACAAAACAGAGGAACCTTCAACCATAAGTGCTGAAGATCAAGAAACAGAGTTTATTGATGATATTCTTTTAGAAGAAGATGAATTATCAAATATTCAAGATACTGATGACTCTGCTTTAGCTGAAGAAGAACCGGAATCTATAGAAATAGATGATGATGAATTTGAAAGCATTATCACTGATGTGGATCAAGATTATCAAGAACTTGAAAAAGAGAGAATAAAGGAAGCTAATGTATTAAGTGCAGTAGATAATACCAGATTAACTCCTACCGGCAAATTAGAAGATTATATCGTGGCATATAAGGAAATTGATGATGTCATTATCAAAAGTGCCACAGAAATATATGATGATGAGAAGAAAGTGGCTACTGCAGTTATGGACATTGTAAGTGCAGAAGGCCCTATTCATGTAGATATGGTTATACGCCGGATTAGGGAAAGCTGCAATCTCTCTAGAGCAGGCACTAAATTTAA
Organism: Methanobrevibacter ruminantium M1; assembly: GCF_000024185.1. Lineage (NCBI taxonomy): Archaea > Methanobacteriati > Methanobacteriota > Methanobacteria > Methanobacteriales > Methanobacteriaceae > Methanobrevibacter > Methanobrevibacter ruminantium. The sequence continues at coordinate 1,478,414 of NC_013790.1, forward strand.
GGAAGCTATATTTAAGGCAATTGACCGCAATGAATCTCATATGAATCTTATAAGAGAAGAGGATTTCTTATTTATAGATTATGACCAAATTGCAGTTAGAAAAAGAGATAAACCTAATATAGACCTTATTTCTGATTTGGAAATAGAAAATGCTATAGATTTGGTATTAAGCTTTGAAAAATCATTAAAGGTTAAGGAATTAGCTAGAATCGTTTCTAGAACCTTAGGTTTTAAATCCACTTCTAAGAAAACTTCAGCTAAGATTTTAGAAGTCATTGATGTTATGATCGGCAAAGAGATTTTAGTAAATGTTAATGATAAAATAGAATTTAGATAATTTGCAAAACAATAATTCTATTTTATTTTTATTTTTTTCTATTTTTTTCTATTTTTTTCTATTTTTTTCTATTTTTGTTTAGAATATTAATTATAATTTTTAATTTTAATTAGATTATTTTGGTTTAATATAGTTATATATAGTAAACTCGATTTTAAGCCATTTTTCAATAAAATTTTAAATTCTACTTTTTATATTTTTTATAGTTTATAGAATAAGTATATATTTAATTAAGCATTATTTTTATTATTTTATATATTGTATTAAATTATTCAATTTAGAACTATTGCATATATATGTGCTTATTAATTTAGATAATTTTAATCAATTTTTATTAGTTTTTTAATTCTATTATTATTGATTAAATTGTCATAAATAAAAAAATTCTATTATGATAAATTTTTATCTGTTTAGCTAAATTAGAATCATGAAAATTGCTTTTTAATTTAGCTGATAATTAATTAGCCTATTAATATTATTACTTTTTTTGTTATTTTTATTACATATGTATTATTTTTTTCTTTAAAAGTATTACTTGAAAATATGTAAAAGTATTAAAAAATTGATAAAAAGTAATACTTATTTTTTCTAATAAGTAATAAAAATTTCATAAAAATTAATACTTTTTTCATTCAAAAAGTATTACAAAATTGATTAAAAGTATTATTTAAGTATTAAAAATTTAATAAAAAGTATTACGAAAAAGTAATAAAAATCTCTTAAAAAGTATTATTTTTTTAGCTAATAAATTTTAGATTTATTTGTCCTGTTAAATAGGAATTTTGATAATTTTCTATTTTTAAAAATTTTAATCTGGATAATTTTTGATCTTGTCCTGGAGAAAATATTTTCGATTTATTTTTTCAAAAAAATTAAGATTTTTCCAAGATTTTGAAATTTTCTAATTTTTTTAAAAAATCTGAAAAATAACAAAAAAATGTTTCATTAAATACAAATTATTTCTATATCTATAAACTAATTGTAAAAGTTTCATAAGTATGAAATAATTTCAATTTATAAAAACATATTAAAAAAATAGTTTTAATATGATAAAATAATTTCAATAGAATAAAACAATATTTTAATTTCATCATAATAAAACTTTTTCAATATATGCAAACTAAATATTGTTTATAATCTTTGAAACATTTTTCATACATACAAACTAAAATAGTTTAGAACTATAGAAACATTTCTATAAAGTATAAACTAAATTATTACTTAATAATAAAAAAAGTATTATAGGTATATTTCAAGTGTAAAAGAAAAAATTTTTCGAAAATTTTTAAAAATTGCATAAAATAGTAAAAAAACATTATTACATATACATCAAACGATTAATTTTTGCTATTTTAAAACAATAATTATTTAGAAAAAATCCTACTTCGTTATACTGTAGTATAACGAAGTAGAAATTTCAAAAAATTTTCAAAAAAGTCCCCTAAATCATATATTTTCAAAAATTGTTTGTCGATTTTTTTTCATAAATTTCGAATTTTGTTTTAATCTTATGAAACTATCAAAAAATAGTTTTTATAATATCAAACAAACAGAATTTTGTTTTAAGTATATGAAACTTTTGAAAATAGTTTATGTTATATGAAACAAATAGAAATTTTGTTCATCTTTTATAAAACAATTAAAAAAAGTTTTCATTATATGGAACAATATTCTAAATTTTGTTTTATATTTGCGAAACTATTAAAAATAATGTTTTTATTATATGAAACAATATGATTTTTGTTTTAAATAAATAAAACAATTAGTTTATTTTCATAAAATAAATAATTTTAAAATTTCCAGATAATAAAAATAAAATAAAAATAGAATAAAAGAGTTATTAGAAAATGATTAATAAATTAAAATAGAATAAAAGTATTTTTAGAAAAAATAAAATTTCAGGATTGAAAAAAAAAGAGAATAAATTTAATCAGAATCAATCTTTTCTAGCTGATCTAACTCTGAGTTAAATTTATAATCCTGAAATTGATAATATTTAAACCTATAAGGCATTTTAGATTTTTTAGGTTTGCGACTTTTAGGCTTATTTTTATTTTTTTGCCTATCTAATCTAGCTCTTTTCTTGTCTCTGTTTCTTTGAGCTCTCTCTTTATGAGATAGCCTAGCTAGAGTTTTCTTTTTACGTTCATTAGGAGATTTATATGTTTTCTTATGGGCTAATCTCCTTCGAGTATGGATAAGAGTGATTGACATTTTAAAACCTAAATATGAAGATAATTATAATTTTTCTATTTTTTTATCTAAAGTAGATTGGATCTCATCAATTCTATCAACAACTACACGAATTGCCTGTTCTCCGTTTCTTGTAGGATTAATTCCTTGTTCTACTAATAATGCATCTCTAATATCTCTTAATCTGTCAATTGAATCAATTTTCATTATTGTACTGTAAAACATATTATCCACCAATTTAAATTATATTGAGTCTATTTTAATCATTTTATTTTTCTAAATAATTGCTTTTTTAATACAATTAAATATATGATTTTTCTAATATTAATAGTTATTAGAAATTATAGAAAAATTATTTAATTCAAATTATATTTTTGATAATATTGAGTTATTTTCTTTAAATAGATTATAACGCTAGAAATTTTATATAAAAGAAATTTAGAAAAAATTTAAGAGATATAATAATTTTAAATAAAAAAAGTAAAATATTAATTGGATAAAATTTAGGAAATATAATTAATTTTACTAAAAATAAGTAAAATATTTGATTTATAAAAAAATAAAAAAAGAGAATTATCTTAAAAAAATAATAAGATAATTTTTATTTAAATTTTATTTAACTTCAATTATACTAATCACAGTATCTGCAACATATCCTGCTGTCTTATTTATATAAGAAGAAATCACAGCATAATCACCTGGCAATAAATCTGTTATGGTTGCATAACCATTATCGCCGGTAGTTACATTATATTCCATGACATTGCAAGGAACAGTATTGTTTAAACCAATGCTTAAACCATTTACAGCATATTTAATGAAATTATTAGCCATTTCTGTAGCTGTTCTTCCATATACATAATCCATATCATAATCATTTAGATATGTTCCAGGATATGACAATCCAGTGAAGTTTTTAGGACTGTAATCATCGTCATGAGCTCTTTCAAGCCATGTATCTGTAGCTAGGTTTCTTTGAGTGTGAGTGAATCCTAATACAACTTCATTATCGTATTTCTTCAACAGATTCTGATACCAACTTGCTGCCATGTCAACAAACATACCACTGTCCACACCACCGAAGATACAGAAAATACAAACATCAGAGTAAGCTCCCATTGCATCTGTACAATGAGCATTCGGACCGATATTTGAATTGATAATTACTTTATATCCTTTGGATTTAAGGACTTCTCCAATGGATTTAATAAATTGCGAGTCTGTTGCTTTGTTATAGATGTTATCAGAATTGATAACAACAGTCTTTTTAGTAATAGGCAATCCAGATCCTACACTACGATTTACTGTAGCTGCAGTAATCTCAACTGTCTGATTTGCCAATGGATTACTGTTCATGTCGGTTAATCTGACAGAGTATTCTCCAAGAACGGTTTGATCTTTTGCTATGATTTTAGCAGTTGCATTATTCAAGACATTAATCTTTAATGATTTGCTGCTTGCATAGTAACTGTTTGTCTTAGCAAAGTTGAGTTTTATTGTGTAGTTTCCAGGATTTTCCTCTATCTTCAATGCGACTTTACCATTGGAGTCTGTAGTTTTTGTATAATTTATATTAGCTAAAGTAATTTTAACCTTTTGGTTTGAAATTCCTTTATCTTTGCTGTCTTTTAGATATGCATAGAAATATTTTCCTCTTTTCACTGTTGAATTTTCAACTGTAATCTTGGTTTTTTCAACATAAGAGGTAATAGTGACTGATTTTGAGCTTGCTGAGTAGGATGTTGATCCTGCGAAGCTTGCTTTTACTGGGATTTTTCCAAGTCTTGTATTTATTTTCAGGGCTACTCTTCCGTTTTTGTCTGTTTTTAGGTTAAAGTAGATTTTGTCGAATTTCATTACCACTTTTTGCCCTGAGAGTGCATTTCCGTCACTGTCTTTTAGATATGCATAAATATATTGACCTCTGACAACTGAAGTACTTGGAATTGTCATGACTGTCTTTAAGGTATATATTTTTATCTTTTTGGATAAAGACTGGGAGTTATATGTTTTATCTCCAGCAAAATTGATTTTTGTTGAGTAAGTTCCTGTCTTTAAACTTAATTTTAGGCTTGCTCTGCCATTTTTGTCTGTAGTAACGGTATATGTTTTTCCAGAGATGGTAATGCTTATCTTCTTATTTGAAAGGGCATTGTTGTTTTTATCCTTTAAATAAGTGTATAGGTTTCTTCCCCTTACAACACTTGAGCTTGAAGTCAATTTTGTATTGACTTTAGCAACAGTTAAAGTAAAGTCTTTTCTGGAAGCGCTATAATTATCGCTGCCATCATATATTGCTGAAAAAGCATATTTGTTTGGATTAAGTTTAATGTCAAGTGCGGCCATTCCATTTGAATCGGTAGTTCTTGTATAAGATGAATTTGAAAATTTAAATATTACCTTTTCGCCGGAAATGCCATGATTGGAACTGTCTTTTAAGTAAATGTATAATTTATCTCCTTTTACCACTGTAGAGTTTTTGAAAGTTAATACAGTAGGAGATTTTGCAGATTTAACTGCATAACTTGTATAAAAGCTAGTTTGTAAAATTACATCGTCTACGCTTAAATCTTCAGTTAATAAATTATTTGATTCAAGCTCTTCGTTAATTCCTGATACTATTTCAGATCCTGAAGCATCATCTGATGCATTATCAGAGCTATCTGTATTACTGTTTGACAATTTTTCAGAGTTGTCTGAACTGTCTAAACTAATAGTATCACTACTATCTGATATATTTTCATAGGTTACAAGATTAGTATTTTGTGAGTCAGTAGATGAAATTATATCAGTTTCATTTATTTCTGTCGCTGAGACTGCACCAACGCTAATTACTAAAATTAGACATAAAAGTGCAATAATCAGAGTAAAATCTATCTTTATCGATATATTTACACCTCCATATCGAAATAAAATCTTGTAATTAAATTTATATTTTTTATCTTATATATACTTTGGGGCTAAAAAAAGTCATAGAGGGCTTTAAATTTATTTTTACTTAATTTTTTTTAGTTTTCTTAATTTGTTTTATTACGTTAAAACTAACTCCATTAGCTTTGTTTTTTGTATCTTTATTTAGTTGTTTAGATTAAGACTAATTTATTAGTTAGATATTTAAAATTTAAAATACAAATATAATATACAAATCTTAATTTAAATATAATTAAAAATCTTAACTTAAATAAAATATATAAAAATATTTATAAATTTAATAATTTATTATAAAGAGGAATTTTAATGAATTTTAACTTAAAAGACATGATTTTAATTTTTATCAGAGGTTTCCTTATGGGCTCTGCAGATACAATTCCTGGAGTCTCTGGAGGAACCATCGCATTAATCACAGGTATATATGAACGTCTAATCCATGCAATAAGCAGCATAAAATTCGGATTTATAAAGCCATTAATCAAATTGGACTTTGCCGGATTTAAGGAAAAGCTCTTTGAAGAGATTGATTTTGAACTATTCATACCTCTTGTTTTAGGTATAGGTATTGCAGTTTTAACCTTATCCAAGGTAATAAGATATCTTCTTCAAAATTATACAGCATATACATTTTCATTCTTTTTAGGCCTTATTTTGGCTTCTGCCTATATTTTATACACCAAATTGGATGAAATCAATATAAAGCTTATCATATTAACAATAATCGGTATAATCTTATCATATATATTTGTAGGGTTAAACCCAATTGCAGCTAACCATAGCCTAATTGTATTATTCTTCTCTGGTATGATTGCCATTTGCGCTATGATATTGCCTGGAATTTCCGGATCATTCTTATTATTGCTTTTAGGACAATATGCATATATGCTAGATTCATTAAATTCATTAAATTTCACTGAAATCATTGTCTTTATTGCTGGAGCATTCATAGGAATCTTAGGATTTTCCAAAATCCTTAATTACCTTCTTGAAAACTATGAATCTGCTACAATGGCCTTCCTGATTGGAATAATGATTGGTACCTTGAGGCTACCTTTCAATCAGATCACAAGCAATTTAACTGGATCTTGGTTAATCTGCTTGATTTTAGCTATAATTGGAGTTGTCTTAATAGTGGTCTTAGAGAAAAAGCTTAGTTAAACTTTTAATTATAATTTTAAAAAAAAAATTAGGCATTATTTAAAATTGAAAAAAATTATTAAAGTAATTCTTTTAATCTTATAACTTATGTTAAGTGTCATGGTGTTAAAATGGGATTATTTGGTTTCTTAAAAAAGGATAAGAAGGAAAAATCAAATAAAAAATTTGATGAAGAATCTAATAAGGATTTAGATGAAGCTATAGAAGAATCAACTGATATGATTAAAAAAGATTCTGATTCTAGTAAAGATAAATCAGAATCAGATGATTCTAAATCTAAAGAGTCTAAGGATTCTAAAGAAAAAGAATCTAAATCTAAAGAGCCTAATGATTCTAAATCTAAAAAATCAAAAAATAAAGAATCAAAGGATTCTAAAGAAAAAGAACCTAAAAAGTCCAAATCCAGACTATTTAGACGTTCTAAAAAGTCTGAAGATAGCATCGACTTCGATTCCATAAAGCACTTAAGCAAAGAGGATATGCAAGAGGCTAAGGAAAAACGTCTAAAAAAGGATTCTAGAACCAAAGAAGAGAAACTCAAGGATGAAACCTTTAGGCAAATAGCAATGAACCATAGCAATAGAAATAACCGTCTTGCAGCAGTTATGGAAATAAAGTCCCAAGATATATTGGAGGATGTATGCCTTGACCATAAGGACAGATTTGTTAGAACCATTGCAGCTTCACGAATCACAGATCCGAATATCCTAGAAGAGATAGCCTATAATGCCAAATACACAGATGTTCGCCAAATCGCCTTTGATCAGTTAGGCCAAGTTGAAAATGTATTTGCAGAGATAGCAAAATATGATAAAAAAGGTAAAAACCGCTTTGCAGCAATAAATGAAATTGATGATGAACTTATATTAATGGATATTGTCATCAATGCCAAAGATAAAAAGGTAAGGATAAAGGCACTTGAAAAGATAAATAATGCTGAAATATTGGCTGAAATTCTAAAAAACACCAATGATAAAAAGATAACCAACCTAATCGTTGAAAAGGAAAGCTTTGATAATGAGGAAGTCCTCTCTAGAATAGCAGAGGATGAAAGCTATGACAAATTCATTAGAAGCGAAGCAATAAAGAAATTAAATCCAGATAATGAAATAATAAGGGAGATAGCAATCAATGATTCAAATGAACATGTCCGATTGATAGCTATTGAGAAATTAGAGGATGAAGATGATCTTAATGAAATAGCCTTAAATTCAGAATACTCATCATCTCGTTTGCAAGCTGTTAAAAAAATCAACAACCAAGAGATATTAAGTCAGATTGCCTTAAATGATGAGGATAAGTTTGTTAGAATGGAAACTTTAAGCAAGATAGATGATGAAAAAATACTATTTGAAGTGTATAATAAAGATTCAGATGAATTCGTTAGAAGCGAAGCAATCAAATACATCAATTCTCCTCTTAATTTAGCAGACATTGCAATAAATGATGACAATTTAATAGTATCTAAAAATGCTTTAAATAAAATCTTCAGTCTTTATGAGGAAGGTGATTTTGAAGAGGATCTGGATGAATTGCTTGGAAAAATAGCAATTAAATCAAATAAAGATGAGATATCTGAATTGTCAATCAAATCCATTGAAAAAGAGGATGTTCTAGAGCATATTGTAAACGAATCTAAAAACACTAATACTTTATTGCTTGCAGTTGACAAGATTAAATCTGAAGACATATTAAAGAATATCTCAGAGTCAAATGAAAATTCCAAAATCCGAGTCAAGTCCGTTAGCAAGATTAAAGACAAGGACAATTTAGAAGATATTGCTTTAAACGGCAATTATAATGATGCAAGAGTTGAAGCCATAGTAAATGTTCATAATCAGGAGATATTGTCTAACTTGGCCTTAAATGATGAAGATTCCAAGGTAAGGGAAGCTGCTTGTAGGAATCTTAATGGATTGAATACTTTAAAAGAGGTTTTAGCAAAAGACACAGATGAATACGTTCGTAAAATTGCTAAAAAGAGATATGATTTGATTAGTAAATAATAAATTGAAAAAATAGTTAGTATAAAAAGAAATAGTTTTTTAGTAAAATAAAGTGAAAATTGTTATTTTTAATTAAAAAGTTAAAAAGAAATAGTGTTTTTTAGTTAAATAAGGTGAAAATTGTTATTTTTAATTAAAAAGTTAAAAAGAAATAGTGTTTTTTAGTTAAATAAGGTGAAAATTGTTATTTTTAATTAAAAAGTTAAAAAGAAATAGTGTTTTTTAGTTAAATAAGGTGAAAATTGTTATTTTTAATTAAAAAGTTAAAAAGAAATAGTGTTTTTTAGTTAAATAAGGTGAAAATTGTTATTTTTAATTAAAAAGTTAAAAAGAAAATAGTTAGCTATTTAGCACTATTTTCTTCAACTAACTGCTTTGCAAGAGCAGTTCTATTCTCATTTAAAACTACTTTTAAGAAATCACCAGTATATGTTCCAGATTCAGCAATCTCTTCAGGTGTTCCAGTTGCAATGACTTCACCGCCGCCATCTCCACCTTCAGGACCTAAATCAATAATATAATCCGCTGTTTTAATAACGTCAAGGTTGTGTTCAATAACAACAACAGAATTGCCTGCATCAGTCAATCTGTCTAAAACATTCAATAATTTCTTAATGTCGTCAAAGTGAAGACCTGTAGTAGGCTCATCCAAAATATATAATGTTTGGCCTGTGCTTGTCTTGGAAAGCTCCTTAGCTAATTTTACCCTTTGTGCTTCACCACCTGACAATGTGGTTGCAGGCTGTCCAAGCTTTATATATCCTAATCCTACATCATATAATGTCTGCAACTTTCTTGCCACTCTTGGAATATTCTCAAAGAACTCTAAAGCTTCTTCAACAGTCATTTCTAATACTTCATAGATGTTTTTGCCTTTAAATCGGATATCCAAGGTTTCTTCATTATATCTCTTTCCTTTACAGACTTCACAAGGAACATAAACGTCAGATAGGAAATGCATCTCAATCTGTATGATTCCATCACCGAAACAGGACTCGCATCTTCCTCCCTTTACATTGAAACTGAATCTTCCAGGTTTGTATCCTCTTGCCTTGGCTTCAGGAGTTTCAGCAAAAAGCTCCCTTATAGGAGTGAATACCCCTACATAAGTTGCAGGATTGGAACGTGGAGTTCTGCCTATAGGTGTTTGGTCAATTCTAATGATCTTATCAATGTTTTCAATGCCTTCAATGGAATCATGCTTTCCAGGATGCATGTATTTCTTATTTATCTTTGTAGAAAGGCCCTTATACAATACCTGATTTATCAGGCTGCTTTTTCCAGAGCCGCTGACTCCTGTAATACAAGTGAATAGTCCCAATGGAATCTCAACATCAATATCCTTTAGGTTGTTTTCCCTTGCACCTTTGATGGTGAGGAAATTGCCGTTTCCGCTACGTCTGTCCTCTCTGATTGGTATGAATTCCCTTCGAGATAGGTATTTTCCTGTAATGGACTCTTCTGATTCCATAATCTCTTCAGGACTGCCTTCTGCAATGATCTTTCCTCCATGCTCACCAGCTCCTGGGCCTATGTCAATGACATAGTCTGCAGATAATATGGTTTCTTCATCGTGCTCCACAACAATCAGGGTATTTCCTATGTCTCTTAGGTGCTTTAAGGTTTCAATAAGCTTTACATTGTCCCTCTGGTGAAGGCCTATGCTTGGCTCATCTAGGATATATAGAACCCCAACCAGACCTGAGCCTATCTGTGTAGCGAGGCGAATCCTTTGGGCTTCCCCTCCGGATAATGTTCCAGAGGATCTTGACATTGTAATGTAATCCAATCCCACATCAACTAAAAACTTCAATCGGGCCTTAATCTCTTTTAGAATCTCTTTTCCAATATACATCTGCCTTTCTGTAAGCTCCAGTTCCTGGAAGAACCTATAGCTTTCCTTGATTGATAAATCACATACGTCTATGATTGATTTGTCCCCTACAGTTACAGCCAATACTTCAGGGCGAAGCCTCTTTCCTCCACAGACTGGACATTTTAAGTCACTCATGAATTTAGAGATGTATTTGCGGTTATAATTAGATTTGGTTTCAAGGTACAGTCTTTCCATTCTTGTGATAACACCTTCAAATTTACGATTCACCCTATATGATCTGTTTCTTCTTTTAAAGGCAAATGCCACCTTTTCATTTGAGCCATATAATAATATATGCTGATGCTCTTCGCTTAAGTCCTTGAAAGGTGTGTCCATGCTAAAGTTGAAATGTTCAGCTACAGCCTGTAACATTTGGTAATAGTAGTTTTCCTTCTTATTTGACTTTGACCAAGGAACTATGGCTCCTTCATTCAATGAAAGATTTTTATTGGGAACGATTAGGTCTGGATTCATTTCCATCTTTGTTCCAATACCATTACATTCAGGACATGCTCCCTGCGGAGCATTGAATGAAAACATCCTAGGTGTCAATTCTTGAAAACTTATGCCACAGTCGGTACATGCAAAGTCTTCAGAATATGTTTTTTCGTACTCGGTTTCATTTCCTTCACTATCCCTTCCATTAAACATGACAGTCACTATGCCTTCTGCAAAATTACAAGCTGTTTCTACAGAATCTGACAACCTTCTTTGGAAGTCTGTTCCTTCCCTTATTACAAGGCGGTCAACAACCAAATCTATGCTATGGCGGAAGGTCTTTGCAAGCTCAATTTCCTCATCAAGCCCACGGATTTCACCGTCTATTCGGGCTCTGACAAATCCGTTTTTTCTGAAGTCTTCCAATATGTCCTTATGCTCCCCCTTACGGTCTTTAATGACTGGAGCTAGCACATGAATCTTTAATCCTTCCCCTTCTTCTATTATGGATTCGGTTATTTGACCTATGGTTTGATGAGAGACTTCCTTTCCACAGTTTGGACAGTGTGGAATTCCTATTCTTGCATATAATAAACGTAAGTAGTCGTATATTTCAGTAATTGTTCCTACAGTTGATCTTGGATTTACTTTTGTAGTCTTTTGGTCTATGGATATTGCAGGTGAGAGACCTTCTATATAATCCACTTCAGGCTTTTTCATCTGTCCTAAAAATTGTCTTGCATAAGCAGATAATGATTCTACATATCTACGCTGTCCTTCAGCATAAATGGTATCAAAAGCAAGTGTAGATTTGCCGGAGCCACTTAATCCGGTTACTACTATGAATTGATCACGTGGAATGGATACATCAATATTTTGAAGGTTATGTTCTCTTCCACCCTTTAATATGATGTTTTTTCTTTCTGAACTCATCATTTCACCCTAATAATAAGAAAGTCATATTTTAATTTATTTTATCGAATAAAGGATAATTATAATTTTTTATTTATTTATAAATTTATTTTATCGAATAAAGGATAATTATGATTTTAATTTATTATATCTTATATAAATAAGATTAGCAAGAGCGCTTGCAAACTAATATTTATTTAATAAATTAAAATTGTTTTTATTTATACAAACAATTTAATATTAGTTTTAACTATTATATAAAATTAATGATTTTTAAAAATGATTTGATTAATGAATTTAATAAAAAAAGAATTTAATAAATTATTTAAACAATTTATTGAATAAAATAATTTATTCGCTTAAAAAATATTATTTGGATTGGTTTAATAAAAAAATAAAAAAGAATAAGAAGATTTAATTCATATCAGCTAATCTTTTTATTCTTTTAAGCATGTCTGGATGTGTAGAGAGCATTTCCATAATCTTATTGGAACCTGAAATCTTTACATTATTGTTTTTTAACTGATCCAATTCTTCTTTGCTAATAACTCCATCGCGATTGAAGTCAAGCTGGGATAAGTCATTGATTTCATTTCTTGCATTGCTGATATCAGTTAAGAAAAATGCTTTGGTTCCTTCAACATCCTTGATTTCTTGCTCTGGAATCCTTGCAGCACCATAAACAAGCTTATAAAGAGCTGAAGCTAATTTTTCAGGTTGGCATCCAAGCTCTACGCTTCCAGCATCTGCATAATATTCCCTTACTCTTGAGATAAAGAGTACAATCAATTGGCCTAGGAAGTATGCAATCAAAGCTAAAAAGCCGATTAATGCTCCTCCGCCATTGTTGTTGTCTCCTCCACCTCCGGAGAAGATTAAAGAGAATCCTAAATAATAGCAGATTAATGGTATGGCACTAACAACAGTTGTAATGGCCATATCATTATGTTTGATATGGGATATCTCATGGCCTAAGACCGCCTTAAGCTCATCATGGTCAAGAAGGCCTAATATTCCTTTGGTTACACATACATGTCCGCTGCGTTTGGATCTTCCATATGCAAATGCATTTGGCACCATGGTATTTGAAATGCCTACCTTAGGTTTTGGAATGTTTGCCGCTTGAGCTAATTCCGCTACCATTTGGTGCAGTTCAGGGGCTTCGCTTTCGGATAAGTAATGAACCCCCATAGAGCTTTCAACAATCTTTGGACCGAATATGTATTGGAGGAATAGGACAAATAGTCCTGCAATTGCGTAGAATCCGTAGAATCCTCTGTATCCTAGGAAATTTCCTGCAAGCATGATCAGTACATAAACCAGACCGAACATGACAGCCATAGAAAGCCATAATCGTAATTTAAGTTTCCATGTCCCTTTCATATTATAACTCCTTTTTTTATTATAAAATTAAGCAATTCTGATATAAATATTTATTTATTTAATTTTAAGATATTCAAAAAAGTCATATTCTAATTAAAACTAGAATTAAGTGAAATTTGAATAATTCAATTAAAACTAGAATTAAGTGAAATTTGAATAATTCAATTAAAACTTGAACAAGAAAATTAAATATTCAATTAAAACTAGAATTAAGTGAAAACTGAATAATTCAATTAAAACTAGAATTAAGTGAAAACTGAATAATTCAATTAAAAACTAAATAAAGTAGTCTGACCTTTTTCTAGTTTTTCCTCTGTCTTTTCCTTTTTATCTTCATCTTTATCTTTTTTCTCCTCATTATCAGCATCATTTTTTCCTTTATCCAATCTTGATTTGGAAGGCTTTAAGGAAAATTCATTTGCTATTTCATCCAATTCATCATCTGAAATATTATTTAAATCTTCCTTAATTGTTATATCTTCAATATAATCCTCATCAATCAAGTTCTTATTAAGATTATTGTCTGCTAAATCTGCTTCAGATGGAACATTGGCGAATATACCTTTTTTAATGCTGTTACGCCACTCTTCTTTTTCTTCTTCTCTCATTTCCGCTTTGACTTTTTCCATAGCAGTTATGACCTTTTTAGGTATCTTTTTCTTTCTGAATCTTTTAATTTCATCCTCTTCAAGTTCTAAAAAGTCTGATATCTGCCAAGCGGTTACGTCATCTTCAAACATTATTTCAAAGTATGGGAAAATGGTATAGGCGACCTGTAATGAAACATGCATTTTCTCTTCCATTTTAGCTGCAATCCTATCCCTTAATGCCCTTTGTCCACGGGTTCTGCCCATCAATGTAAATGCCATAGGGCCTGTTACCCTAGTGAATTTTTTATAGGTCTGCTTTTTGGATAAGGCAACACCTGGACCCATAAAGTCTGAAGCATATCTCCAATAGCCATAGTTTCTACTGCTTCTGGCCCTTCCAAAGAATAGGTCTGCCTTGCTTATCATTTCATAGGCATCCTTGATTTCCTTGTTATCTTCATATTCCCTTGGAATGTTTTCTGCAATATATTCCATAACCAATGTAGGATCTTCGTTGTTTTCCCTTAGGGACCTTTTTACATTGATTGCATTTGTGCTTTTTAGGACTCTTGTAACAGTGTCTATTACTGTAGCTGTATTGTCCTTCTGGCCGGTTGTATCAAGGGTTTCTTCTGTCAATTCCCCTCCGTTTTCAACCAATGCCTGCAAGGTATTGATTGCAGAACGCAAGTCTCCGCTGGAGCGTTTTGAAAGCTTCATAAGCACATCAGGGTCCACTTCGATTCCTTCATTTTTAAGGACAACATCACGAAGGAACTTATTGATTGTAGGTGCCCTGATCTTGTCCATCTTGATGACTTGTGCATTCTTCTTGATTGTAGTTAACTTATTGCTATAGAAATCATTTGCCATCATTACAATAGGCTGTTTGCTGTTTTTAATGATCTTATTTAAAGCGCTGGTTCCGCCTCTGTCATTGGTTCCGTGGATACCATCCACCTCATCCATTATAATCAGTTTCTTGTTTTCACCAAATAGGGATTTGGTAGTGGCTGATTCTCCTATTGTGCTCATAAGGACATCCTGAGAACGCTTGTCACTTGCATTCAACTCTATGTATTCGCTGAACTCATTGGCTATGATATGTGCTATAGTGGTCTTTCCGGTTCCAGCAGGTCCTATCAATAATAAGGGCTTTTGCGGATTTCCATCCTGCCATGATTGAAGCCAGTCCTCTATGACCTTCTTTTGTTTGTTGTTACCGACAACTTCCTTAAAAGTCTTTGGCCGGTATTTATCTACCCATAACATAATTTTAACCTAAAATATAAAACTTAAACTTAAAACTAATATGAATAACTCATCAATTGGCTTCATTATAAAAACTTAGCAAGTAAAGCTTCCAATTGGATTCTTGGGTTTGCTCCTTCCCTGATTCTAAAGTCAGTGTCTGCAATTGCCCCAATCAATTCCATATAGACTTCACCGCTCATCTTTCCATCCATGACTCTGCCTGCAACATCCTGATAGATCTGGTTTACCATATCCTCTCCGCTTGTGCCCTGAAGAATCATAACATCCCTTAAAATATTACGGGATTCCATGAACTTGCCTCTTAAGGCCGCATCGACCATTTCCTTAATCTCTTGAGGTCTTGCCTTAGTTACAACCTCATAAACATGGTCTTCGGTTATGTTTCCAGTGGAGGCTGCAGACTGAAGCATATTTACAGACTTACGCATATCCCCTTCGCCGAATAGGACTATGGTTTCTATGGCCTTTTCTTCGTATTCGCATCCTTCAGCCTCTGCAATGTATTTTAATCTGTCTGCAATCTCTTCAGCCTTTATTGGTGCAAAGCGGAATATTGCACATCTGGATTGAATTGGGTCAATGATTTTTGAAGAATAGTTACAGGAAAGTATGAATGAGCAGGTCTTGGTATACATTTCCATTTCACGTCTTAACGCATGCTGAGCGTCCTTTGTCATATTGTCCACTTCGTCTAAGAAGATGATTCTAAATGGAGCCCCTACAGGTTTCAATCGACAGAAATTCTTAATGTTTGTTCTTACTGTTTCGATTCCCCTTGCATCAGATGCGTTAAGCTCTAAGAAGTTTTGTCTCCAATAGTCCCCTAAGATTGCCTTTACAAGTGCAAGTGCTGAAGTGGTCTTACCTACACCTGCAGGACCTGTAAACATTAAGTTTGGCATGCTTCCTTGATCTACGTATTTCTTTAGGCTTTCTACGATATGCTTTTGTCCTACAATGTCGTCTAAAGTTTGCGGTCTATACTTTTCTACCCAAGGTCCTAACATAATAATCACTTAAATTAAATTTAATCCCCTAAAATTTCAGTTATTTTGTTCTATGTATTTAATATTAGTTTATCTGTTTATTTACAGACAGTTTATCATTATTCGGCTTTTATTTTGATTCTATAATCTTCCTTAATTTAAGAAAAATTATTGAATTTTTAGTAAATCTTTAGAAAAATAAAGATATTTTATACTATTTATTATATGATTTTCATATTTTTTAAAACTTATTATTTTTCAAATCAATATTGATTTGATATTGTAAACTTTTATATAATAGGACCTATCTTTTTTATTAATTGGGGTAAAAATTGATTTGAAAGTGTTTTTTCTGATTATAAATTTAACAAAATTTCTTGAATTAAAAATAGAAAAAATAGTCATTATAATAATTTTAAAAGAAATAAGAATAATAAAAAGAGAGTTTAATTTAATTTAAAGAATAAGAATAATAAATAAGAGTTTAATTTAATATAAAAGTAAAAATTAATAAAAAAATAAAAAATTAAGATAAATAATTATCTTAATTAAAAAATAGAAAACAAATTGTTATCTAATTTAGATATCAACAGATTGTGGCATGTCTCCTGTAACTGCATAGTTTAAGACAACTTGGCCGAACAATTCAAGCATCTTATTTGGAGAAAGATCCGCTTGACCTTTTACGCTCACTCCAACATAATTAGGAACTTGATTATTGCTGTCAATCCATGAGTGGACTCTGTTTGCAATGCTGATATAGTCAGATTGGGAAATAGACTGACTTTGGTCTTCTCCAGATGGACTAGATGCAGAACTGACAGAATTAATCTTAATTGGAGAGAATACGCCATTGTTGACATTCAATATATATTCACTGAAAATGTCAATGCATTGTGCTTGTGTAAATACATTTCCTTTATAACTTATAGAAGAGAAGCGGTAATTATTATTTGCAGCTTCTTGAGCAAGATTTGGAACATCTGTCATTTCTATTGTGTCAGAAATAGTATCATCTCCTTTATTATCATCAGTTGTGTCATTTAATGTATTGTCTGTATCTTTTCCTGAATCTGAATTATTGTTTAAGTCATCAGAATCATTTAAGTCATCATTCTTGTTTAAATCATCTGAATCGTTTAAGCCATTCTTGTTTAAGTCATCAGAATCATTTAAATCAGAATCATTTTGCTTATTATCTATTACAATCACAGAATTATTATCATCATCTGTATTATTTATCTTACTGTCAATTGAAGTTAGGTTATCATCAGTTTTCAAATCAATTGAAGTATCGTTCTTTTTATTATCATCACTGGTTTTATTGGTCTTTTCAGTGTAAACTTTACTATTGTTTGTTGAATTTGTCTTTTCACTGTAGACTTTGTCTGAACTGTTTGTAGTGTTAGTCTTTTCAGTATATGTCTTAGCTGAACTGTTAGTTGCATTTGTCTTTTCAGTGTTGACTTTTGCTGAACTGTTTGTAGTGTTAGTCTTTTCAGAATAGACTTTTGTTTTATTTGTATCGTTATTGCTTGTTTTATTATTGTCTGTCTGATTTTGAACAGTTGCAGTTTTTGTTTTATTTTCAACAGTCTGATTGACAGTCTGATTGTCTGTTAGGTTGTCAGTCTGGTTTTCTGTAAAGTTATCACTTTGAGTTTGGCTTACATTGTCATGATTTACGCCATAATTATTTAAGTTTGTATCGTCATATGTGTCATTTGCCAAAGGGATTATTGAATTGATCCCATTATTGCCGTCACCACCGAAAATAGCCACTCCTGTAACAGCGCCGATAGCCAGTAAAATAACTAAAGCGCAGATTATAGGTATCTTGTATGTACTAAAGAAAGAATTGCTTGTATTTTCTTCTATAATTCCTTTTTTAAATGTATCTACAGGGCTTAAGGTAGTACCACACTTATGACAAAATTTGGAATTTGGCTTATTTGCAGTGTTACAATTAGGACATATTCTAGTTGTATTCAGCTGCAAACCACAATTTTTACAAAATTTTTCATTATCATCGTTTACTGTATTACATTTTGGACATATCATCTTTTTCACCCCCTGTATTAATTTATAAAAATACAGAGATTGAATATATTATTCAACAATATTATTATGTTATTCCCTATTTAAATATTATGGTTTTTGATTGTCCAATGTTAAAATTTGAATAGGATTTTAGTAAAAATAGTTAAATGTTATTGTAATTTAGATAAAATAAATAAAAAAATAAAGAGTTATTGTGAAAAATGAATTACTCACTAAAAAACACTATTGAAGATAAAAAAAGAGAAATTAAGAGAGATAGATTACTAAAAAAACACTTTGAAAGTAAAGAAAAGAAAAATTAAGAGAGATAGAATTAATACTGATTTAATTCATTGAGTATGCCATAGAATTCATCTGTTGATATAATTTTTTTGTCTAAAAGATCATTTAAAATGTCTTTAGTGCCAATGCATTTTATATCATACTTTTCCAGATAAAACTCAATTGATTTTGGATTATTGAAAGCAAGTGTCTTTTTATTCTTGACTGCAAGTGCAATGGAGGAAGCTTCGCTTTCGCCTAATATTTCATTATCATAATTATTGATAATTTCATAATAAAGCTCGAAAACAGCCGTGTTTAAGTTGATTTCCTCTATTTTAATAAATTTCTTATCAATAAGTGTATTTAAGTCGTCCCTTATGTATTGTGATATGCTTGGATTGGATAAATTATTATAAACCTTATTAGAGATTATAATTCTTTTAAACTTCCTTTCCAACAAATCAGATCTTCTTACCTTTAAAAAATTCAACAGACAGTCTATATTAAAAACAATTGATTTCATAATCACCCACTCTACATACAGTTTTTTTTTAAATTAAACCTTTGTGCCCTTAAAAATAAGCATTTTGCTTATTTTTTAACCCTTTTAAAAATACATATGTATTTAAAAATTAAACATTTACAGTAAAAATTAATAATTCTGGCGAATTATTAATAAAAATTAAACCTTTACACTTAAACAAATTAAATTTGTTTAATTTTAATAAGTTTTAACTTATTGTGATTTATTTAATAAGTTTTTAAACCATTATTTTAATAAGTTTAAACCTATTAAGAGTCCCTTTTTTAAACTTAAAAAGTTTTATAATTTGTTTCAATCGACTTAATTATAAGTTATTTCATTTGCTTTAATAAGCTTATTTGAATTTAACTTATATTATAAGCCATCATTGAAATTGAAAGTTAAATCACTCCTGAAAGCATCTAAAAGCAATTCATCTCTTTTTCCACTAGATATTCTCTTATTCGAGAAGGCTTTTTCAACCGATCGAATATATTTACCTAATGAATAGTACTTTTTAGATTCCTCGGATTGAACATATAGATCATCGCTGAATCCATTGATTCTGGCTTCATAACCTATAAAAACTTTCCTAAAATTTATGCATTCTTCTTTTGTAATGAATTCCTGTTCTTTTAATCTAAATAACGTTGCATGGTGGCTCATCTGGAAGAACTGTTCTGCACGAATGGTATCCTCCAAGGTCCATTTGCCAATATTATTTGTTTTATAATAACGCTCTAACCCCTCATAAGGCATTATTAAATAAGAAGCAAATATATTAGCTTCTATTTCAGAGTCATCCTTATTTGAATCTTCACAGATAATTATGTCCTCCTTATCCTCTTCAAATAAAAGATGGTATAATTCATGTGCTAAGGTGAATCTTTGCCTTCCCTTAGACATGTTTGAATTTATGCATACAACCATGTCATCGGAATCACATTCTTCTTCTAATTCCTTTTCATTGAAAAGATTAATATTTTTTATGCACATGCCGCTTGTATTTTCAGACATTGGATAAAAAATGATTGTTAAATCGGGTAATTTGGATAATACAATAGAGAATAGGTCTATTGGACTGTATGGGTTCAACTCCCAATCTCTTCTCAATTCGACAGCAAATGAATTTAGTTTTATTCTATCTCTCATCTAACCACTTAGAATTTTTTTTAGTGATTTTATGAATTCAAATAGGAATGGAACATAATATGGGCTAAGAGTTAAATAATAAGCAACAATTGCTTATTAAACTAACTAATAATTTTCTGCATTATTCTTCAGACTCATCATCTTCGTCTATTTCGTTTAAAAAACGCATGTTCAAGACAATCTTATGTACTGAAGAAATGCAATCCAAATCTTCCCTTGCAGCATTCTTTGATCTAAAGGAAAAGTTTACTGCATTATATTCGTCATCTTTACAAAGAATATAGGAATCGGTGCATCCGTATAATGCACAAAGCTTATCCAGCAATGACAGGTTCAGGTTTCTGTTTCCAGCTTCTATCTGGGATAGGAGTGGCTGTGAAATACCTAAATAGTTAGCCAAGTCAGATTGAGACAATCCTTTTGATTCTCTTAATCCTTGTAAACGTTGTCCTATTTTTTTCATTGATCTCACTTAACTAATTCTATTATTATTTTTGTAATAAGAATATATAAATATTACGATATAATTATTACAAAAAAATTTTAAAAAGATTTCAAATTATTAGTTGAAATTTTAATTTTTTCATTTAATTAATTGTTTTGAAAAATATGATTTATATAAAATTTATTTTTGATTTATTATCGATTAGATTTATTGTTTTGATAAATAAATTGTTTAAATAAAGATAATTTTTTTATCTTTTTGTAAAAAATTATTACAAATAGCCATAGTTTACTTATGGCTTTATTAAGTTTTACTATAAATTTACTATAGTTTACCTATGTCTTTATTATACTTTTACTGTATATTTGCTATAGTTTACCTATGTCTTTATTATACTTTTACTGTATATTTGCTATAGTTTGCTTGTGTCTTTATTATAGTTTTTCATTTTTCTTATTTTTTTAACTATGCTTTTAATAATGTTTTAATAGAAATTTACTAACTTTTTACTAGTTTTTTATTTAGTTTTTAATATGATTATATTAATGATTTATTCTTAATTTAGTAATATTTTATTAAATTTGTAATAATTCTGAATGCATTAATTATTAGTGTCCATTTATTATTTGTATTAGCAAATAATTTTAATATTTAAATGCCATATATTAATATAAGAATTAAATTTAGATGATTTATTTTAGATGAATATTTAGAATTTATTAATATTAATAAATAGTTTATAAGGCGATATTATGGCAGTTCCTGAAATAAATGAATTATTTTTACCATTGCTTAAGACAATAAAAGATAAGGATGAATATAAGGTAAAGGACATTACAGATGAGGTTATTGAAATAATAGAAATCTCTGAAGAGGATAAAAACATTACCTTGCCTAATGGTGAAACATTGATAGAATCTAGAATCAGCACAGCTAATACATACCTAAGAAAGGCTGATCTAATTGAATCAAACAGATTCCTTTACTATAATATTACTGATGAAGGATTGAAAGTCCTTGAGGAAAATCCAGATGAATTGAAAGAAGAGGATCTTATGGAAAACTCTGCTTTTAAAGAGTTAAAGGATGTTTATACTCATGATGATGTAACTGAAGAGATTCCAAATCCACAGGACGCTTTAAAGGCTTCTCTACAAAAGCAAATGGAAGATGTCAGAGCGGAAATCTCCAATGATGTAATTAAAGAGAATGAGGTTAAATACTTCAGGCCTAAAAACCAAAAGGAAAATGATGAAATCTATGAAATCAGAAGCCGCAGGGCCAATCTAAAAGATGATAAGGATAAATCCAAAAGAAAATGCCATGACAAGCATCATGGACACAAACACCATCATAAACATAAGTATATTGTCTATAAGGAATTCTCTCCTGCAGATGAATTGTTAAAGTATGCAGAACTCTTTGAGAGAGGTTATTTAACTAAAGAAGAGTTTGATAAGAAAAAAGAAGAATTATTGAAATTATAATTCTCTTTTTTACTTTTTTAGTTTATTTCTCCATAGCAAATTAACTAGTTTTGAAAATTTTTAACTAACTTTTTCTTAAGAATACTTCTTTTTTTTTAACTATTTCTAATTTTAAAACTCTTCACAGTAAATATTCACAGCATTATCAACCACTTCATCTTTCTTCCTATTATAAGCCTTCTCTAAAAAGAAAGACACTTCTGTTCCTTCATAGATAAAGCTTTTATCATCCTGGAATTCACGGGCATTAAAGAAATAAGACTTGTTTCCGGATTTTATAAATCCATTGTTGTTTTCAAAGACCTTAGTTATCTTACCATATTGTCTTTCCTGGCCTATGAATTTTAAGCTGAGCCAAAGGGCAGACAGTTCCTTATGGATTGATTTGTAGTCAGTATTATCAAGATCCAACTCATATGAAGCCAATTCCTCATCCCAGCCTTCCTCTTGGGTCCAGTCCTTGGCATTGCGTATTACATAGACCAAGTACTTATGCATGATATATTCATCTTCATAGCCTTTGGCCTTTAAAATGTCTCCAATCAATAGATACAATTTCAATTTGCTTTCTACCTTGCCGTCTGGAGATAATGCAGCTCTAGCAGCCCATTTGGCAGAGGAATCAAGGTCTTCTTTTAAATAATAGTTTTTAGCTATTTCATGATAGATGAACCAATCGTTTTTAACCTTAACGATTTCATCCAAATATTCTAAGGACTTATCGTATTCTCCTAATTCCTTATAGGACTTGGCTATTTTGTATTTGAACCAATAGTCATTGAAATTATTAAATTCTGGAATCTTTTCCAAGGCCTCATTGGATAGCCTTATCACATCATCGTATTTTTTAATTTCAAAGAGCCCTTTGGTTATCTGGAGATACCAGTTTTCCTTGTTTGAATTGTATTTATGAGTGTCATCCCTTTTAGCCTGATTATTGCTTAAGTAATCGGGATTTAACTTATCAGCCCATGCTATAAGCTTATATGCATTGTTGTTAAATGTGATATTGTCTGAATAGAATTTCATTAGCTTAAGTATGGAAATGGTATAGGAGCAAGGCTTTTCCCTACGGGAAGAGTTCTTTTGCTTTGCATATTTGGTCAGTTCCTTGACATATTCCTCCAATTCAGCTATTGTGCTTGCATTCTTGACTCTTGCAAAGTATATGTCCCATGCATATCTTTCCTTATCTATTTCAGGTAGTTCTTCACCAGATTCTAAGTAAGATTGGTAGCATGATAAGGACTCTTCATACTTCTTTACTTTATTGTATTCTCTTGCCTTTTCTAAATCTACTTTTGAACTCATTATTAATCCCTTTTTCTTATTTTTAAAGTCTTTGTCTATTTATCTAAAATAATTCTTTATATGTTTAAGTCTAAATTTTTAGTTATAATCTTTAATATTTACTCATCGTACTGATAATCACCATAATAAATATCCTCATTTAAGTCAAATGGCTCTTCATCTTCCTCGTCTCTATTGAAATAGATATTAGCTGTTCCATCTAGATTATTCAAGTCATCAAAATCTATGCCCTGGTTTTCTATCTCTTCAAGTTCCAAGTCATTGAACTGATAATATTCATCATACTCTCTGTATTCTTCCCTGTCTAAATAAGCTTCTATTGAATTATTAATGGCTTTCTTATCCTCTAAAAGAGATTCCAGATATGAATCTACCTCATATTCATACCTTTCCATTTCCTCTAGCTTATTTGAAATTAGAAAATCAATCTCTCCTTCAATGTTTGAATTGATCTCCTCATCAAAGCTAATAAGATTCTCTAAAGAGTCATATGGGTCATCTTCAATTAATGTTTCAAGCTCTGCATCTAATGGAAGAATGTTTTCCAAATAATCCACAACTATATTGTCGCAATCATCAAAATCCTCTATGAAAAAGGGTTCATCGTATTCAGGACCATCACTATTTATAATATCCCATTCTGGAGAGCGGTCAATCTCATTATAGGAATCGGCTTGGCTTAAAGCAAAATCGATAGTGTCCATGTCCTTATAATCCAAATAGTCTGAAAAGTTATCTACCTCATGCATGTTGCCATAATCGATGTGATTATTGATTGGACTTGACTGGTAGGCCTCAAATTTTGATTCTATGGACTCTTCATAGTTATTATAATGCATCTCATCTAAAGATTCAATATGGTCATAGTATTTCTCTTCCACATCATCGGGACTTATCTGGTTTTTATACTCATCTGCATAGTAATCCAATTCTTCTTGTCTTTCCTGTTCATATTTTGCAATGATCAAATCAAATATTTCCCCTTCATCCTCATAATCTTCTATAAAGGATTCTATATTATCTTCTCTATATTGATTATCATCGATAAATGAATCTATTTGATTCATGTAATCCTCATAATCCTTGATTAATGAATCAAATTCAAAAGACTCCAGATTTTCATCATAAAAGTCAACTAAATGATTATAATCCTCTTCTTTTTCCTCGTAAAAATTGAATAGATAATCAAAATCATCTTCAATATTAGATTCGATTGATTCGATTTCATTTCCTTCAAAATCAGCATATTCTTCATTTAAAAAGACAAATATGTCAGTATCGTTATAAAATTTCAAAATAAAACCCCATGGTAGATATATATTTTATATAAAGGCATTTTGACAATAATTAAAAATTTAAAGTAATTTGATGTATTGGTTGGTTTATTGCAGTATGATACTTGTTTTTAAACAATCTAATATCACATCCCCTGTTTGATTATTATATATTATATTAAAATCATATATAAAGTTTTCTAAAATTATTTGAGATTAAATAAGTTAAAGTTTTATTTAAAAATAGACAGGAAATAGTCATTTTTACAAATAAAACCATATAATTAATTGTTTTCACAAATAAAACTATATCTGCAGAATGAACATTCAGAGAACTCGTCATAACCTTTTGAATGGAATTCCTCATTCCTAATGTTAGATGCAATTTCCCTAATCTTCTCTTCTCTTTCATCCCTCTCTTCTTCATTTAGCTCAAAGTCAAGCATTTCAAGAGATTTGATTGCATATATCTGCAGCTTATCAACAACTGCATCATTATACATTGGATCATCCTTTAAAGCTAAAGCATAAGTATATAATTGCTTTTTATATTTCTCTTGAGCTTTTTTAGAGATGTTTTCAGTTGTCTTATAGTCTAAGATAACAATTCCATTATCTGTTTTATATAATAAGTCAATGGAACCGATTAAAACAAAATAGTCCTCTCTATTGATGTCAAATTGATATTCAGAGCCAATGATATCAAATCTTCTGCCATAATTGTCCCAATATTCAAAGATATTTGATAGAACATAGTCTATAGGAGTTTCGTCACGGTCTATATTAGGGCTTTCCATATAGATTCTCTTGACGATTTTAATGATTTCATCTCTTGAAATGAGAAGTTCATTGTCTATTTCTCCAACTAATTCTCCTTCTTTTTCATCCTTTCTTTCAATGATTGTCTTATTTATTTCCTCTAAGGAATTGTGATTGATATTTCCTTCAGTAATTGCTTCCCTATCTGAAATCTTGAACTTATAGTTGTAGGCTAAATGATACTGGAAAGGACAGGATTCATAGGTCTGAATGGAACTGTAGCTTAAGGTTAGCTTCTTGTCATCCTCTATTACAATAACATTTGGAATCTTCCTTTCATCTATTACCTTGTCGATTTCGGTAGGTTCAATCTTTATAATTCCATCATATGCATTGATTAAATTGCCAAGATGGTCCTTTTTCTTATTGATGAAGGATAATTTCTCCTTATATTCAATCTCTTGGTTCTTATAGTAGAATAACATGAAGAAGAGTTTGGTTTTCTCCTTGAGCTCTGTTCTGTCATTTAGGATTGACATATGCCTAATATTATCAATCTCTTCAGATTCCATTATCTTAAAGAGAAGTTCCAGTTTGGCAAATTTGTCATCATTAAATAGAGATTCAATCAATTCCCAATTGATTATGAAGTCCTCACAAAGCTTTGGACTTCCAGCTTCCAGAACCTTTTCTCTTAAGAGTGCCAAATCTCCAATGGAGTTGACTGAATCATCCATAAGCACTTTGCTGAGTTCATCCAAGTCCTCTTTTATCTTGTATTCCTCATAACTGCTTATACTATATCCCATGTCATATTTCTTGTCGAATTCTTCAGTGTCTTTAATTAGCTTGATTTTATAATCCAAGTATGATTTTTTATTGTTCAACTCTTTTTCTCGCTTTAAGATCTCCTTATTTGATTCCATGGTTTCTTTGTTTTCCATTATTTCAGACTCGATTGACTGGAGCATGCAGTACAATGCATTTAAGGCAATTTGATTCTTGCTGAGGGAATCATCTTCATTGCTTTCAATGGCCCCTTCAATGATTGATTGGATTTCCATCTTATATTTGAAGTGAATTTCAGACATTGAATCATTTAAGTCATCATCTTGAAGCTCCTTAAGCTTAGATAAGAGCTTTTTGGTTCTCTTTAGTGATTTTTCTATATCCTCACCTAATCCTGCAATTTCATTTTCAGTACGGACTAATATGTCTGATAATGCTTCTTTATCTTCAAAGTAGTCTTCTATAGGTTTATTATTACTACTTAATGAATCTATGGATGTATTATCGTTATCTAATTCTTTATCAATAGTTGAATCATTGATTATATCCTCAAAACTATTCTCAGATTCATCAGAATCCTCATTATTTTCACCAATGTCAAAGTCATTCAAGAACATATTCTTTAAATCATCCCTTGTTAATCCACTATCCTCATCAAGATTGAATAAGTCAATAAGATCATCCATAATCTTATCTTCGTATTTTAAGTCTTTTATCTTCCATTTTATTTCAATGGAAAGTTCTTTCAATTGCTTATTTAGAACCTTAATCTTTTTATGATCTTTAATAAGAGGCTTCAATTCCTTAAGTTCTGCCCTTATATCTTTTAACTCATCATTCAAGCTCTTAAGAAGGAAGGATAAATCATTAACATCCTCTTTTTTCATCAGCTCATCAAGCTCATCCTTAATACTACTTATCTTTTCCTTTAGCTCGATTGCTTTGATTTCCTTTTCCAAGGTCTTGGAATAAGTGGTCTTTTTAGGATTTTTAAAGTTTTTAGATAAAATAAGAAGGTCCTGAGCCCTGGTCATAGCCACATAGATATTCCTTTCCTCTTCCTCATAATGGAGTGTGACATCATCCTTATCAAGGCTTTTATATCTTAGGCATTCCCTTGGAGTGTAGAATACAGCGCTTCCATTCTTATATTTGGTTTCTCTTAGGTCTTCATATTCCCTTGGGAAAGATGAGTCGTTCAAGCCTGCAAGAATGACAACTGGAAACTCCAATCCCTTGGACTTATGAATGGTCATTATGTTTACGCCATTTTCATTTTCAATGTCATAGCTGTAATTCTTGATATTAGAGTTTAAGAACCAGTAAAGGCCTCTTATGTCTCTGTTGGATATGATGTTTTCATATTCGTAGATGATTTGGGTAAAAAGCCCAATATAATCCAAAGCTTGCTTGTTTTTAGGGTCAAATATATAGTCTTCACTTAAGAAACCGCATATCTCAAGGATCCTATAATAGACATTCAATATGGTAGGCCTTTCATCAAAGTCCTTATCATCACCGAATATTTCAAATTTAAGCTCATTCAATTGATTGAAGAATTCTAAATCATCTTCATTAGTAATTCCATATTCTCTAAGGGTTTTATTTGTTAATACAGGTTTAGGATATTCCTTAAAAACAGCATCAAGAACTTCATCTTCAAGCTCTAAAACTCCCTTATAGCTTCTTTTTGTAAATCTATTCCCTGTGATGTCATTATAAATTAATTTAGCATAATTAAAGACATTTTCTTCAAATTCCTTTTGCTTTTCAATCAATATTTCCTCTGTTTCAGAGGATAATTTTATAAAGGTCTGCTTAAAGTCTGCATTTGTAAATGCCCTTAGGTTAAGCCAGTCAGCTTCCCAGAATGTGATTATTGGAGTTTCTTGAGGGTTATCGTCTTCAATTATGAAATGCAATAGAGTTAAGATGGATTTTATCTCATCCTTGTTTTCAAGGTCCTGCAATCCCTTTACCTGAAATGGAATGTTCTCATCATTGAATACGTTGATTATGTCTTTAGAGGAAGTGAGGACAGATCTAAGCAAGACGGCAACATCATTGTAGTTTTTAATCTTTTCCTCATCCTTAAGTCCTTTGATGATTTTGGCAATGCTTGCCGCTTCCATTTCCCTTTCTTCGTTTTCTATATAGTAGATGTTTCTTGACTCTTTACGGGCCTCTCTTAAATTCTTTCTAGATTTTTTACCCCTTTGCATCTTTATGTATTGTTCACTGAACTCAATAATCTCATTAGTAGAGCGGTAATTGACGTTTAATCCAACTTTTTTACAGCAATATTTATTATCAAAATATTCAAAGTAATTTTCCAAAGCCCCTCTAAATCCATATATACTTTGGTCCATATCTCCTACAGCAGTAAATGAGGATGTTATTTTCTTATCAGAGATTTCCGCTTCATCTAGTTCTAATTCACTAATAGGGGGACAATCTTCTTCAGCATCATCTTTACTTTTTTCTATGGGATTTAAAGCATTTTTCATTAATATTTCAAATATTTCAATCTGTACAGGGTCTGTATCTTGAAACTCATCAACAAGAATGTTTGTATATTGGGTTTCTGGGTTTTCCTTTAAGTATTCAAGAGCCTTTACCTGAAGGATGTTAAAATCAAGATAATTGTGCTCATCTAAAAGTTTTTTATAGATTGGATATGCCTTTGCCACTTGAAGGTGCAATGCATTATACCAGGAATCTGCATAGGCATGATAATCAGTAGCAGTTTTCAGATTCTTTTTCTTTTTATCAAGATCTATCTTCTTTCTTGGAAACTTGCCGGTTTTTCTATATTCTTCGTTTACAAAATCAATATAATCTTGGGAAACTGGTTCATTCTCCTTTATCCATTCTACCAGTTTTTCTGTATCCACATCAAAAGTAGAATATTTGTCAAAAGCAGCCACTACATCCTTTACCTTTCCTCTAGTTAATGTAGACTCTCTTTTAAACCCAAGTCGTTCTCTATTCTTATATATGAACATGTTCTTTTTTGTTCCATAATCATCATCAAGGATTTTATAGGTAATGTTAGTGTTTTCGATTAATAGTTTATAACAAAAAGAGTGTACAGTGGATATCTGCATTTGATTGATTATATCCACATCAAAATAGTCCATTAATCTTTCTTTAAGCTCACGAGCTGCCTTATTAGAAAAAGTAATTATTAAGAATGATTCTGGGTCCATTTCCTTTTCTTCTACCAGGTACCTTACCCTTTCGGTAATAACTCTGGTTTTACCTGAACCTGGACCTGCTTCAATCAAGAGAGGCTTTTCGCCATAGTATGTGACAGCTTCCTCTTGGTATTCATTTAGTTCAAATTCTGTATTCTGGTTTTCTGCTATAGTTTCCATATTTTCCCCTTTACATTATATTGATTTTTTAAACCATAAAACAAAAATAAAAGCTTTAAACATTAAAATAAGAAAAAGAATAATTATTTATATTAAAATAATTATTCCAATAGCAATTTTAAGAGATTACACCCTGTCAATTCACCAAGAGAACCCTCTTTAACACTGTCCTCATCATAGACTTGGACATCATCTGGCTCATCTACAGTTGAATAGATGGCAATAGGGACCATATCTCTTGTGTGGGTTCCAACATCTATTGGAGTAGGATGATCCGGCAAAACAGCTATCTTAAAGTCACCATATTCTGGAAGTGCCTCAAGTAGAGGGGCTAATATATGTTTATCAATATTTTCAATGCCTCTGACCTTTTCCTCTAGGTTTTTAGCATGGCCTGCCTCATCAGGTGCTTCTATATGAACAAATACAATGTCATTATCCTTTAAGGCATCAATTGCATATTCTCCTTTGGCATTATAATCAGTATCAAAGAATGCAGTTGCTCCTGGAACATCTAGGTTAGTGCATCCTGAACATACGCCTAATCCTTTAATTAGGTCAACGCCAGTTATTACAGCTCCCTTTAGGCCATAAACTTCTTTCATGCTTGGCATTGCAGGCATTGTTCCTTGACCCCAGAACCAAACCATATTGGAAGGCTCTTTTCCTTCTTCAATTCTCTTAAGGTTTACCGGATGGTTTTCTAGGGCTTCCTTTGATTCCAGCATTATTGACTTAACTTCATCTGCAAAGGAATCAAACTCTATCTTATCAGCGATTGTCTCTCCAACAAAGTCATGTGGAGGAACCATGTCCAATTTAGCTAGCTTTTCTGCATTTTCCTTATCATTGTATACAAATAAGTGTCTGTAGCTTACTCCAGGATAGAACTTGCCTTTAAAGCCAGGATACTTGTCATTGAAGTATTCATTTAAGTACTCCATAAGTTCTGCAGCTTCCTCAGAGGATATATGTCCTGCATTTGAGCTTGCCATAAGGCCGTCACGTTCTGTGATTGTATTGCAGCGGAAGACCACATCTCCATCTTTGGTTTCAACTCCCATGCTTGCAGCTTCCAATGGTCCTCTGCCTGTGTAGTATAGCAATGGATCATAGCCGAATATGCTCATGTTAGCCACATCAGAGCCTGGAGGAAGGCTTTCTGGCACATTTTGAATAAGGCCTGTACGTCCTTCTCTAGCTATTCTATCCAATGCAGGCTTTTCTGCTACCTTAAGTGGAGTTTTTCCATCTATCTCTTCTATAGGATAATCACTAGCACCATCTTCTATAACAATAACATATTTCATTATAAAACTCCTATTTTCTTAAATTCCTGTTGATATATTGAATAAAATCCTTATAATCAGTTGTTTGTTGTTGATTTTTGAATAAATCATTATAATAATCTTGTATTATTGAATAAAAACTTATAATTTTTTGCTGTTGATATATTGAATAAAATCTTTTTAATCGTTCTGTTGTTGAATTTGAATATAATCTTTATAATCTTATTTTGATTGATTAAATCTTCTTTAGTTAAGTGTAAAAAGTTTATCAAATTAACTCTTAAAATAATATTTAATTAAAAAAGAGTAATAATTTTATTTATTTATCTAAAATAAACTATAATAAACTTTTAAATCAATTTAAAATTAATTCTTAAAAAAAGTAAGAATAAAGAATAATTACTTATTCTTTATAATATTAATCAAATCTGTAAGCATGGCTGAAGCGGTTTCCAAGGAACCTGCACCTTTACCCATTACAGTGATGTCATCTGCAAGGTCTGTTGTAATGTTTGCAAGGTTCAAGGTACCGTCTATTGCAAATGGACTGTTTTTCTTAACAAGTCTTGGAGATACCTTCAATTGTTTTCTGGACACTTCACCAATCAACTTGACATAATAGCCTTCTTCCTTGGCCAGATTGATTGCCTCTAATGAAACATCTGATATTCCCCTAACTTCAACATCATCATAGGTTGCATCGATTCCTAAAACAGAATTAGCCAAGATTACTACCTTACATGCTGCATCAATACCCTCTACGTCTTGTGTAGGGTCAGTTTCAGCAATACCTAATTGTTGGGACTCTGCTAAGGTATTCTCATAGGTCATGCCTTCTGTTGTCATTCTTGAAAGGATATAATTGGTTGTACCGTTTAAAATTCCTTTTATTGAGCTGATTCCACAGCTTGCCAATGTTTCCTGACATAGGTTGATTATAGGCATGGCTCCGCCGACTGAGGCTTCAAACTTAAAGTCGACTCCTGCCTTTTCCTTAGCTTCAATTATTTCCTTATAGAAAAGTGCAAGGTGTCCCTTATTTGAGGTTACAACATCCTTTCCATCTGCAAATGCCTTCAATGTCAAGGATTTTGCAGGCTCTGCATCTACAATATTGGTTGGAGTTGCTTCAATGAGTACGTCATAGTCAACTGCATCTAAAATGTCAATTCCAGAGATGTCGCTTCCATATTCAGGATAGTTTGCTAATTTGCCAGTTTCCTCTTTAGTCTTAAGGAGCAATTCCTCATCCAAACCGTCTTGGCATATTGCAGAGCTGGATGAATCACCAGCTGCAACTACTTTTAGGCTTATGCCAAACTTCTCATTGATCATTTCCTTTTTCATGGATATTGCACGTGCAACACCTTGGCCTACAGCGCCAAAACCGATTAATACAAGTTTACATTCATCCATAATATTCCTCCTTAGACCTCATCAATCACTAAAAAGTCCTTCTCTTTAGCAATTTCCATAACCTTATCATAGGCTATTTCCCTTTTTCCTAAATCAAGCTCGATTGTAAGCAGTGCAGTTGATTTGAGTTCGCCATCTAATTTTAATTGTAAATCACTTACGACAAGTCCTTCCACAGCGTTGATCTTATCGACGGTGTCTCTTAAGTCAGTGTCTATGATATGTCCGTAAAGGATAGTGCTTAGCTTTTCCTTCTTGATTGTATCATCCACTTCTATAAGGTTTACTCCCATCTCCTTAAATTTATCAACAACTGCTTGAAGGTTTTCCCTTTCTCCTTCAAGAGCTATTTGAACAGGCACTTTGCCTTCTTCAGTTCTTATCTCTCTTTTGTGTACAATGGTTACCAGATTAGCTCCAAGCTCACCAATAGGGCCTAATATGGAAACCAATTGTCCAGGAACATCCAATATTTCAAGAATTAAGTTCATTCTCATAATATATCCCTCTTTATGTTTACAATTAATTTAGAATAACTTCATCTAATTTATTAGAATTAATTTAGAATAATATAACTAACATTAACTAATCTCAACCGTTTAACCAGTCCAATCTGCTCTTTTTACAATAACATTACCATCTTTGTCAGTTCTAGCATTTCTGACAATTTTACTAGCGTCCTTTTCTTCAGATTCATCTTCACGATTAAGATTAAGGTTATCTGTAATATAATAAGTTCCTTCCAATTCTGGAACTTGATCCAAGGTTTTTGAAAATTCTTCTAATATTTTTTCTGCATCTTTTTCAATTGCCATAAAAATTCTCCAATAAGTTTTTAAAAAACCTTTAAATTAATTATTCTTCCATTTAATTAATTTTTTATATCTTTTTAAAAATCCATTAAATAATTTAAAAGTTTATACTATAATACTATTTATTAATCAATATTAATATACTTTTTTAGAATTTTTTTTATCAAAATCAATATTTTTAGTGAAAATTAGAATAAAAGAACATCTTCTTAGTGAAGATTAGAATAAAAGAACTTATTTTTAGTGAAGATTAGATTAAAACAAACAATAGGAATAATTGATTTGACTCTAATGTTTTAAGGATTCTACAAACTCTTCAATGTTAAAGCTTCTCAAAACTTTCTTTTTTAGAATCTTATTTATGCCAGAGCCGTATTGAGCAGCCTTCTTAGGTCTGTCTGCAATATATTCAGCCACTCCAATGTCCTTAGCCAAGTCCCTTAATATATGCTTTCTAAGAAGGTCATCACCATCTTTTATCTTGAATTTCCCTGGAATATCCAATGCAAGGCTAATTACATCCTTATCTAAAAACGGAACCCTTAGTTCTACCCCATTGGCCATTGCAACTGCATCATCCCTTTCAAGATTGACGTGATATATGTTTGCAATGTCATGATATATCTCTTCATCCAAGTCAAAATATGCATCAAATAGAGTGTGATTATCAAAATGTTTCAGATATCTGTTATATCCACCAAAGAGCTCATCTGCACCCTGTCCAGATAGAGCTACCTTTATATTATCTTCATGGATTGCCTTAGTTGCAAGGTATATGGTCATTCCAACGCCAAGCTTCATGATGTTTGGGTCTTCTATGGCAGTCAGCACATCTGGAACGCTCTTTCTGATTGTATCTTCATCTATAATTATTGTCTTTAAGTCTAAATCTAAATCTTTGGCAACCCTTTTGCTGAATTCGATATCCTGTGAGTTTTCAAGTCCTACTGCATATAGCCTTATGTTTAATGGCTTAACATTTTCTGAAAAGTCATTTGATGATTTGCTATTTTCTAGTGAATTATTTGATGGATTGCTAGTTTCCCCCAAACCATTTAAAAACACGTTATCCAAATCTGAAGATTTATTATTAACTGAATCAATTTGCTTTTGCCTTTTTTCTGCAATGCTCTTTAGAATGACCGCTAAAATAGTACTGTCAACTCCTCCAGAGAATATAAGGCCTATATCTACTATGTTTTCAACACGCTTTTCAACTGCCTCATATATATCATCAGCCAAGAGCTCTTTATAAACATCATAGGTATCTTTAGTGTCCAAATAGGATTTATAGTCATCAAATGAAGATTTAAGCAATTTAAAGTCAGTATTTATGATTTCATTTATCAAATCATCATCTAAATCAATTTCTTCAAAGTTGTATAGAATGGATCCTGGCTTTAAATCCTTTATGTCACTATCTTCAAATCCAGCCTTCCAAAGTGCTTTCCTTTCAGATGCAAATCCTTTCAGATTATCAGTTACAGCATAAAATAAAGGCTTTACTCCAATGGAATCTCTTGATATGGCCAAATCATCATTATCCTTATCATATATTGCAAACGCATAGTCTCCATCCAATTGACCTACGACTTCTTTTACAGATTCTAAAAGAGGATTTTCCTGATTGCCTGAATTTGTCTCTTTATAATAATATTGAATCAAATTAGCCAATAGTTGACTGTCACTTTTGGACTTTACATAATTTTCATTGTTTTCCTTTAGAAAGCTTTCAAGCTTATTGAAATTATATATCTCTCCATTGAATATGAATACAAGATTATCCAATATGATCGGCTGTCTGTTTTCATTGATATTGTCTGTTATTTCTCTTTTTTCATTGATTAGATTAAATATGGACAATAGATTATGTCCAAGGCCTATTGTAGAACATTGATTGGAATCATTATCTTCCATAGATGATTCATTGAAAGATTTTCTATTATCTAAAATGAAATTATTTTCATAGAGTGATTCAGATGAACCCTTATTGTATAAATAATATCCGCTTGAATCCATTCCCCTATGTTTAGTAGATTCCATCATAGAAAATAGTAATTCTTTATTAAAATTTCCTACCAGACCTATACAGCCGCACATAAATTCACCAATTATTTATTTTATTTTTATTATTTTGATTTAATTACTAATTTAATTTATTATCTTTTATTAAGTTCTATTTTAATTACACCTACTTTTAATTAAAATTATGATAATTTTTGTTCAATAGGAATCAATATTAAAGATTTAATATTGAAATTTTTATCCCTAATAGATTTCATTTATTATTTTTATTTTAATTCTTTTTATAATTAATCAATATTCAAACTTAATTATCCTATTTTTATAAAAACATTAGTTAAATACCACCATTTTATCAAAAGGTATATAAATAAAGAGGATTAAATATTTAGGTATACATAAATATTTTTTAGGTATACGAAAATATTTCTGTAATATTAAAATTATTTTTAAATTTTATAGGTGTACAAAAATGGCAAAGAAAAATATATACCTTGCAATGATTCTTTCTTTTTTCATTCCAGGTTTAGGTTTAGCGTATGACGGTGTAGTTAAAAAGTTCCTAGGATATTTTATTCTGGGATTGATTTTTATTGGACTATGGTTTTACTTCGGTATGCCTCTAGATGCTGAGATAAGCAATACAGGTTTCTGTTGTTACTTGGCATATATTATCGTTTGGATCTTTGGTTTATATGATACTTTAAGAACCACAATCGATATAAATAGGGGAGAATAAGCATATTCCTTTTTATTTAATTTTTTAACTCACTATATCATTCAGATTTTAATTTTAACTTTTTTTTATTTTTTTTATTCTTTTTTAAGCTATTTTTAAATACTTTTTATTATTTTTTTAAGTTCTTCTAGAATATTTTTTATTTTTCTTTTTTAGCTCTTCTTGAATATTTTTATCAAACAATCAAGATTTACTTTTTATTCAATCCTCAAATTATCATTTATTCTTATTTTCAAAACTATGCTAATATTATAGCATCATAATTATGAGTAATCTTGAATCAGTTAAGTTATTGGATTGATTAAAGTGTATGATTAAGTGAATTTATAAGAATTAATAAAAAAATAAAGATGGATGTATAATAAAAAATAAAATAAATTAAAAAAATAAAGTCAAATTAAAATTGAATGGTTTTAAAAAAGAAAGAAAGGAAACAGAATAATTATTGGGTATTGTTTCCGATTTCAATTTTATCAATGACCTTTTGACCTTCCTGAGCCATTTCATTAAATGCAATAATGGTCTCTTGCATTTTTGGAAGAGCTTGCTGTTTGTAATTGCTTACATCTTCAATTGCAGCTAATGCCTCATTGAATGAAGTCTTCAATACTTCAGGAGAGATCATGGTTTCAGAAGCTGTCTTTTGGATTTGACTTCCTTGCTCCCTTAAGATCTTTGAAGTGGATTCGATAACGTCTTCAGTGGTTTCATTTAGGACCTTGATCTTATCCATTGCAATCTTTTGATTGTACAATGCGCTTGCAACCATTACACCGGTTCTAAGAGCGGTTACAGTTACGTTTTTAGCACGGGAGATACCGCGGATAAGCTCCTTGTTGTTTCTTCTGACTACATTCAAGGAAACGATACCTTGCTGGTTAACAACAATCATCTGTTGCATGTCCATTATTCTTTGTCTGAGAGGGAATAAAACCTCTTCCCTTACAAAGTCAATCTTGTATTGGTCAACCCCTTGGATTTCAGCGTTTCTGATTTGAACCTCAATGGATTCGTCCATTTCCTTTGCAAGCTCAATGTCGGTCATGAGCTTTTTGGTCAATTCCCTAAGATAAGTTTCCTCGGATAAGAGGGTTGTATTGTCATTCTGCAAGACCTTGCTACTGTTATCTAGGGATTCGATGATGTTTCCAATAACGACTTCAGCCTTTTCGTATCTGTCAAAGTATTTTCTCACCGGATGGAAAAGGTTTCCGAGGAATCCTGTTCTGGTGAAGTCCACTTTGCTTGGGTCTAAAGCCTTGACCTGACGGTTTAAGTCAGCTAACTTGTCACCTACATTGTCAGCTTCTGATCCTCCTTTGGACATCTCTTTAAAGCGTGTGCTTAAAAGACTGTTTTTAGCAGAGGAACGGTTAATGGCATTTATACCAAAGTCGTCTAAAGGCTTGATGATTCCTTCCCTTTGGGCTGCATCATCAAAGTCTGCTTCAAAGATAGCGATAGCGTTTTGCTCAGCTTGCTTCTTGATTTTGTCATTAGGAATTGTTTTTTCCTCTTCTTGGAAACTTTTTTCAACTTCTTCTTTAATTTCTTCTACATCAAGACTAAATTCAGCCATATCATCACCTTTTACATAGCATAATTATTAAATGAAAGTTATTTTAAAAATTTAAGTGTTTTGTTATTTTTTCTATTGAATTTCTAAATATTATTTATTTAAATTATTTTTTTATTATTTGTAGTATTTAACAGAATCTATAAGAGAATCCATGCTTTCTAGAACAGATATGTTTCTTTGATTTTCATTTGAATCCGAAAGGGATAAATTAAGAACCAAATCATCATATAAGGAATCTGTCTTATCAATTATTGATATCAATGATTTAAACTTCTTCTGCAGTAGCTGATCTATCACCACATTGTTCTTATATGAGAGCTGTATTATTGATAGGATTGACTTATATTCCTCATTGAACATCTTTTCCAGATGGAAAACAATATTCAAGAGCCTGTCATAGTTATAATTTGTATATTGATAGTTTTCTTCAATCAAATTGCTTAGTTTTGCCTTTTTTGAGAAGAATTGCTGATTCAAATCAAACAAGGCTTCCTTATATAAGTCAAGACTTTGAAAGTCTCCCTCAAAGTTCATGTCCTTTATCTTCTTTTTTATCTCTTCAGTCATTTTACCAAGTTAAAAAATCTTCAATAAAGAAAAAACTGTTTTAAAAGTCATAATCCTTTACAGAATCAATATAAAGCTCTAAAAGTCATAATCCTTTACAGAATCAATCAGATTTTTCATATCATCCAAAACGATTTTAACTTCATTTTCAGATTCTTCCTTATCCCCCATATTTATAATCAATTCATTGATCAGGTCATTCATCTGATCTATGATTTTCTTTAGAAGGTCTATCTTTTTCTTGATTTCAGTTTCTATCTTTGGACTAAGTTCGGTTACCAGATTGATAATGTCAAGTATTGATTCAGCTTCCCTGAAGAACAATACCCTGCAATTATCAATTTCCCCTATAAATCTATGATAAGTCAATTGTGGCGGTGCGAAACGTTTTTCTACAAGACTCAGCACTTCCTTTTCCTTCTTTTCATATTCATCCCTTAGCTCTAATACCTGCTCTTTGTATTTGCTTAAGGGAAGGGAAACGGACTGATCGTCCACATAGCCGATCTTGACCCCGCAATTGGGACAGAAAACATCATCGCTATGTAATTTATAGCCACAATAAATACAATGATTATATCGTTTCATAAATATCCACTACTAATATTATATTCTTGATTAGATTTATAGCTTATTACAATCTTTAACTTATAAAATTAGCGATTCAATTACTAATTTCAACCCCCTTAAAACATTGTATACATATAGTATTTATATTGTTATATATAAAGTTTTTGTTTTTTTAATGTCCTTAAACTTTTGGACAATTAAAAATTTATAAAAAATTGCTTATTTTTATAGAATTTTTAAAAAAATTCATATTTATTTAATGTGATTAAAGTTTAAGAACAAGTTAAAATAGAATATTGCCAAATGTTTTTTTTATCATACAATGTTTGATTCAATAGTCTAATATTATAAAAAGGATGATTGATTCAACTGTCAAATAATTAAGATTATTAATGCCTAATTCAATTGTCCAAATAATTATGATTATTAATCAAAAGGAATATAATAATATTAGTTATACAAAATTAAATAAAACATTTTAGTATAATTAATTTACAATGATATAAAAATGATTAGGAGATAGAATATGACTAAAAAGTATGGAGATAGAACCTTAGAAGTGCATGCAGGTCAGGAAGAGGCAGATCCTTTTACCGGCGCAAGGGCTGCGCCTATCTATCAGACAAGCTCATATGTATTTGAAAGCGCTGAATATGCAGCAAACATATTTGCCCTTAAGGAGCCTGGAAACATCTATACAAGACTTAACAACCCTACCAATGAAGTCTTTGAAAAGAGGGTTGCAGCAATCGAAGGAGGCGTGGGAGCACTATCCCAAGCAAGCGGAATGGCAGCAATCACCCTTGCAATACTAAACATCGCTCAATGCGGAGATGAGATAGTTTCCGGAAACAACCTTTACGGAGGAACATTCAACCTATTTAAAAATACCTTAAGCAAGTTTGGAATAAAGGTAAACTTTGTAGATTCCCAAGACACCAAGGCCTTTGAGGATGCGATTAATGAGAATACAAAGGCACTTTACTGCGAATCAATCGGAAACCCTAAGCTGGATGTTCCGGACTTTGAAGTTCTAGCGGACATTGCACACAGGCATGGAATTCCTTTGATGGTGGACAATACCTCTGCAATAGGCATGGTAAAGCCAATAGAGCATGGAGCAGACATTGTAGTCCATTCAGCTACAAAGATCATTGGAGGACACGGAACTTCCCTTGGAGGAACAATTGTTGGATTCAGGGTAACTTTCGACTGGGACCAAACGGCAAGTTCCCCAGAGTTTACAGAGCCTGATGACAGCTATCATGGATTGATTTATACTGAAGCATTCGGCAATGCAGCATACATTACAAAGGCACGTGTTCAGATGATGAGAGACCTTGGTACATGCATAAGCCCATTTAACTCATTTCTACTTCTTCAAGGACTTGAAACCATGTCCCTTAGGGTTAAGCAACATACAGAGAATGCCCTTGAAGTTGCAAAGTTCTTAGACAATCATGAGCTTGTATCATGGGTCAACTATCCTGGCCTTGAAGACAATCCAAACCATGAGATTGCTAAAAAGTATTTAGGAGACAAATTCGGCTGCGTTCTTGGATTTGGAATAAAAGGAGGAATAGAGGAAGGCAAGAAGTTTATTGAAAGCGTTGAACTATTATCCCACCTTGCTAACATATGTGATGCTAAGACATTGGTTGTGCATCCTGCTTCCACAACACATTCCACATTAAGCCCTGAAGAGCAAATAGCAAATGGAGTGACTCCAGACTTTATTAGGATGTCTGTGGGAATTGAGAATGTGGAAGATATCATTGCTGATATTGATCAGGCGTTAAAAAAAAGCGGTTGAATAGTTTTAAGACTATTTAAGAACTAGTGATTTTTAAAAATAAATAATAGAGGATAAAACCTCTTTAAAAAATAATTTTCTTTTTTTTATATAAATAATGACTTTAAAAAGTAATTTTCTTTTTTTAATTAGAAAAATAATGACTTAAAAATTAGTTTTCTCTTTTTTATAATAATGATAAAGTCATCTAATATAATTGTGGCCCAGTATACTCATTTTCCTCTGTATATACTCTAATTAAGGTATCTACAGTATCAGCATACATCAACCTATATCCAATGGCCCCTCCAAACTTGCTTTCTAGATTATTTAAAGACTTGTTGGCAGCATCGCTTCCATTATTGATTACATACCACATTCCATGTGGGGTATAGATGAAAAGCTCTCCATAGCCATCTTCTGCTCCGTTTTTAAAGCTGTCTGCAGGGTCATAGATCTTTGTTGAATGGATTGCAAGTCTGGACAGGTCTTGTTTTGGCTGTGTTCCGCTTTTAAATAGCATATTCAACCAATTATAGCATTGGTCCTTAAACTGAACCTTTTTTATAGGGTCAGACATTTTCTCTTCAATATTTGCCCTTCTTTTTGCAAGAGTGTTTGTTATTCCAAGTATCTCTTCAACCTTGGCAACATCTTCCTCCAGGCACCTGTATCCTTCAGGCCTTCCTGTTACCTTGATATTGCCTTCTACAAAGTCCATTCTTTTCCATTTTCTCATATAGGGCTTTACCTTTTCCCAGTCTTCATCAGGTATCTTCTTATTCAATCCATAAAGGTAGCCATATTCACAGGCATCATAGCACTTTGTTTCCAGTTTCAATTCATTATCTGTCATTTTATCTCCTGCAAGTATGTTTATAAATTAAAAAATAATTTTAATTTTAAGAATTATTTATCTATATTAATCCATTTAATCAATATTAATGTTAATGCTTAGCTTTTCACCGCAATTGGTACAGTATTTAGCATCTTTTCTAATCTTAGCACCACAATAAGGACATTCTATCTTGTTTTTATCAACTATGCCCCTAATTAAGCCTTCTACGTGAAGCTTGCCCTCATAGAAAGCGATTCTTTTTCGAACTCTAATCAAGTCATAATTGATTAGAAGGTGATCGATCTGCTCTTCCTTAGTGGCATGGAGAGGCAATTTAAAGTATGTGGCTATCTCAAAGAAGACATCATCATCGGCTAATGATCTTTTTATCTCTCTAATGTCATCTAGAACCATCTCCAATCTGGATTCTATATAGCCATAGGAATAGTTGTTTATGATATAGTCTATCTTTTCAAAGCGATTGAATGAATTAGGAACAGTTGAAAACTCTTTCAAGAATATGTTGAATGTGGCATCATCCAAGGCATCTAAACGAACATAGTGGTCCTTTTTAAATGAGATAAGCTTGATTCTATCTTCTATTTCGTAGTAGTTGTAGTTAGATACGATATGGTCTATGATAGATACCTTATTGTTTTCTACAATTGCTAGCTTTTTAGTTAGAATCTTGAATACGTCCCCATCCAATTCATTTAGCATCTTTGTAAATTCTTCTTTAGATACTTCAGGACGTGAACTATCTTTTTCAGGTGCTTGTGAAGCTTGTGTTTCTTCTAAGTCTTCAGAAGAATTTGAATCTTTATCTGATTCATCTAAATTTTCAGTAGAATCTGAATCTTCATCATCTGAAATTTTTACTTCAACTTCATCTGATTTTCCATCATCTGCTCCTTCAATATTTACTTTTACAGTAGAATCATCATTAGAACTAATATTATCACTCTCTTTATTATCAGAATCATCTATATCATTAATATCACTATCAGCAGGATTATTAAGATTAGAATTTGATATGGAATCATTCATGCCCTCTACAAGATTGCCATCGCTGTCCACAATCACATTAGGGAATGAATTAAGCCCTTCTATTATGTCTTCCTCAGACTTGTTCTTATAGATATAATAGGCAATCTCTTCCTTTGGAGACAATTCCAATGGATTTATGTCAAAGTAATTGATACCAAAGAGATTGTTTCTTTTTACTTTAGGCTCTTCCTCTTTTTCTTCCTCTTCATCATCTATATAAAAGCTGATTATATGGTTCTTTGGGTTAACGTCATAGTCCTTGAAGATATTATTGTCAAAATCAGAGACCTTTATCCAGTTTTCTA
Organism: Methanobrevibacter ruminantium M1; assembly: GCF_000024185.1. Lineage (NCBI taxonomy): Archaea > Methanobacteriati > Methanobacteriota > Methanobacteria > Methanobacteriales > Methanobacteriaceae > Methanobrevibacter > Methanobrevibacter ruminantium. Next base: position 1,520,917 of record NC_013790.1, read on the forward strand.
TCATTTCCTCTGGAGCATTGAGATAATTTGCAAGGAACAGCAGCTTAATGTCTTCCAGGTTTCTAAGCTCATCATAGGTCTTAAAGCTTTCCCTTGCCTTGTCCATTTCAATATAAATGATATAGTCTGAATAGTTGATCATAAGGTTATATATTATGTCAAGGCGGTCTAAAAAGAAGCTGTATGCATTCATGTTCTTTATAAGGATTCTAAATAAGACCTCATCCAATGAGTCCAGGCTGTTGAAGAGGTCTATCTTTGCAAAAAATTCACTGGCCTTTTGGTGTAGCTCAGTTGGAGAGTAGTTTGAAATAAGATAATATGCCTTATCCTTACGGCTCTCTTTATTTTCCAAAGCCTTGAGGTTATTATAGTCTAGAGAGGAATAGTTAAAGCATATGAATGAAAATACGTCATCATCAAATCCAAGCATATCATTATAGAAGACCATCTTCTTATCTGCTATCTCAATTGCAGTTTTCATTTGGCTTATTGAATAGTTATCAAAAATGCAGTTAATGAGGGTTTCCCTTTCCCCAATCTCATCAGATAGGTTGAAGTGGCAAACAATCAGATTGAAGTACTCATCATCCAATTCCTCCAGTTCAGCTATGATTTCCCTTTTCAATTCAGCTTCATATATGGCGTATTCTATCTTATCCTTGGAGTAATTTGTGATTATATAGCTAATCTGCTCCTCCTTGTCGTCCTCTGGAACGTCAAGGCCCATTGCAACTAGACCAAAGATATCATCTTCAAGAGAGTCTAAAGTTTCTGTTGCCTCTATTTCAAATGTATTGTATTCGTCTATCAGGTCATCTATTGTGTCCTGGCTGTAGTTGGATGTGATGAATTCTATCTGTTCCTTTTTTGATAGATCGGATGGAACTTCAGAGAGATTATCTAAAATAAAATTAAAAATATGTGGCTCTAGGTCATTCAAGAGCTCGTTGAATTCTAAATTATCATCTTCCATATTTTCCCCTTTATATAATTTTTAATAATTTTTCAATATAAGATTTTTTTTCTAATTAGTTGTTACTTTTTTAGTTCTTATATTTATATTTATATTAAAAACTAATAAATTTTGGTAATTTTAAAAACCAGGTTAAGGGTTAAATATTTATTCTATTAATCTTCAATCAATTTTTTAAAAGTTCATCCAATTCATCGCTATCTATCATTTCTATATAATAATTGAAATCACCATAGGACTTTCTTAATTTAACAAAGTCTGGAAAGAGTTTATATTTATAAATACTATAGTTTTCATCATTATTTCCGTCTTTTAGATAAATATTTCCACAGATTGAAGTTAAATCCCAATATTCATGATCCCAATTATATTTTAAATAAATTTTTGCCTTTGGAAAATGATTTTTTATAAGATTAACGCTTTCTATGATTAAATCAATGAATTCTTCTTTATAATCAATGAATTCAAATATTGAAGAAGGATTAATTAGTTCCATATCTTCAATTGACCCTATTTTCTCTCTTAGCCTTCTTCTTTCAAAGAAGCATTCCTCATTAAAGAAATATTCCCTATCGCATTTTCCTTTGCATCTTGGAATTTTAGATAGATCAATGCCATTTTCCAGCTTAATAGTATCTTCTGTAAATGAGCCTAGAACCCCAACATCCATTGAAGCATTGAATTTATTTATTACTCTAAGATCAGAATTTTCCTCTATCCATTTTGTAAATTCATTCCCTTCCAATTCGATGTTCCAGCAAATAAAACATGGTTCAAAATCATGACATGCCTGAAAACGTTTATTTTTGGTTTCAATCTCCTCACAGACATATTTATAAGCATTTATTATGATACTTTCAAATTCCTCTTGAGTATAGGGTTTTGAAGAATAATAAACGTCTTTTAAGTCCACATCATAAGTTCCGCCCTTTAAGATATAAAAATAGATATTATCACCCCTCTAATTCTTTAAGTTTCTATTTAAAATTAACTATTCGCTCTCTAAATTCTTTTACATTAATCTTTTATAATTAACTTTGAAATTAACTATTCGCTTTCTAAATTCTTTTCAATCAAACTTTTATAATATTCATCACTTTTTGTTAATTTAAGGATAAGGTCATGTATATCGTAATAATCAATCAAGGCCCAGTTTTCCTCTGTAAATTCCTCATTCTGGACTAAAAAAGAATAGTCATAGTCTCCATCGGCATCATATATTACAGCTGAAAGAATGTCATAGGTTTCGCATTCAGGGTCTGGACTAAACTGCAAAATAACTACAGCCATTGGAAAATGCTTTCTAATCAAATCCATAGTGCTTTCAATATAGTCAATGAAATTGTCCTTCTTAAGTACAAACCTGTAGATTTCATTTGGATTTACCAATATCAAACCTTCAATGGAGTTTAATCTTTCCTTGACCTTTTCTCTTTCCCAGTAGCAATGCTTTCTTCTCCAGATCTTTTCATAGTCCTCATTGTTTGGGCATTCCAACTTGCAATCAGGCATCTTTGCATAATCTATATTATCAAGAAGTTTATATGTATCATATTTCGGACTGAAGGGGTTTCCTATATCCATTGATATTTCAGTGCTTCTTAGAATTCTTAAATCAGAGTTTTCCTCAATCCATTTATTTAAATACCCATTGACTCCTTTGGCAAAGCAAATCCTTTCAAAATTCAAATCAAAGCCACAGCGAGTAAAGTTGGAAAGATTAGGAATAATCTCTTCACAGACATATCTGAATGCACCGATAATTATGCTTTCGAATTCATCCCTTGTATATTTGCTTTCGCTATAATATATGGCTCTTTTTTGGAGAGTCTTTATATCCACCTTCCAAACTGTAGAAATAGATGTTATCAACCCCTTTTCTAATCATCTTACTATCTTTAAAAACCCATCAAATTTATCATTTAGCCTATTTCTAAAAGGCTCATCAACAGACACCATATCTAAAAAATAATCCATTTTCCCATATTGCTTTTTTAATTCTCTAAATTCAAGGGATAAATCTTCAAATAAATCCATATTACAATCATAGGAATTTGTACCATCATAAATATTGGCAAAGATTGAATTCAATCCCTCATATTCAGGGTCTTGATTAAATTCCAAATATATGGTTGAATCTGGAAAATATTTTTTTATTAATGTGAAACTAATGTTAATTAATTCTATTAAACTATTATTTTCACCTATAAAATCATAGATTTCATTTGGATTTATCAAAAGAAAATTCTCATTGATCTTACAGTGAAAATTCAAGTCTTCGACTTTGCTTTTTGCAAAATGTCCTTTTAAAAAATTCTTTAATTTATACATAATATTGGCCCACCTATTATTTCAATTTGTCAAGCAAAGTAATAATGTCCTTATATCTTTTTTTGATGTCATTTAAATCAGCAAAACGGAATTCCTTATCATAATCCGCATTATTACGTCTTCTTCTTAAATTTCTCAATTTAGTGCCCAAATCTTTCTCAATATCCTTTTTTGACTTTTCAAAAAATGTTATTACAGATTCATGAGATACAAATGTTCCCTCAGGCACTTTGGCCATATCATAATAGATGTCTCTTGCTATTAAAAAACAAGTATAATAATAACGACCAACTGCTGTCCTTTGATACTCTTCCCTATTGGAATAGTTTCTTAAATGTTCAGCCACATCTATAAATCTTTCCCAATCAAAGCTCATAATTATCACTCCATATGAATGAACTTTAATCAAAGATTGCATTTATTATTTTATTTCAACCCTATATAAATATCTTTGCCTTATTTTTAAAAATAAGAACAATTCATAGGCTGATTTACTATACAACATATATAGTAAACTTTTTTGGTTATATATGGTAAACTATACATTAAAATCAAGAGATTTTTTATACATAGTAAACCATACATAAAAACCAAAATTTTTTACACCGATGAAAGGTGAAAAAATCCAATCTGTGATTAAAATTTCCAAATCAGTCTTTATGAGGTCCTATTTCCCCCTGCGTATATCTCTTAAATTCCAGAGGATCGCTCACTTCAACAAGATTTATCATAAAGGGAAGCTTTGAGCCATCATTGATCCTATCGGAAATCAGAGAGCGTATATGGGACTTGGACATCTCATGGCCATCATCCTTCTTCACAATGACTGTCACCAAAAAGCAGCAGCTTTCAAGATCGCTTTTTAGGGTAAGATTGAAGAAGTAGAATACCACATCATCATAGTGCTCAAGGACAAGATCCTTCAACTCTAAAAGCTTATCCACAAACCAGTCCTCTTCAAAGAGCATCATTAGCCCAGCAAAGCCTTCTTCAAAGAAGTAGTACTTTTCTACAATTTGATCCATCTCAGGACCTGTTCTTTTTGAGTGCCTACCAACCACCATTCTAGTTTTGTTATTCATGTTATCACCTACTTAAATGTCTTGTTTTTCTTTATATTTAAGTTTAATCTTAGTATGATAAGTAAAAATTGATGTGAGAGTGTAAAATTGCTTTTAGAGTAAAACAAAATTGATTTCATTTCGTAAAATTGATGTCATCTCGTAAAATTTACTTCAAAGTGTAAAATTGATGTCAAAGTGTTAAATTGATTTCATTTCGTAAAATTGTCGTGACCGTGGAATATCTATGGAGAGCTGACTAGAGCTTAAGATTTAATCTATGGATTGTTTTTATTAAAAAATAGTTGATGGTTGTTTATATATAGTTTTTAGTTATTATTAAAATTCCTTATATTAAAAATAAATTTTTAGATGATTAAAATAAGTTAAAATAACTGAATTTAGATTAAATTAAGAGAATTCAGTTTAATTATGAAGATTAAAAAATTGAAATTTTATAAAAAAGTAAAAATTGCTTTTTTATGATAAGTTAAAAATTGTAGAATTTCTTGAAAAAATAATTGAAATTAATGTAAAAATAGAATTTTTATTATAAAATTTTTAAAATGATGTAATCAAAATTGACTCTTGTTTACACCCTTGATTTTTGATATATTTTAAATTGATTTTTGATTGATTAAAATTAAGGTTCTATGTGTTGATATTAAAATAATTAATCAAACATTTAATTTTCCCATTTGTATTATAAAAATATTAAATTTTGATTAATGTATGGTAGATAATAGAAAATAAATTATATAAAATAGATGAAAATTGACATCTATTTATTTTTCTAAAAAAGACTCTATGAAAGACTTCATATAAGTCATTTCAATCGGATGGTATTCCTCTTTCATAGTCTCCCTATTGAAGACCACATCACATATCTCAAAGGATATTGTTATTTCCTCATCCTCATCCATAAGCTTGCCATCCTTCCAGGAAGCCCATGTTGAAAGCTCTACAAAGTAGTTGAGCTGAGGAACAAGCATCTCATCCTCACCTTCAAACTCATGCTGGCTGGTAAGCTTGCTGAACTCTCCAACTGTAGTCTTTAGAACGGACTTTGCATATATTGGATCAAGTTGGGTTAGGTTGTTTTCGTTTAGCCATAAGACAAATTGGTAGCTTATATCATCCAATTCCAATATTTCTCCATTTTCCTTTTTAGCTATTGCCACTTGCATATTATCACTTTTTATAAAATTAAATAATAGTTATTCTTTAAATTTAATCATTGCATTTAATAATTAAACATCCCATTTAAACTTAAATAATTAATTAATGAATCTTATCCACTACTATAGGGTTGGGATCATCATGTACCCTTTTATAGACATCATAAAGATTGAACAGTACTGAAGTACAGATAGATTCATCTATTTTATCATCAGACATAGTCTTAACTTTTTCAATAAACTCCATATCCTCTTGTGGAATGAGGAATTGGTTAGAAATAATTTGAGCTATCTTTTTTATCTCAAGTAAAATCATATCATATTCATCTACCTGATATAGGGCATAGGCATAATCAACCAGCCTATGGATTGTCCTATTCACCTCATTTTCAGCTTGGCTTTCTGTCTCATGCAAAAAGTCCTCAAACAAATCATTTAAAGGAGTCTTTTTAGAGATTAATACTTCTTGAGAGCCAATTGAAGAGCCATCCTCTGGAACATCAAATTCTCTATTCCTTAATGAATCCAAGAATTGAATTATCCTTTCATCTATAATAATATCACTAAAAGCGATAGGCTTTGTCAGATACAAGCCCTCCAATTTCTTCACACGACTTAAGGCAACATATAACTGTCCTGAAGCAAAAATATTGCTTTTCAAGTCCAAAACCATTTCAGGAAAGCTTTGGCCCTGTGACTTATGTATGGTGAATGCATAGCCTAGCTTTAATGGGTATTGTTTAACACGCTGAATATAAGGTGTCTTACGTCTTAAGCTATGGGATGTAGGATCATATTCCATTTCATACTTATAATCCACAGCGCTGAAAGCGTCAAGAGTTACAGAGACTACCTGATTATTCTTTTCCAATTTCACTTTAATGATTTCTGTTATGCTATCATCATAATCCCTGATTATCTCCCTATCCACTATAGTGCCGAAATCTCCATTTTTACCTCCGCCCATAACAGATCCGGTTAACATGACACGAGCCCCTATCTTATATCTTAAGAAGGCTTCGAATCTGGAAGGAACTTCAATTGGATAATATTTTTGCATGTCTATTTTCATAGGGTCTTCGCTGTAATAAAATTCCAAATAATCCTTTGAATCCAGCTCCTTAATTCTGAAATGAGCTCTTGAAGAGAATTCCTCTCCGGAAATCTTATCCAACTGCCTTCTGTTGATTCTGTTTGCTTCAGCATTGGAAGGAGTTATTGCAGTGATATTCTCTGGAATCTCATCGGGAGAAACGACACGGGTGTTGATCTTTTCTAAAATAGGAAGGACCCTTTCAAACTTAGGCACTTCACGTAACATATCTAACATATTTACCCAATCGGAGTCATCCTTATGTCGCACTGACTCGTTCAGCTCATAGAACTTGATTTGGGAAAGATTATTACGAATTACATGGCTGTCAAAGAAGTACAGCCCGCCATATTCATTTTTCAGATATTCATAGGTTTCCTCGGATTCTACAATCGGAGGCAGTTGGAACATGTCTCCAACAAGTATCATCTTTATTCCACCAAAGGGACTGTCGTTCTTAAGAGCAGTTGATAGAATCTTATGTATCATCTCCATAAGGTCGGATCTGACCATGGAAACTTCATCAATTACTATTATCTTTGTAAAGGCTATGTTTCTGAGGAAATAGTCATTTCGAACCCCATCATAAGCCTTAGGGTTCTGATAGCCTTCTTCAATTTTATCAAACTCATGAAAAAAGAAGGAATGTATTGTTCTTGCATTGCGCCCATATAACTGCTTTGCAAGATTTGTAGGGCACAATATCTCATCTATCTCCAATAGATTGATGAGCTCATTGATGAGGTGGGTCTTTCCGCTTCCCGCCTTTCCTTGTATGAATGTGATTGGTGCAAGCTCTCTGCACATATCATCTGCAATTCTTTGCTGTTCTGCTGTTAGTGTCATAATAAATCGTTTATTTTTTATATTAAAAATAATTTTTTATTGTTTAAATAATAAGGCCTATTATGAATAATTATTTATTGTTTTAATGATTAAGCTAAACAATTTTATGTTAATCGCTAATCAATTCAAACAATTTAATTATCTTCTCATCTATGTCCTCTTTCTCTGCAAACATAGCCAGATACTGTGCAAACAATGGCTTTTTAAAGTTTTTATATGTCCTCCTATTAAAGGCCTCTCCTAAAACCTTTGAAAACTTATCTGAATGTCTTGCATTTTGAATGTCCCTCATGCTTGCCTCAACAGCATATCCAAGGGTATCTGACATGTACTGGCTTAGGGCCTGCCTTAATATATCATCGCTGAAGGTGTCTTCAAACTCCACATCTCCTATTTCAAAAATATTGTCCCTATGTATCAGGTCACCTTCAACCATCTTCTCTATCCTTTCCTCGGTAAGCTCATCTGCATCATTGTCCATGAGGACAAATATGTCTGTCTTTGAAAAGGACTTCTTGATTACACGTATGAAATTAGGTATGTCCCTTATGCCATCTGCCTTGACTATCTTTATGAAATTCTGGCTTATAGGATAGCCATAGATCTTTTCATACATTATAGGTATAAAGTTCTGTTCGCTTTCCCCTTCAACAATAAGCAATTTGTTTGTAAAGAAGAGATCTATATTGTTTATTCCCAAATTGCTCAATGCGACTTGACTTTCTTCGCTGCTGTTAAGGGTAGATACCTTAGAGCCTGTCTCCTTGTCAATGCTCATGAGATGTATCTCGTTAAGGTTTACTTGGTTTATGAGGAATGGGGAGTGTGTGGTTATTATTATCTGCTTATTCTCTTTTGTAAGGTCCTTCAATAGTTTGAGAATGTCCAATTGGGCCTTTATGTGAAGGTGTGTTTCTATTTCATCAAATACATATACAAGGTCCTTTTTGTCCTTCTTATGCTTGAAGATGGCCATGGTTGTACGGCGGTTGGTTCCGTCTCCCATCTTCTCTATCATTATCCTCTGCCCTGAGCTGTTGAGGATTTCGACATCAACGTCCAGGCTAAGCTTGGCGCTTGGATTGACTATAGGGTTTATCTCCTTGAAATCGGGCATGAATTCCTTAAGTTGGGCATTGAGCTCCTCTGCATCCTGATTGGAAAGCTGTTCGTTTTTGAACTCTTCTATATAGTCATCTATATGCTGGTTGAGGGTCTTATCCCCAATATGTATGTTCCATATCTCCTCCTTCAGCTCCTTGAAGAAAGTGTTTTCAAAGAATGAGTCTATGTTTTCAAATTCGCGGCTTCCCAAGAAGCTTATTGGATAGCTAAAGCTTTTAACCTTGGTGTATTCATCAGATTCCATTGATTCAAGTATCTTTGACTTGAGGTTTTCCATAATACTGTTGGAGCGATAGCTGATGTCGAAGATGGAGCAGTACTCCTTAAGCATCTTTCTTGCCTCGGCTTCCTTCAGTTCATCCATCCCGTTTAGGCGGGTCTTCATTTCATTTATTTTATCTTCGGTGGGCTTGAGATAGAATGTGTTTACCACAGTGTCCTCCACTATCCTTGATTCAAGGCAGTAATGGAAGTTTGACTCATCAAGAGCTATTGTTATTGGACAGCCCACTTCGTTATAGTCATTTATATCTATCTTCTTCAGCCCAAATAGTATTTTTAGAGAGTCTATTAAGGATGTCTTGCCTGCATCGTTCTCTCCTATTATTACATTTAGGCCTGGATTGAAGTTCATTTCAAAGTCCTTGAGTGATCTGAAATTTTTAATTTTAATGTTTATTAGCATATTTTAGCCCCATTATTCTAATTAAAAAATTTAAACTTTCAATTTAAAAATAAATAAATTATTATTTTTTGACAATTTGAGTAAAATTATAATTTTCCCTTTTGATAAATAAATCTAATCATTTTATATTTCTAATATTTCTAGATTAAAATTTTTATCTTCCAATTAAATCCAGACCATTTATTATTATTTTTTAAATGTCAATGGTATTTTTAGTTAATATTCAAATAGCATCCATTCTAATCCTGTCCAAGTTAACAAAGTTGAACATTATAAAAAAAACCACTAATCCAAGTGTTATTGAAGTAATCATAGAATGATTTCTTCATTTAAATTATATACAATGTCTTCACGAAAAGCATCCAATAATAATTCCTCCTTTTTTCCTAGCGAAATTAATTCATTTTCAAATGCTTTTTCTGTTAATTGGATGTAATTTCCAATGGTTAAATAGTCCTTATTTAAATATGGAGCGTATAAGCTTGAATCATAACCTCTAATGGATGCATTACGATTAATATCTTCCTTAAATGCCCTATACTGTTCATAGGTTATTTCATTCAAGAAGTGTCTTAGTCTCCAGAGCAATGCTTGATGTGATATCTGGAAGTATTGCTCAGCATCAATTATTGAATCCAAATCCCATTTTTGAATATTATTATTTAATTTATAGGTTTCTAAAGCTCCATGAGGCATTAAAAGACATGATGCAAAAAGATCTGCCTTTTGCTCTGTTTCATCATCACTGTCTATTCCACATATATTGAAATTGTTTTCATCATATTTCAAGTGATACAATGCATGTGCTATTGTAAAGGCCTGTCTTCCTTTACTGTGTCTTGAGTTTACAAATATTATGTTTTCCTTATCCAATCTTAGACAGGCTCCGCTTATGTCATTATCCATTACTTTAAATACTATTGTCAAGTTCTTTATTTTATTTATGGCAAGTGAGAATATGTCAATGGATTCATTTACATCTATTTTCCATTGTCTTCTGCAAGCACAAGCCAATTCATTCATTTCCAAATACATGATTACTCCTGTTTGTCTGTAATTCTTGATAGGAATTCCAAATTATTGATTATCCTGTTCATCTCTGCAATATCGTCCAATGATAGATTTTTATTGTTTGATCTGAATGCCATATTAGTTTTGGAATACTCTCCAATACCTAATATTATATATTCTGGAGAGCATCTATAAAGATTAGATAGTTTGATTATAGAATCACTCCTTAATATTCTTTTATTACTTTCTAATTTAGCTATTTGTCCTTGTTTAAATCCAAGATATTCTGCTATTTGGTTTTGAGTGAAATCATGTTCTAATCTTATTCTTTTTAATCTATCACCTACTGTTTCTACCATATTTTTAAACCCCATAAGTCAGTTAATAATATATTGGAATATTTTATTATATAAATCTAACTAAAAAATATTCCAAATACTAATATTCAAATAACACTAATCTGATATAATCTAAACACAATATCAATTAGATTTTTTTTAATTAAAAAATATTTATAACACTTTTTAACAAAAAAAATAAGTTAATTTTCTAAAATTTATTATCTAAAAAATATAAATTAATAATTAAATATTTTATTATTTCAAAAAGAAGCATAGTAATTAAAAAGAGGATGGAGAATAAAAATGATTATTCAAGAAATTTTCTATGATTGTGAAAAATTTTTAACAATTGTTCATAATGGCATGGATAATGATATTAAAAAACGAGTTATCCAAAAATCAATAGATGTTTCAAGACATGAAATCCTATTAAAAGAGCGTTATATTGAAAAATATCAATTGGAAAATGATAATTATGAATTTTTTATTAAAGGATTTCTAGATTGTGAAAATGAGAAAAACCCTTATACGAACTATTCAACATATTTTAAGCAATATGTTTATCCTAATAAAAATGATGAAATTGATAATTTATCATTTAAAGATTTTAAAAAAGTATATGATTTTATTTATGAATATACAAATTTTAAATTTACAAAATTAAATATTAATAACATTTTCCTATTTTTTCCTACGGATATTTTAGTGAAAAGCATTAAATCTGAAACAACATCTTACTTAATTATCAAAAGTTCTGAGAATATTAGTAACATTTCAGTAAAATTCAAACTAAATGATATTATAAAAGAATCAATTAATTTAACTGAGATTCCTAATGATAATAAAATCAAATCAAGGGAAAATTGGAATAATTATGAAATAGAAATATTTGATAAAGATAAAATTATCTATAAATCCCATACTTATGTAATTATGTCCATAAATTTTAATATGGGAATAACTACAAAGATAAAAAAGATTAAATTAAATAAATTTGATAAAATGGTAAATTCTTCAAACTTAAAAACCGAAAAATTCACAATTTCAGAGGAAAATGGATTAATTAATATTTCTAATTATTTACTTGAAGAATCTAAAAATAGAAATGAACTTAATGATGTGACAAAAACAGAATGTATTTTTTTAAGAAAGAATGAACGGGAAAAAGCTTATGAAATCTTAGAAAAATTAGTGAAAAACGATGGAGAATTATTTATTTTTGATCCCTATTTTTTAAAACAAAGCGAAGGAAAAGATGTGTTAAAAGATTTGCTGAATACTATTTTAACTCATAATGATTTAGTTAATATTATCTTTTCAAAAGATATTGGAGAATCTTTTGAGAACTTTAAAAATAGTTTAACTGTTGATGAAAAACTTTTTTTTAAGAATATAGGAGGGTCCGCCAAAAAGCTATTTTTTTAAAAAAGTTTAAAATTTTCAATTTTTTAAGTTATTTATTTTAGTTATTTTTTTAAAATTCGATGTTTTTTCTATTGTTTTCTTTTAATTTTGGTGCTTGCACCTTGAAAAAATTTTTTACTTGTTAATTATTCTTTAAATATGAAATAAAGCAATAATATTATAGTAAACTTTATATACTACTTTAAACATAAATAATATCAACAAAGGGTTAATATTTTGGTGTTATTTATGGTTAAAAGAATTCCTGATGAAGAACAAATAAAATTAGGCATTAGAACTTTAGATTTTAACATTCCAGAGGATCATATTTCTCGTTTTGTTGTGGATTTCATTGACGAATATTATCCTCTTTTAGGAATCAAAGAAAATAAAAAGAAGAAAGGGCGTGACAGTTTTCCTGTGAAAGAGATGTTAAAATTGCTTATTTATGCTAAAATCGAGCATATTGATAGTATGAGATTCTTAGCAGACATGGTAAAATATCATGACGTATATAAATTCGTTGGAAATGGAATTTGTCCTTCAGAACGATCATTACAACGATACAGAGAAAAATACGGCAAATATTACAATGAATTGTTAAAAGCAACCTTAAAAAAAGCTTCAGATGTGGATTACACTGATTTCAACGAAGTTTCCATTGACGGAACCATCAAAAAAGCATACAATTCAAAAAATAAAGTGATCACAGAAAAAGAAACTGAAATATTAACCCGTTACTTCGAAGGAGGCCGTGTAAGTCAGGAAGAGCTAGATAAACTCCATAAACCGGCCCGAGAGATTCTTGAAAATAAAAAAATCAGCAACCAAGAAAAATTATACCTCTTGGATGACATTAAAACACAATTCACACTGTCTGGTCAAAAATCAGTGCCAGTAACCGACATAGAAGCACGTTGGATGAAAAGCAAGAAAGGAAACTCACAAATAAGCTATAATATCCAATCTGCAGTCGATTACGATACAAAAATGATTTGTGCAATAAACGTCGTACAAGCCCCTACAGACCATTACCAATTGCCAAAAATCGTAGATAAGGCAATAAACAACACAAACGTAATACCAAGATTCGTATTGGCAGATACAATCTATCTGAATGAAGAAAGCTTATCATATCTTGCAGATAATCAAATAAATGGAGTTATACCAGATAGAAAGCAATCCAAGGAAAAAATCGGAAGATTGAACAAGAACCCATATCACAAGGATCACTTCAAATACTTCCCTGAAATTGATGCATTTGAATGTCCAGAAGGCCAAATAATGTATTTTTTCAACAAATACACTGAAAAAAATGATGATTTGGACAAGCCAGACAAAATTAAGCGTTTATATTCCAATTATGGTGCTTGTAAGGCTTGCAATTGCCGTGAAAACTGCCTTTCATCCACCCAAACCCACAGAACAATCACCGAATATGGCGGAAGTTTAAAGAAAGCAATGTGGGAAAAAATGGAAACAGAGGAATATAAGGAAGAATATGCAAAAAGGTCATCTGTCGAAGGACCTTTTGGCATTTTAAAGGAACAATTCCATATAGAAAGCGAAGTAGTGATAGGAAAAACAAAGACAGAAGAAAGAATACTATTAGATGCCGTGGCTTATAATTTAATACGATTATTTAACTTAGAACAAGAAATAAAAAATGATAAAGAAGATATAGTTGATTTCTGTGAGAAAATTTCTGTCCAAGAGAAATTAGAGGTCAGAGCAACCATATTTTAACTGGTGTTGTCAAAATTTTATTTTGGCGGACACCCATAGGTATAGAAAAAATTAAATTCATAAATTCACAAGAAAGGTTCCATGATCGATTCATATTCCTACAAAATCAAGAAAAATTAATTGGATATCAGATAGGAACCTCATTAAATTCATTTGGAGAAAATTATTCTAACTTAATAAAATTAAGTGAAAAATGTTCTAAAGAGATTTTTAATATCCTGAAAAAGGATTTAATTTCCGAAGAAGTTTATAGGATGGATTATTAATATGAATTTTTATGATTTAAACAAAATTAGAATAAAAATTGCTGAAGATGAAATTGATATTAAAGAAAATGATTTTTTATACGAACTGTATGATTTAGATAATTTTGATTCTTTATTTGATGAATTGGATATATTAATTAATAAAATTGAATATCATCAATTTGAATTTACATTAATTTGGTATGTTGGATTTTTCAATATAATTAAGTATGAAGATATTGGGAATTTACCAAATATTAGTAAATTAAAGTCATATAATTATTTAAAAGGAGGGTTAATAAAATATTTTAGAGGGCATTTTCATTTAACTAATTATACAATGGAAATAAAACCTTATAGAAACTATTATTCATTTATAGAACATTATGTTTTAAGACCATTTCAATATAGGGCAATAACTAAATTGTTAAATTGGATTTATATTTATGATAAGAAATTCTTTTTTGAATTACACTATTTTGATAAAAGTAATTTTCATTTCTTAAGATTATTTAAACTGCATGAAATCAAAAATTTTGAATTAGAAGAGAAATATATTGATTTTAACTGTGAAGACGAATTAAAAAATTACATACTTTTTAATTACATTATTACGGAATATATTCATAGTGTAGATAAAAATTTGCCTAAGGATATAAAAACAAAAATTGAATCCGATTTTAAATTAATTGAAAAAATAGAAGTTAATATACTTATAAAAATTATATTAGACTATATTAGATTCGATGAAACAAAAAAAATACCTTGTTATTTTTTAGAAACTATAGAAGAAAATGAAGAAACTTTCTTTACAATATTTGAATCGTTAGAAATTTATAATATTAATGAATTAAATTCACTAGTTAACCCATTGAAAGAAATTCATATTAATCAGGACAGATTATTTCAACAAATGATAACAAAATTAGAAAAGTTATTAACAGAAGAAATCATTACTATTGATAATTATGAATGGGAACATTTTTTAAATATTATTCCTGAAAAATATGTTCTAATGATAAATGGTCTTCTTCGAAAAACAATTGGGGATTTAACTTTTATTTCAGAACTCGATAGAGAAATAAGAAGTAAAAGATATTTCTCAGAAAAAAATAAAGAAAAAAAATTAAAAGAATTAATAGACATTGCAAAAAATATAAATTAAAGTTATTCATTCAAAATACTTAATAATTCAACTCTTCTGTTAAGATCAGTTTTATTAAAATTGTCTAAAATAAATTTATATTCTTCATTATTATTCAATTCACCACTCCAATTCAATAAAAATAAAATTAAATAATCTACAACTAATTTAATTATATTCCTATCATTAATTGTTATTTCATCTTTAATTTCATGAACAAGCCTATTCCTTTTAATTCTTAAAAAAGGTATTCTATCTTGGATATAATTTGCAAAACCAAAATATTTTAAAATTTTTTTCATATATCTAACCATAGACTCATCATTCATTTGCCCAAAAGTTGCTTTTAAAATCTTTTCAGCAAGTGTCCAAAATTTAATAAATGAATTTTCCAAATCGGATTTAGTTGAAGCAATATAATACAATCGTAAATATTCTTCTATATTATGTAATACTACTTCATTTTTTACATCATTTTTAATTGATTCATATAAATTTGTTTTAAACGGAATATTGGTGAATTTAATCAAATCACTTTTGTCTAGTTTAATTTCTGTCCTTAAGATATCTAAAGATTCATGTATATCTAAAAAATTATTATTCTTATCTAACTCAATCATTGCCGAAGCATTTAAATCTGAGATTTGATGATTTAATGTGAATCTATTAACATGCCATTTTTCATTTAATCTACCAAATCGATGAATAAAAGTTAAATATCCAAATAATAAATACAATTGATTTAATGCTTTTTCTTCTTTATTTGATATATGATTCTCAGCTGAATTATACTCTAAAATTAAATATTTTGATTTGAATTTAGTTTTAAAATTTTCTGGAAATTCCGGAGGGAACTTAAAATCATCATAAGAAAAAACTTTAAAATCAAAATATTCTAAAATTTCTAAAAGAGTGTTTTCAATATATTCTCTATTATTAATATTTGTATAAAATAAATATTTTCTAGTATTATTATTATTTTTATTTTTTAAGTCTGAAAAAATCCGGTTTATTTCAAAAAGAAATTCATTTGATATAATTCCATTAGGATATTTGCTAACTCGATTAATAAACTCTAAAGAATGATAAACAAAATATTTTTCATTTAAATCATATTTCTTTAATACTTTCAAAAAATTTGTAGTTTCAACTAAATAAGAATAAATTGTATCATAAATTATTTGAATTTGAGTTTTTGCACTTAAATTACCATAATTATCTTCTTCTATCAGATTAGAAGCTTCTTTAATAGCTTTTTCTAGTAATCTAATTTTTTCATATTTTTTTGGATCAAATTGAATTTCTAAATTATTTAATTTCAGGTAAGAATTACAATTATCACAATATTTTGCTTTATTTCTAATTTTATTTCCACAATAACTACATGTTTGCATATATATAAATATGTTTTTAAAATATTTATTTTTAATTTTAATTAGCAGATAATTTAAAAAAATAATATCAAAAAATAAAAAAATGAATTCTTAAAATTTTCAAAAAAGGAATGAATCATAAAAAAGCACAAACAAGAAATCCGAGAAAAACTTTATAAAAAATAGCAAAAAAGTTTTTTCTACAATCTTTTATTAAATAAAATTAATCTATTGAGTACTTTTTCTATCTTCTCCAATCAATAAATGAAAATTAGAATATTTAAGTATACTACCATTTTTTATAGTTTTAAAATAAATATATAATTGAATAAAAAGGGGTTTTTCATATGGTACTAAGTCAAAGTGAAATGAGAAGAAGGGCTGAAAAATTTATTGAAACTTATAAGGAAGTGTCTGATGAAAGAAGTTATTCTCAAATGTTCTGGAGAGACTTCTTTGATATTTTTGGAATAAGCTTAAATGATGTCGCTGTTTTTGAACAAGCTGTAAAAAAATTTGATGGAACACAAGGTTTTATTGATTGCTTTTGGAAAGGAAAACTTGTAATTGAACATAAATCAGAGGGAAAAAATTTAAACAGCGCATTTCAACAGGCATTAGGTTATCTGGATACATTATCTTCATTGGAAAAACCTCGATATATAATTGTTTCTGATTTTAAAAGAATTCGTTTAATCGACTTGTTTGAAGACAAAAAGACAGAAATATCATTGTTTGATTTGAAAGACAACATTCAGATGTTCAACTTTATTTATTTAGATGGTGTGAAACATCATGAAAAACAAGAAGAACTGAATATTGAAGCTGCTGAACTAATGGGCAAATTGCATGACTCTCTCAAGGAGTCAGGATACGTTGGTCATGAACTGGAACTCCTTTTAATTAGATTGCTTTTCTGCGTTTATGCAGAGGATACTGGGATTTTTAACACTTATCAATTCTTTGATTATATTGGTGATGAAGAAGATCCAATTAGTGTTGGACCGAAAATTCAACAATTATTCAGAATCTTAAATCAGCCCGAATCTCAAAGACAGACTAATTTGCCGGAGGAGTTGGCTAATTTTCCATATGTGAACGGTAAACTCTTTGAAGAACCTATTGTCCCTCCATACTTTGATTATGAAATGTACAATCAATTAAAGGAAATCTGTAAATTCGATTGGAGCACTATATCTCCAGCTATTTTTGGCTCTATATTCCAGTCAATAATGAATGAAGATGAGAGACGACAATTAGGAGCTCATTATACAAGTGAATCAAACATTTTGAAGGTAATAAATTCTTTATTTATGAATGATTTATGGGAGGAGTTTAGAAAAGCTAAAAAGAATTCTAAAAAATTAGAACAGTTAAGAGATAAGATGGGAAAATTAAAATTCTTTGACCCTGCCTGTGGTTGTGGGAACTTTTTAATTATAGCTTACAGAGAATTAAGATTATTGGAATATGAAATCTTAAATATTTTACATAATATAAAAAGTGAACGAGATACTCAAGTCCTATTCGATTCCAAGGAGTTAAGTAACATTAAAATTGAAAATTTTTATGGAATTGAAATTGAAGAGTTTCCTTCCTTGATTGCTAAAGTTGCTATGTGGTTCATTGAGCACCAGATGGATTTAAAATATGAACAATTAAACATACATAAAAGCAATTTACCATTAATATCTTCCGCCAATATTATTCAAGGAAATGCTTTAAAAATAGATTGGACACAATTTTTACAGCCTACTAATGAAGTATTTGTTTTAGGAAATCCTCCTTTTGTTGGTTCAAGAGAACAAACTAAAGAACAGAAAAAGGAAATGAAAGAAGTATTTAAAGGTGTTAAAAGGAATGGTTTGCTTGATTATGTTTCTGCATGGTATCTTAAAGCAGCACAATACATCCAAAATACAAATATAAAAGTTTGCTTTGTTTCTACTAATAGTATTTGCCAAGGAGATCAAGTAGGAATATTGTGGGAAGTTTTGATGAAAAAATATGATATCCATATTAATTTTGCTCACCAATACTTTAAATGGAGTAATGAAGCTCGAAATGCTGCCAAAGTATATGTTGTAATTATTGGTTTTTCTACTGTTGACATATCTCCAAAACATATTTATACTTATGAAACACTTGATTCTAAACCAGATTTAGAAATAGCTACTCAAATTAATCAATATTTAATTGATTCAGAAATAGTTTTTATTAAATCTAGGAATAACCCTATTTCAAATGTTTCAAATATTATGAAAAAAGGGAGTAAAGCGTATGATTATGGGAATTTGACTCTAAGTTTAGAAGAGAAAAATGAGTTATTAGATGAATTTCCAGAAATGGAAAAATGGATAAAAACATTTTTAAATGCTCGTGATTTTTTAAAAAGCACTGAAAGATATTGCTTATGGTTTGCTGATATAACCCCTTGTGAACTTCAACAATTGCCTGCACCAATTAAGTTAAGAATAAATAATGTTAAAGAAAAAAGGGAAAATAGTAGTGATTCAGGTATAAATAATATTGTTAATGTTCCATGGTTATTTGAAAATAATCAGCCTAAAAATGATTTTTTAGCCATTCCTGTTGTTAGTGGTGAAAAAAGAGATTACATTCCTATGAAATTTTTATCTAAAGAAATCATTGTAACAAATGCAATATATACTTTTGAGTCTGCCACTTTATTGGATTTTGCATTTTTAACTTCTAAAATGCACATGGCTTGGATGAAGTATGTTTGTGGACGGCTAAAAGGAGATTATAGATATTCTAAGAAAATAGTTTATAATAATTTCCCTTTCCCTAATGAATTATCTGAAAAGGATAAAAATAATATCATTAAAAAAGCTCAAAAGATTTTAGATATTCGTGATGAATATAAAAACGAATCTTTAGAAGTTTTATATGGAGAATATATGCCTAACTCATTACAAAAAGCACATATCGAATTAGATAAAGCTATTGATAAAGCGTATAGTTCTAAAAAATTTAAAGATGATAATGATAGGATGAAATTCCTATTCAATCTTTATCTTGAATACACTTCAGATTAAAATTTTTATTTTAACTAAAATGTGAAAAAATATGATTAGAATATTTTTATTTCCTAATCCTTTTTTCTCATTAATTAATAAAATTATTACCTTGGACCTAAGAATTTATCTCCATTCATATGAATCATATGATCAGGAAAACTAGCTACCCATATCTCAGTTTCCCAAGCAATCTCTTCAGAGAACTTTTTAAAATCCTTCATATCTAAAAAAGCAGTCACAAAAATTTTCCCTGATTCAACTTCTTCAGTCATCTTTTCAATCTCATTCACTCTCTTTTGACTCATAGGACCTACACTTGTTACAGCTTCAACAAAGTAAATCCAATCATTCTCTTCTGAATACAATACGACATCAGGCATTTTATCATGCAAACTGATCTCAAACCCTAATTCCTGCAATTTTTCAGTGTTCTTTATCAAATCTTTTTTAGTTGTATCCCCAACATACAGACATTCTGAATTAGGAGCAAATCTTGGAGCAAACTCTTTAATGATTAATATTTGAAGTATATTGTGTTTTCCTGGTGAAAAGGTCAAATCTTGTCCATTAATCTTTACAGGCATTTTCCTCATCTCTTTCTTGGAGGAATAAATTTCAATTAGGGTTTCATGATTTTCCTTAAATGAACTTAAAGCAGAACCCCAGTTAGAAGTATTATAACTAATAACAACTTCCAATAATTCATCAGTTATCCTATATTTGTATCTTGGAGAGTTAGTAGGCACACCATTGTCTTCAATAAAAGCTGCATCTCTAAAAGGGTGCATTGCTGTCTTTCTAATAGTTTCTCTACTGTTTTCTGCATATACCACACCATAATTATTCTTTATGAATTGGATGACATCATGAATTCTGATCCATTCATTAGTTGAATCTTCCCACTTTGTATCTTCTGAAACAGACAGCAAAGATAAAAATGTATATACGCATATATCTGATTGTTGTTTATCAGGCACTTCCAAATTTTTTAAAATTGATTTAGCTTCATAAAATTTACTCATAAAATACTCTCCAATATTTCATCACAAGATTCTACAGAATAATCATTTTTATTAATTAAAATTCTTCCTAAATTTTCTAAACTAGTTCTAGAAGGAATATTCAATGAATTGATTTCATTAGCATTGACTTGTGTGCTTCCATTTAAAATCCTATAATATTTATCATACATTGTTGAATTGAAAATAACAAATAAGCCATAAATCTGCTCTTTTGACAAATCATCATCATTAGTGGACTCAATGAAATTAATTTTATTTTCAGTTGATATATAATCATAGTTTGGAAAATCTTCTTTAAGATAAATTGCTGGTTGCAATCTTCTTTTTTCTTCCTTTGAAGTAAACCGTTTAAGAAACAGATAATCTTTGTTTTCTTGAATTAAACCCTTTTTTGCCATATTAACATATTGTTTTTTATCATGTTCGACAGGAAAAGTAATGAAATTTTTGTTAAAATGGAAAGGATAAATTAAAGGAACATTATCTTTATTTGGTTTTTCTTCCAAATAGCTCTTATTTCTAAAATCTACAGTTAGTCCAGTACGTAATTTGATTTCTTCTGTTAAAAAAGAACTATCAAATTTATGAACATCATTTAAAACTTTTACCTCCCCCTTATTGGTAGGCAGATAAACAAAATGATTTTCATCATTGGAAATTGCTAAATCATAAGGGACTTCAAATTCATCAATATCACTAAAATCATTATTGGATGATGAAGAAATCTTTATAGATTCCAAAGGCTTTTTAGATTTTATTACATGAATAATTATTGTTTCCTGCAATACATTCTGCTTATTGAAAACATTATCTCTACTGACAAAAAGATGGACTTGATTAATTTTTCCAGCACTTAAGAGATATTCTCTAAATTTTTTAAAGTATGCTCCTGAAGTCCAACTTCTAGGAACAATGAATACCATTTCTGAATCTTTTGATAAGTGATGTAAAGACATTGCCATGAATAGGAAATAGATATTGGGCGCTCCATAACATATTGATTCCATCAATTGAGCTTCTGGTGCTTTTCTTGATATTTTAAAATAAGGTGGATTGGCAATAACAAAATCATACTCTTTTTTGCAAAACTCTTGAGATTCAATGCTGAATGAATTGTTAAGTATATAATTTTCTTCAATGATTTCATATTTTAAATTTATTGATGTGTTTTCTGAGATGAATTTTAAATTATTCTGAAGTAAAGGCAAGATGCGAGAATCATTTTCATATAAAGTTAAATTTATTGAATCAACATCAGTATTTTCTAATTGTGAGATAATGGCAGCAGAGAGTATGCCAGATCCTGCTCCAGGATCTAAAATATCTAAATGTTTTTTAGTAGGAACATATAATTGGGCCATAAACTTTGCTACATCAACATCTGTAAAGAATTGGCCTATTTTTTTCCTTTCTTCTTTAGAAATTGAATTAAGAAATGAATTAGTTTCGTTTGATACATAATTTAACACAGAAAATCACCATCATTTTAATATATTAATTTCATTATTTTTAATTATATTCTTAATTTTAAACTTTTATTTCTTTATAATGAAAAATATTTTATTTCGTATTTAAAGTTAATGCAGAAAAAAAGATTAAGTATAAATTCTTATCTTTCTAAAAAATTTTCTATAGTTACTTTAGTAACTAAAATCATCTCTTTTGTTTCTTCATCAATAACTAAAGATTGCGCTAATTCTAAAAAATTCAAAGATTCATTATAATCCTCTAACCCCATAAATCCTAATGCTTTAGATAAGTAAATTTCTGCCGATGGATAACCGATTTCCAAATATTTTTCACAACAGCCTATACATTTTTCACATTCCCCAAAAAGTAAATGCAATCTTGATTTTTCATACAAAAGTTCTTTATTATATTTATCTATAAACAAGCCTTCTTCAAATGTTTGCATGGCCAATTCATACTCTTCATTTTCATGACAAAAACAGCCTTTTAAATAATAAATTCTAATATTATATGGATTTAAACTCAAACCTTCATTAAAATATTCTAAAATTAAATCAAAATCTTCATAAT
The DNA here is from genome assembly GCF_000024185.1 of Methanobrevibacter ruminantium M1. NCBI lineage: Archaea > Methanobacteriati > Methanobacteriota > Methanobacteria > Methanobacteriales > Methanobacteriaceae > Methanobrevibacter > Methanobrevibacter ruminantium. The sequence continues at coordinate 1,543,579 of NC_013790.1, forward strand.
CCTTTAAAAATAATGCTTTATCACAATATGCCTCAGATTTCAATTCATCATCTGCAGAAGAATAAATAATTTCATCTAAAATTGAAGTTGAATACTTCACATCAGAATCTTTAAAAATATTAAATTTTTGAAATAAAGCAAAAAATTTATTATTATCCTCACTAGTTTCTATAATTTCATCTAAAATTTCTAAAGATTCCTCTTGAAAACCATACTTAAAAAATTGTTTAGATAAATCAAGTTTATATGTAATATTATCTCCAAATAAATCTAAAGCTTTTCCAAAATATTCTTTTGCTTGATCCAAATTATCTAAAATTAAATAAGAAATTGTTATATTATAATAAGCATACATAGACTCATCATTGATTTTCAGAATTTCAAAAAATTTTGTTAATGCATAAGGTTCCCTATTTAATCGTCTTAAACTCTCTCCCCATAAAGAATATAAATCCTCATTGATATTTTGATATTTTGCTTTATAAAAACAATTCTCAGAATCTTCATAATTGCCTAAAAAACTATAAGCTTCACCCATATTAATCAAAGCCATGAAAAAATTAGGATTAATATCTAAAGCTAATTGATATTTTTCTAATGCTTTTTCATATAATTCTAATTCTTTATAAATATTTCCTAAATTAACATATGATTCTAAATAATTCTCATTAATTTCAATAGCATTTTCATAATTTTCAATTGCTTTATTTAAATAACCTTTTGATTGGTATGCATGTCCAAAATTAAAATATAATCTATCTAAACTAACAAAATTTTTATTATTTTCATCAAATATCTTTTTAGCTAGATTTAAATGATTTAAAGCTTCATCATAGTACCCATATTTTATCAAATTTATTGCATAATTTATCCTAATATCAGAGGAATTAGGATTAAGTTCTATAGCTTTATCATAATTTGAAATAAAATTTTCAATATCGCCAACATTTGCAAGAGAATTTCCTTTAAAATAATAGTAATTAGAATCTTTTTCAAAATCTTTTTCTTTTGGAACATATGGTTCTTCATCAAAAGTTTCTTTAAATATTGAAATTAATTCTCTTTTTAAATCTTTAAAAGAATCATATCTATCTTTTGGATTTTTTGATAAACACTTCAGAACTACATCATATAATATATGATCAAAATAAGGGATTTCAGCTTTTTTATGCAATTCTTCCCATTCATTATCAAAATTGTTTTCTGCTTCAAAAGGCAAATTACCCTTATTTATCATCTGATAAAGAACTATTCCAAAACTATAGATATCTGTTGAAATATTATTTATCCCCTCAAAAGATTCTGGAGCCATATAAGCATTAGTTCCACAAAGTTTTCCATTTGAAATATAATAATTTCCTACATTCTTATTTTTAAAAATTTTAGATTCATTAATAAAACTTGTTAAGCCAAAATCAGTAATCTTAATCTCATTATCCCAAACTAAAATATTTTGGGGCTTTATATCCCCATGATATTTAATACCCTGTTCCTCCATATATTCCATAGCATAACAAAATTGGATAGCCCAATCTAAAATTTTATAATCTGACAGACCTTCAAAAAAGTAATCATCTAATGATTGTTTACCCATAAAACTAAAAATAGGTTCCATTATAATAAATAATCTACCATCAATAATATCTAATCCCAATGCTTCAACAATATTTGGATGTTTCAGTTCTGTCCAAATTAAAGACTCTTTCTTAAAATCTCCTATAGTTTCTTCATCATTAAGATATTTATCTTGTAATGTTTTCAGTGCTAAAGCTTTTTTCAAATCATCATCATATACAATAAAGACAGTGCCAAATCCTGATTTTCCTTCTCCACCGTATTTATCAATGACAATGAATTCATTACCTAAAACTGTCCCTATATCAATCCTATCTATCACATAATCACATATCTTATAAATTTATCAATTTTTCCAAACTATCTAAAAACTCGTTCCTATTAAGAACAATAAGGCTATCCTTAAATGGATCATAATTATCCTTTATTCTTATTCCACCCCAAGTAACAAGAACAATAGGGCAGTTTTCAGTAAAAGTAGCCTCCTCATTATACAAAATCCTCTCAAAGTCTTTATAATATCCCATGACCTTATAAACGCTATCCCTTACATAATTAGCGCTACTACTGTTTTTAACTTCAACTATCCTGTAAGTGATTTTGCCCTCTTTTTCAAACTCTAAAATAATATCCGGAGCCCTATATGCCCATTGAATATTATAATTTCTTAAAATCTCTGCATACTCTGAAACCTCTTGAAGAGGCTTTGGAAGGTATTGATAGTGAACTGTCACTTTGGTTCCGTCTTCAAGCACATCAAAGGTAGAATAATCATTTCCACTATGCAATAATCTTAATTCAGGACTAGGAAGTGCTCTAACCAATGAATAGAATATATAAATCTCATACAGTTTATTTGGATTGGTAGCTTTAATCAATCTATGCTCTACCAATTCCTTCAATAATTCAATATCTTCATTAATGAATAGGTCTTCATAAAGGATATATGCTCTTGCTACCCTATGATAAAGAACATTCCTGTTTTTAAATGCTTTTCTAATATGCTTTGCCTTAATTATCCTAACATCTGAAATGTCATCAAAATAGACCTTTTTCAATGTTTTCTTTGCCATCTTGTAATTGTTTCCAACAATCTCATACCAATCTCTTTCATCAGACAAGCTTTCTATATCAAAAGGATTCTCTTCATCGTTTCTTATAAAATCCACAAAATCGAGATAATTGTTCTTCAAGCTGATTATCTTCCTTAATACAAACTTCAATAGCTGATTTTCTTCAAGATCATAGAACTTGGATGGAGGAGAGCAAACAAAAAGGCTAGGGTCATTGAATCCTTTGGCATACCTTGTCTTTAAAGTTGCATTCCAATCTATTCTTCCTCTAACAATTCCATTAAATTCCTCTTTTTCCTTTTGAGTAGAATGGGAAAGATTTCTAAGAAGGTATGGTAAAATCTGAATTAAGTCTCGGACTTCATCGCTCAGTAAGAAATGCACTGTCTTCAAGGTTCTTAAGTCATCATCATCCATTTCGAATAAATCTTGGACTTTTATAGTGAAATCAGTGCTGATTTCACCTGAAAATAAATAGTAATGAATGAATTCCTTGATTTCATTATAAATCAAATCAATATTGTATTCTGTGACTTTATAATGGTCATTGACATCCTTTGATTTGATTTCCCTATCGTTTGAAGTTCCAAGAGCTTTGTATTTATAAACAGAACTTTCTTTTTCACTAACTTGATACATATGAGTACTCAACCGTTTTATAAAATTTCATATAAAATTTATTTAATTAAAGATAGCTAAAGAATAATCAATGAAATTTAATAAACCATTGAAATTCTTATAGCTAAAACTAATTAAAACTATATCCATTTTAACCTAAAATTTAGGAATCAATTCCTTCAATTCCTCATCCAAATATTGGGACAGACCAATGTCTCCCATAAGTTTTCTGATTTGTTCAACCTTATTTCTATTAAGTCCTTCGAATTGAGGAACTATATAAGAACTGATGGCTTCTGCAAGAATTAAATCTGTGCTGTCGTCGCTTATTTCATCCCTGAATTTGATGTATTCAGTCATGTCCTTGAATATAGCAGGGCCTAATTTTCTGAATTTTATTACGTCATAAACCCTTAGGAGATTGTTAGTATATTCTTCAGAGAGATCATTGGACCACATTTTAATGAGTCGTTTATATTGGGTCTCCTCTGGCAAGTCCACTTCAATAAACATGAATCTTCTCATGAATGCATAAGAAAGGTCAAAAAGACTGTCCTTATCATCCACATTCATTGTTCCAATTATTCTCCAGTTGTTTCCGATGTAATATGTGGATTTCTCTTTATCATGCTTGGAATAGTTTTCATCCCATAGCTTGATTTTGATTGGCTTGCCGTTTTCCTTGTATGGCAACTCCACATCCTGCTTTGAAAGAACGGTAAACAATTGACCGAATGCCTTGTCTATGTCGGCCCTGTTGATTTCGTCAATTATCAGCCATTTGTTTTCTGCAATTGCATCCAGAAATTTGCCGGGATAGAAAAAGAGTTCTCCCTTTTCATTAGGCATCAGCCCTCCAATCGTATCAAAAGTGGACCAATCGGAAGTTGCCGTAGTCAAAATGTAACCGTCAATGAAGTTATTGTCGCTTGCTGCAGTTGCAAACTTGATTGCAAGTTCTGTTTTACCAGTTCCTGGAGTTCCGTCAAGTATTATGTTTTTGCCGGCATTAAGTGATGCGCACAATTGATTTACTGTAGTTTCAGCAATGGCAAATGATTGAAGCTTGGATTCCAATAATGGAGGATTGATGTTTAAAAGTTCATATTTTGTCTCTTCAATATAGACTTCAGTGATTTCCTCAATCTCCTCGTCATCCAAATCCATCTCATCAAACTCGCTTTCATCTATGCCCTCTAAAATCTCATCGGTATCCACATAGAATTCTATTGGAATTTTTTCAGCTTTATTTGTAGCAAAGTAGATTGGTGGAGTGGAGCATAGATAATGACAAATGGCATCAAATGCCCTAAATTCAAATACATCATATTTATCATAATAATAAGCGTTCCTTAAATTATGTATGAACTCTTTATACTTTGCATTGTTGCTTATATAGCGATCCAATTCATTTGACAAGAGGATTTCATCCCCTAGAATTAGAGACAGGAGTTTAACAGTATCAATGGTTTTTTGATTGATTACATAATAATAATCGTCCAGATAATAAAGAATTGAACTGAATCTGCCTGATTTGAATCCCTTGCTATATCCGCTGTCATTGAATTCCTTGATTATTCTCTTTTGATCTGCTTCATCCCTATTTCCTATCAATCCTTTCAATGTTTCAAATAATAAAATGGCAGTTTTGCTTAAGTCTTCATCGCTTATCTTTAATTTTCCCTTAATGGAGGCCTTGATATTCTTACTTCCGTCTCCATGAACCTTCATCTTGCGATTGACAAGTCTATCCCATACATCATCAACAATATCCTCATCATTTTCGTATTTTAACAATAAATCATTCCAAACATCATTTATCTCTTTGGATTCTGTTTTATAGCCTTCCATATGATGATAATCTTCTCTTTCAAACAAAAGCTTATATGATTCATCATATATCTTCTTCAAAATTCTCTCTTTAAGGACTTCATCGTTTCTTGCCAAAACGCACAAAAGCTGATTCCATTTATCCCCTTGCCATTCAACCAAGGTATGTCTTGCAAAGAAGTTTTTAGAAATTTCCAAATCGTCAGGGGTGTAAATCCATTTAACAGGGTAAATATTGTCCAATCCGAATTTGTTCCTGTTTTTATTCTTTGTCAAAGGAATGAAATCGCCAGTGACTACTCCAATGCCTGCTAATTTGCTCTTTCCCTTATTCGCTACGATAATATCTCCCTTTTCAACCCAATTGACGAATTTCCAAAGCATAGCCTTTGAAGGGTCTTTGACACCATCCTTATCTAAATATCTGTCCAAGGACCATTTGTTTTTAAATGTGGAATAATCAATTTCTCCATGATAAAAGCCTACGCCAATATATGATTCCTGCTTGAACTCTTCCCAAGCTTCATCATAAATATCTGAGCCTCCTGGAGAAATTCTCCAGACTTTGCTTCCGGAATTCTTTGGACGCACATCCTTTCTGGAAGGCTCTTCACCTGCTCTTAATTCATTGTAATGGGGAATTAAAGATTCGTATATTTTTATCATTTTCTCCAAATCATTGCAAAACTCTTCCAGATCCAATTCTTCCTTTTTATAGAATTTTCGAATGATTGATTCCCCAACATTGGCTTCATGCTTAAAACCATCAGGTATTTTCAATTCATTTTCTGTAATCATATAATTCAGGTATTCGGATCTCTTCACCAATTTCTTTTCAGCATCGTCGACACCCTGGCCAAGGGACAATGTAAAACCGGAACCGTCTCCCTCAAACAAGTAAATCAAGTAAAAACCAAATTTGAAAGTATTGGTAACATCCTTATGGTAAAATCCAGCCCATGGTTTTTTAGACCAATCCATCATTCCAGGAGAGATTTTTGAATGGTATTTCTCCTTATTGGAAACCATATCAAGAATAAACTTGTTGAAATCATCGGCTATATCATTTCTCATCTTAGCTGCAAATTCATTGTTTTTATATGGCTTTTTAGACTCGATTGGATAAATATCTAAGATTTCCTTAAAATCATCTAATATATAAGCATATTTTTCTATATTGGGCATAAAAACCCCTTATCATATTTTTTTATTAAATATTTCATTATGGTGTCTAATAATAAATATATTAACAAAAGATAATATATTTTTTGAAAAATATTAATATTCAAAAAACAAAAAATATTATATAAAAATATTATGCCACAGGATTGATTTCATGGAAGATGAACTTTTAAAAAAATACTTTAATGAACTTAGAAAGGAAGCAAACAATGAAGACTTTATAAACGAATTGGAAGGGTCTATAGAAACCATTTCAAGGGAAGAAATTGTGGAACTGATTAAAAAACATTATTAGGTGCTAGATATGGGTCAAAAATTCAACATCAAAGAGTTAGAGATTAGATCATTCAGAGGAATCAAGGATTTGAAATATGATTTTGAAGGAAAGTCCTTAGTGCTATGTGGCCCTAACGGATGTGGAAAAAGTTCAATTACACAGGCATTCGAATACCTCTTCACAGGCCAAGTCGCTTCCCTAAAGGGAATTCAGGGAGTAAAGCATGACGAATCACTTATCCATAAAGGGGATTCAAAGGAAGACCTATTGGTTAAAGCCAAGATAGGAGGCCAATACATTGAAAGATCATTCAATGAAGAATTCAATCCAGGGCGATTGAAGGATATCTATGAAGACTCAAGAATGGCTCTTTTTTATTGAATAGGAAAAAGCTTTTATCTTTCATTGAATCAAAGCCTAGAGAAAGATACAATCAAATCACAGGACTCATCTCCTATGAAAAATATGATGAAATAGAGACAAAGCTTCGACAGGCATCCAAAGACATTAATGATGAAATAAAAATTCTAAACAAAAGGAATGATGAAAAAATCAGTGAACTGACCCAATTTTATAGCTGCGAATCTGATGACCTATATGAAAAGATTAATGCTTCTCTAAAAAAGAATAATTTAAAGCAAATTGATGAAAATACTAATTTAACCCAATACATTGATGAAAACAAGCTTAGCAAACCACATAAACTATTAAACAAAAACATTGAAGAACTAAATCATGATTATTTAAGACTATTGGATAATTATGAAAATATCACCTTGACAGAACTGAAAACAACCAATTCATTAGTTTCATTGCTTGAAAAATCCAGGGAATACCTTTTATTGGAAAATCCAGATAAATGTCCCATTTGTCAAAAATACATTGACAGCGAAGAAATCATAAATGATTTAAGTCCAAAAATCGATAAAATCAATGAAAACTTGAAGTTGTTTAAAGATTGGAAAAATGACTGCAACATTATAATAAAGCAATTATCAGATTTAGATTATGAAATAAAGGATTTCAATGGTGAAAATCACAATTCATTGGACTATGATTTGAACGATTTGATAGAATCATTAAATGACTTGTCAAATTTCGATAAAGGACTATCTGAAATGGACAGGGAAATATTGGGCTCTCTAAATAAAGATATCATTTCCATAAAAGGTAAAATGCAAGCAAATACAGATGAGATAAACAGGAATTTAGACCATCTACAAATTCTTAAGAATATTAGGGAAAATGAAAAATATTTGGAAAAGATTCAAAAGCAATATGATGTTTCCAAAAAATCTCATGAATTGTTTAAAAAGATCAAAGAAGAAGAGCTTGCCAATATCTTAAAGCAAATAGAAGAATATACCATTGAATTCTACAATTATATACACTACGATGAAGACATAAACAGCCCTAAAATGAAAATCAAAGGTTCCAATAGCTTGACTTTGGCCCTATTCTTTGAAGATGACGAGTCAGAGCCAAGGTCATTTTCAAGCGAAGGGCATATTGATACCTTAGGATTATGTCTCTTTTTGGCATTTGTAAAGGAATTCAATAAATATGATTTCATCATTTTAGACGATATCATCTCTACCGTTGACTTGGAACATAAGGAACAGGTAATTAACCTTCTGTTTGAATACTTTGGAAACTATAAATTCATTATAACCACCCATAACAAGCTATGGTTTGAGCAATTGGCAAGGCTTGCCGATTACTATCAACAAGGCAGATTCCAATTTGTTGAAATTACTGACTGGGACAGGGAAATAGGACCGTCACTGTCACGTAAAAAAGATGAAAAAGAAAGGATTGAACAGTACATAAATGACAATGACACCTTTGCAGCAGGCAATGCAATCAGACGCCAGCTGGAATATGAATTGGATAAAATCTGCAAGGTAAATGAAATACCTCTGCCTCTTAAAAAGCATTATACTGTAGGGGACTACTACACTCCAACAAAGAAATTTGCTAAGGAAATGTTTAAGGACACTGATGTTGAAGAATATTACAAAAATGTATTCAAAGAACTGGATTTGTCTTTATACAAAGCAAATCTCACATCCCATAACAATGAAATGAACTATGACTTGAACATCAATGAAATTAAAAAATTAAGGGATGCCGTTTATGGTTTGGAAACAGCATTCAAGTGCAAGAATCATTCTGGAAACTATGTATTGAAGTTTGATATGGACAAATGTCTAGGACTTTGCAGCCATAAACGGTGCATAGACTTCTTTACATTTAATAGAATTTGATTGCTTTAGATGGTACTGGACATACAAGTGACTATGTTGATAAATATCGCTCAAATAAGAACCAAAAAGAAAAAGGATACAGTAAATCATATTGCTATCGATGTGTACAATGAATGATCCTTCATTATGGAGTCTCTAGATGTCCAAAACATGATTGCAATTTGCTTTTGCAGCCGTAAGGCAAATGAAAAAATATAAACCGCATTACTATTTATAGTGCTTATGACTTTGAAGAACTAAGGAAACGCATAAACAAAATAGTTTAGCTTTAGACCAAATACCACTTAAAACAAGAGCATGGCCATTATCGTTCGAACAGTGCAACAGTCTTCAGACCTAAAGTCTATGGCAGAAGAATGAATGTGGAAAGTGTTATTCTGTAGTTAAGAGAAAATTTTCTGGTGTAAACTTTTCATGAAGTGATCGATTGCGTAATGAAAAAACCAAGCTAAAAGATGTGTTATAAAATATTTACAGACACATACAAATCTTTTAGAAAGGGTTTCTACAAAGGCTGAAGAATCATTGCAATTTTATTTATAAGAAAACTGAAGGGATAAACATAGCAATCATTGTTTTGTTAGAATAATCAATGCAATAAAATTAAACAAAGGAAACAGATTCCAAAGAAGGTGTTGTAATCCTTATTTTAGTAGATTAGCTTTTGCAATTTTTTTCCAAATCTTATAAGCAGGAGGCCAGAAAGATCGCAACCCTTATTTTAGTAGATTAGCTTTTGCAATACATATAGATAAATCCTTATGGATAGAGAGGGTAGGTCGCAATCCTTATTTTAGTAGATTAGCTTTTGCAATAAACTACTACACAGGTGTTAAAATCGGAGAAATTTGTCGCAATCCTTGTTTTAGTAGATTAGCTTTTGCAATACTATAAAGAGTTAAAGGCCAAAGCCTTTAAAGATGTCGCAATCCTTGTTTTAGTAGATTAGCTTTTGCAATTCAATAGGAATGAAATAACAAATGACGCGCAGAAGGTCGCAATCCTTGTTTTAGTAGATTAGCTTTTGCAATATAAGGGTATGTTAAAAACCCTAAAAAACTATAAACGTCGCAATCCTTGTTTTAGTAGATTAGCTTTTGCAATTATGAAATATAAAGAGTTCTCAGATAAATGGGAGAAGTCGCAATCCTTGTTTTAGTAGATTAGCTTTTGCAATAGAACGGAGGAATTTCTTATGACTAATGAAAAATCTGTCGCAATCCTTGTTTTAGTAGATTAGCTTTTGCAATACATTGCTAGACACATAGGAATGGTGGAATATGATGTCGCAATCCTTGTTTTAGTAGATTAGCTTTTGCAATCGACTACGAAGCAACTATTAGCAGAATGACCAAATGTCGCAATCCTTGTTTTAGTAGATTAGCTTTTGCAATAGTCCAAAAATTTCCTCTAAACATATCAAAAACATATGGATATTGCTTCTTTTTATAGGGTTTTTGTGCAAATCTAAAAACTTAACCCTTATTTATATATATTTGCACAATTAAAATAAAAAGTTTTCTATTAATATTACCTAATATTAATCATTGAATAAATTATATTAATGTTTAAAATCAAAATATCAAAAAAATAAAGGTTAAGATATAATTAATTAAAAAAATAAGGAAAAAAAGAGAAATAAAAAAATATGGAAAAAATAGTGAAAAAATAAAAATTCATTAAAAATTGATAGGTTTGCACAAAATGGCTTTCTGGATTATTCACCATCTAAGAGAAAACCCTTCATATGGTACGCCATTTGTTAAATAATCAGCCATAAGCTTGCCTTGATATAAAATAATATCTGAATAACTAATATTCTTACTATGAAACATTATCTTGCTATTTAATTTATCCAATATTTTTGCAATCAAAAGTCGTCTAGCCCTCTCATGAATCTTAATATAATTGCCATCTTCTTCAAAGTCATCTGGTGTAATCTGATTCCTATTAACTATTGAGAGCACTGTCTTATCAACTATCTGCTGTCTAAATTCTTCAATAAGATCATAAACCAAACTAGCCCTTCCATAGCGCTCTGAATGTAGAAAACCACAATATGGATCAAGGCCTGCCAAATATATTGACTTCCAAATCTCACTTTCTATTACTGCATAACCATAATTTAACAATGAATTAACCGGATCTTTAGCACCTCTGCCACTTCTGCCAAAAAATTCCCATTTCTCATCAAGAACACTAGCAAAAGCTGACCAATATTCATGTGACGCTTGCCCTTCAATTCCCAGTATATTATTTCTAATATTATCTGAATTGATATTAGATAATTTTTCTATTTTACCAATATGTTCTGAAACCTTTTCTCTTTGTTCAATAATATAATCTTTCTCTTCCCTGCTTTTTGCAAGGGTTCCAAGCACTGCCTTTTGATTTTCAATCTTTGCTCTTACAAAAGCCTTAGCCAAATAGCCGCTTCTTGAGTCTGTAAGTGCAAAGTACTGTTCCTTTTTGACAATTGCGTTTTTCCTATCTGGAGCTGAGAGTCTGTAATCCACATGGCCTTTCCAATTGATTGATACGCAGTCCACATCATTTTCAGCAAGCAGGGTCAATGCATCAAAGGTAATTGATCCCTTGCCAGTTAATAGTATTTGGCTTATATCCTTTGCCAAATAATAGTTTATCTCTTTTCCGTTTTCCTTAATCACAATTTGATTGTCCCTTTTAGCAACTGATTTGCCAAATCCGTCTACAACTAATTTCATTTTAAAAACTCCTTGATAACTATTCTTTATTAAAGTCTTAAACTCTTTAATTTTCTTATTTTCATTTATTATTAAAATTAAATGCCCATTTTTTCTTTTTAAATCTTTAACTCTTTAATTATAGTTTTTAAGCTAATTAAAACTCACAAATCATATAAATCATCATCAAAGTAGGGATCGCAGTCATCCCCATCACAAGTTTCATAGTTTCTGCACTGACTGCAATAGGATATTTCATCATCTCCAGAAATTATATATCTCTCTATCATACCACCACATCCAAATAATGCACAAAATACATTGGCTATAAGAACTCATAAAGGGATTTCTTAGGCAAGTCCAGATTGCCCTCAATCAATATGGAATCAACACAGGATTCACATGTTGGGATAAGGATTATACTATCCCTCTCTGAAGACATGAAAAAATCAAACTCGCTTGCAAGATTCAATCTCTCATCAATAGATAAAAACCCACAGAATATGGATTTCTGAATTCTATGCAAGCCATAATGCTTTAATTTTTTAACCAAGCTTGTACGTGTTGGAGTATCAACTATATCATACATTACAAAAACTAACATATTTTCCTCCCAATAATAAAGAAAATTTATTAATTTTCATAGAAAACAGAGCTAAAATCAAACATGACTGATAATTAAAACCATTAAACTATAAAAAGAGTTTCCAAATATTAATATTCAATGATCAAATAAAATAGCCAAAACAGACTAGATATTTTTCTAATTGGATAATTAATATTTTAGAAAAATGCTAAATCTACCAATATTTATTTAGTGTTGTATGTGCATACAATAAATGTAGTTGGTTAAATATAAAGTTTTACATTATTTTTTCAAAAATCAAATCTTTTTAAATTACAAATTTTGGCTTTTATATAATTTAATCACCAATATTTGATACTTTTTTAATTTATTTAAAAAATCAATTGTTTTTTTAGGAGATGGGAATGAAAAATCTTGTTTTTTTTAAGGAAATATGGACATATAATTTTTATCCTATTGTGCAATAGTGAAAAACTTCCAGGAATTTTTTAATTTCATTAAATTTTATAATTTTTTTAAATGGACATATGGTTTTTATGGATTTATTATTTCTATTTCAAGTTGAATTTTATTTAATTGATTAATTTAGTCTTAAAATTTTAAATGGATATTTGTTAATTTTTATTTTAAATCCTCAGGTTTTTATTTAAGTTGTGCAAATATTATAAATGTGAATATATTTCACATACTTGCACATAATTCGCAGATACAAGTGTAATATTTCTCAATTTTTGCATATTATATGTGGATTTTAGGGGTTATTTCATTGAGTTTTCCAATAAAACAAGGATTGCGACACTTTGTCCAGTTCTGCAATAAAAGTTTTAAGTTCATTGCATTGAGTTTTCCAATAAAACAAGGACTCATTTAACCTATTTTATAATACATCAGAACAGTTTGCATTGAATATTCTAAAAACAAGGATTTAACTATTTTCCATAATAAAATATCAAAAATATTCTTTTAGAAAAATAGTTATTGAAACAAGCTAAAAATATAATCTAAAAAAAAGAATGCATTAAATGCAAAAAAAATAGAATAAAATAAATAAAAAGCTAAAAATATGATCTAAAAAAAAGAATGCATTAAATGCAAAAAAATAGAATAAATTAAATAAAAAAAGTAAAAATTAGTCTTCTTCTTGGTCTGTGACCTTAATTACCGTACCAAATCCTTGGCTTACACCTTTACCAAATCCAAAGAAGTCAGGAATATTGAAGTTAACCTTAAACTCTCCTGTGAAAGCATTCATCTGAACATTTTTATATTCGGCTATCTCATCATCCAAAAGAGAGCTGACATGCAGCCTTTTGTTAACTATTATACCTAATCCCTTTGACATGGAAAGAATATTTCCAACCATAATATTATTCAAAAAGCTCTTTTTTTCTTTCCAATCCTTAATATTCTTAAAGGATTGATAATTTTTAGTATTCAATGCCAGCCAAGGGCTTAAGAACTTATATTGATGATATTTCCTAGTGGCCCTAACATCATACTCCTTATAATATAAGTAATGATCCTCCACCCTATAATAGCTGTCTCCCATCTTAAGCGCTTTAATTTTAGAGGATATGTCAACCAATATGTCTGCACCCTCTTCAATCCCTAGAATAGATGGCTGCCCATCTATGATTTGATACTGAACAAGAGGATAAGAGTATAGGAATTTATTATTTCCATAATGATTATGGAGAATAGGATACTTGTCAAATTCCCTTCCTATATATCCCCTGAACTTTGAAGGATTCTGCTTGACTTTCTTATTAGTCTTTAAAACTAAATGACATGTATTTATTTTCATAGTGCACCTAAATAAAAGTGATTTTATCAAACGTTTTTTTAAAATTTTAAATCTTATTAATGAAACATAATAAATTCGTTTAACCCACATATAATAAGTGGGCTAAACTAAAAATAGGAATATGTTAAAACTTTGGAAACTTAGCCAAATCCATATCCTCATCTAAAAATGAGAAATAGTCCTTAGCATAATCAAGTGTCTTATCATATAACTCTTCTGCCTTTTTCTTATTCATCGGCTTTAGGCCATGAGCTAGAATAGAGCCATTTCTTTCCTTTAATTTGGAATTCAACTTATCGAACTTAGGGCTTTGCTTAATGCCAAACAAGTCTAAAAGCTCATAGCTCTTATCATTTGCAATGCCAAAATAACCTTTGTTCTTTTCCTTAAGGCTGGAGTTATAATCAATGAAATCTAATATTTCATCATAGTTGTCCCTTGCATGTGCTTTGGATTTTGTGCTTGAGATATTTACCTTAAACTCCTTTTGAGTCTGCAATTGGTCATCGTCAATCAGGCCCTTTTGGGTAAGCTGAACCTGTGCAATCAGCTCATTGATCCTATACAATCTGGCAACAGCATCATCATACTTGCCCTCTTCGATTCTTCGGTAGGCATTATTGAATAAATCTGAAAGGTAATAGGAAATTCTGAACTTTAAATGGCCCTTTATGGAAGGGTCTTCGCTATCATATGAAACTCCCCTAATTTTGAAACTCAAAAATTCATAATTTCTCTTCATTTGGATAAAGAAGTCTATATTTTCAAATTCATTTAATATGAATTCATCCTTTTCAATATCATTTATTATAAAGCCCAGATATTTAAATAAATCTGTGTTTTTTGAAACCTTATCTTCAAATAGGTCCCATTTTTGATAAAGTATGACAATCCTTTCATAGATTTCAGATATCCTTCTTTGCTCAGTTCCCTTAATGAATCTGGATTTGGCGCTTTGGAAATTTTCCAAGGCCGCTTCAAACTGATATGTGTTAAAGAAGTTCTTTCCTCTCTTAAATTCGGTTATTGCATATTTCTTATATGGATTTATCTGCATCTTTGTAATTTCAGAGCCATCCTTAACTACGCCGACACCATTTTTGGTTCTGCTCTGGCTGTCCTTTTGGCCCACATAGCTGAATTTGAAATTAGAATAATTCCCTTCGATTACTGCAAGGACAAGACCTGAAACCATAGGCTTTGTTCCTCCAGTGAAATCCACACGAACCTCAAAGCCATCATCTGCAAATTTGGATAAGACCTTCTTTGAAGTGGAAAATGAATCATCCAAGCTTTCAGCATCAGGTATCTCGTATATTTCCACATTTTCCTCATTGAAAGCAGTCTCTTCAAGAATGCCATCGCATTCCTTAAGTGTCTGAGGAGAACATAAGAAGACTACTTTATCTGGCTTGAATTCTTTAATGGAATAAATGAGAGGTTCTGGAGAACCTCCTAAACTTAAAATTAAAATTTGCTCTTTTTTAGACATAAAATCACTTAAAATAAAAAAAATGGATTAAATTTTACTTAACTTAACCCATCCTAAAGGTTCAAAGCTATTTTTAAAATAAAAAAAATGGATTAAATTTTACTTAACTTAACCCATCCTAAAGGTTCAAAGCTATTTACTATCAATTTTCTTGTTTTAGGGAAATCATAATGATTTTTATGACCTAAACGATTGAATTTTCTAAAAGTGGTGAATTCCGTTGGAGACCTGGAATTTTTAACTTCCAATAATTGACTGACACCTAAAGCTCCACTGCCTTGACCTAATCTCAACAATGGAGACTCTTCAGTATTTTTATCCTTCAAATCATCGAAATATTTATATAACTTTCCAGAGTCAACATCGGAATACACATAATCAAAGTTAACTGTATCTTCAATAAAACGTATTTCCTCATCCAATATATCATTAGAAAATTCATAAATATGCTTAAATATTGATTCAACAGATAAATCGAAGTTATTTAACATTCTAGGATTATGCACCTTAGAATTGAAAGTATTGCGATATTCAAATTCAAAAACATTGCCCCTATCAATTGTTTCAAAGAATGAAAAAGTGTTCCTTTTTGTCCCAATTGATTCGACCCCATAAAGGCTTGGCTCTTCGATTGTATTAAAAGTGTCTGAAAATTGAACATATGTCATAATATTCTTAATATCCCTATTATTCTTATTATTAATCTCTCTAGCTACATCACGATTAGATTTGCTAGATAAATTTAATCTAGAATATAATAAGGCATTTCTAACTGCACCTTTAATTGAAGAACCTGAGATATATGGCTCATTATTTGTTTTTAAATTCTCCTTAATTAGACCAATATCGGCAGTGCTTTCCCCTTTTCTTGTAACTGAAACCTTTTTGCCATTTTTCTCTTTAATGGATTCTGGAGCATACTGCAGAGAAACTTTATAAGATGAGCAACTTGATAAAATTTTCTTAAATAAATCTTTATCATAAGGCCTAATTGTATCATACAAGAATTTTTGCATCCCCTTAATTGCAATCCTCTCATTTTTATTAAATTGACTATTATCTTTTTTGGTTTTAATATTTTTAAAGGATTTTGTATCTGAAAGAACCTTTAGAAATTCCTTAAAGAGTTTTTCATCCCTTTGATACAGTTCTTTAGCCACCAAATCTAAATTTAATCTGACTAATTTCTTCTTGCCGCTAAATTTAGCAAAAGCAAATTCAGAACGGGAATACTCGTTTCCAGTGTTTCCAATATAAACTGGAGAAATTGTTTCCAATTGCAATCTAACCATCATAATTCCTCCACGTTATATGGTATATTAAAGGAATATCCATATTCAATTGACCTATCAGAAGTTTCAACCAAACAACCGCAATTAACATCATATTTGACAGTGTAATCCGGGAAAACAGAACCTTCCTTAAAGAACCTTGTTTTCTTTCTCAAACCAAATGAATCCCGAGATCTCTTATCTCCAATTTCATAAAGAGCATCATCATCAGATAATTCCTCAATAAAAGAAATATCCTTCTCATCTGGAATGAAACGAGACAATGATAGGAAATATTGGCTTTTATTTAAATTATCAAACTTATCAAAATCATCTATTTCAAAATCAAATTGTCCTTTTCCAGAGGAAATGTCATGGCCAAAACCCTTATCTCTTAAAAATCTCAAAAGGGAAATGAAAATTTCTTCAAATGAAGAGTCCTTAAAGTCCACTAAGAAAAACAAGCCTTTATTTTCTCTGAACCTATAATCCTCTGAATAAAAGATATTTATGGAATTATTCTTTACCCTATCTATAACATTGTGGGGAGAGATTTCCTTTGAAAATAAACTTCCATCGATAATTTCTGAATTTTCTTTTTTTACTAAGAAAGATTCATTAAATTCATTCACAAGGAATAAATCATCTTTAAAATTATCAAAGATCCCATCATTTGAAATATTGCCTGAAACCAATTCCAAGAAAATATCCTCTTCAATAAATTTAATTTTTTTGAATTTTTTAGATAATTTCATGTCTTTAGATTGGAATTTTGTAATTGGCTTTGGATAGAATCTAAAATAATTGTTTTCATTTTTAATGAATGGAAAAGCTGATGAAATTAAAAATGGAATGTCATTTTTATTCTTAAAGCTTTCTATAAATGAATCAAGTTTTTCTGGAAATAATTCTGCCATCCCATAGGTTAATGCTCCGAAAATGCTATCTGAAGATAAAAAAGGAAAAGTTGATTTAGGTTTTAAATAAACTATTTTCATTTTATCACAAACATACATTACTTAAATAAAAAATTTTAATTATAATTACAAATTATATTTCAAATAAAAATCTAACTATAATTCACTTTTTAATTTTCATCTACAAATTTATAATTCGATTTTTAAATTTTCATCTTCTAAATTAGACAAAACGCCAAGTTCAATTACCTTTTCTTCAGCATTATCAGTATAGAAAGACCTGTTTCTAATCAAATAGGATAAATCCTCAAAATGGATTTTACCATATCCTCTAGAACCATTTCCACCTAAATAATTATTTTCAAGCAATTTCAATGCAGTGAAAATTTCCTTAAAGTTTTCCTTATCATCATCATGATATATTCCAAATACAATTTCAAAATCAAATTTTGAATCCTTTGGAATTCTTTCAGTAGGTCTAGGGTGCATTGCAGTTGATTTTACTCTATCAATAACATTTTCTGTCTTTAATTCTGCTCCTCTGGATACGCCTTCTGAACTTTCCCAAAATTCCTTTGTTTCATCATCTGGAAATGCATCCCTAACGATTATTCTAGTAGGGCCTACATAAGTTCCATCCTCATCATTGGTAAAACCAAATATCTTGCAAACAGAACATTTTCCACAGTTGCAAGGAGCATATTCCCTATTTCTTCCTTTTGGATTGTCAAGAATATATCTTACAGAATCCTTATTGAACAATTCCATTTGGTGTCTGAGCTTACCTTTTAAAGAAGAACCTGGGATATATGGCAAATTGGATTTCTTATCCCTCATGACCATATTGTCTATTCCGCCAATTTCTAAAGTTTCATTGGATTCGCCAATATGCAAACCAGTATCACAAACGATTTTTCCTTTAATTATAACATTTCCTTGAAATTCTAAATTTTCCATAAAAAACATCCCCTTATAAAGATCCTGGATTGTTAACTTTAAAGAATGCAACAATAGCTTCTAAAAATTGCACAAATCTTAAGAAATCATCTAAAGTATCTTCTTTATTTCCAGAACCAACTTTTTCCATAGTAATTTTCATTAAATTAAAAAATCTTTCACTAATGACTTTTCTTCCTTTAGCATAAGCTAATTTAGGCATCAGCAAGTAGAAATCCACTTTTGCCTTGTCATCCCAAACTCTTTTATCTTTTACATACATTTCGATTTCCTTAACTGCAGCAAAAAACTTTCTTAATTGGGAAGTCTTAATGTCATCATTTCGTAATTGTTTAGTAATCTTATCTGCATCACCATCAAATTTGACAAACTCTTCAATTTCATAATATTTTAAGCTTTTCAAACCTTTAATTTTGTTTTCAACATCTTTCAAATCATTTGGCATCTTTTCACCTCATTCTTAAACTAACCCATGAAACAGGTATTTTAATCCAAGGCATATATTTAATACCTTCTTTTAAAACAACATCATATTCTTTACTATTTTGATTCATACCTCTTAACCTATAAGCAAATTTAGGAACAAATCTATTGTTATTGCATTTCGCAAAATTCTCCTTTTCCCATTTTTCTTCATTGAAAAATATTCCTGAATGCTCTTCAAAATTATCTTTCCATAAATATAACATGGAATAAACTATGCTTTTTGATAGTTTATTTTGAGAATTATATTCCTCTAATTTTAGGCCAAATTCATGTAATTGATTGAAATCTTTAAATTTAGAGCCTTTAGCATCCCAAGGAACAACTTCATTAAATACTGTAAGCTTATCTTTACCGCAGGATTTTGAAGCCTCAAGATAATTTTCAGCCATAATCACAGCTTTGCCTATAGGGAATTTTGAAGAGACAATGTTAATTCCACCGGATAAATTAATGGAATCATTATTGCAAGTCCATTGCTTGAATCTTGTTCTTAATTCTTGTGAAAATTCAATGATATCATCATATGGACCTAACACTAATAAATCATCCCCTCCAGAGTAATTTATATGAATAGTTGGAATACTATACTCCTTTATGGATTCCTTGATTTCGTCGTCAAGTTCCATTCCATACTTTTCTTTATAAACAATGATGGATTCATCTTCATTTTTAGAGCCATCATCATTTTGAAGTTTCAATTCTACCTCTTTAAAGTTTAATTCAAAGAAAGAAGGGTCATTTTTGAAATATTCCTTGATTCCATCATCATAAACACAGAATTCTGATGCAATCTTATTAATAAACCCTGAGAAGAATAGATCCAATTGAGAGCTTAGTGTGGAAATTCTGGAAATGCTGCTTATAGACTCATCTGAATCTTTAAAGGCATGATTAAATCCTTCGCCAAATATCATTCCCAAATCATCTACATCCATCTTTAGAACACCTAATTTATTTGCCCCTTTACTGATTTGGGCTAAATGTTCAAAGTATAATGGATTTCTGTTATGATATTTTGGAATAGTATTTCCTAAGAAACTAAAACTAAATGAGATTTTATCTAATTCCTCTAAACTAAATTTATTTTCAATTTCCAAGAAATCAGTGTCATTTAACTTTATTATTTCAAATCTATCGACAAATTCATCATATTCAGAAAGAATATCTTTTATTTCTTTAAAAGTCTTGTCAACAGACTTCTTACTGGTATTGCTAGTAAAAATATAAGCTATGTTTAAAGGCTTTTCATAGAAAGAGACTTTTTTAAATTTATTTTTATCATAAATATTTTTAAACTCTTCATTAAAGAAACACTTAATCATATAACTTGCATTAGTTACTTTTGAACCCAGTTTTATATGTTCTTCACAGTCATCACAAAACTTATCCTCCTCATCTTTTGGTTTGAAGAGATTTCCGCAAACGGCACAAGTAGATTTTCCATCCAAATCTTCTTCAAAATCAAATAAATCATCCAGATTGTCAATAAATTTATGCTTTTTATCCTGTGCAATCTTATATGATAAAATGGATGTAATATCACTGAAGTTTTCAAGTCCATTTCCACTGCATTCTTCACTTGCAATAGCCAAATATAATTCTGCATTAAACTTTTCTATGAAAAAGGCATTTATTTCCTTTTGTATTTCATTTAAAGATTTTTTAGCCTTTTCAGTATTTGGAGCAAGAATTGTGAATCTTCCTCCGCCACAGAATAAAATATTTGCTTGAGTCAGGTCTAAATCTTGAACTATCTTATTTGCAATCGCATCTGTCAATAAAGTCAGATACAATGATCTTCCCCTTAAACGTTTACTCATTGCACTTTGAGCCTTTTGAGGTGAAGAAATTTTAAAGATAAAATTCTGAATCCCTGAAATATCTCCGCTGATAACTGAATAAACTTCTTGAGTTGATGAAGTGTGTTTCAACTCTGTTTCTTCATTAAACAGATATCTGCACACTGCAATGGCTGCAGTTGTCTTTGAATGGTCATACAAAGATATGTCAGGTTTAGACCCCCATGTTGCAGAGGGCATACAAGAAGTGTATTTTTTTAACAAAGCCAAAATAGTATTAAAATCATCCGTATTTTCTAAATGCTTCACTTCACTTTCAAATTTCTCCCATAAAGCAGAATAACACTTTTTCAATGAATTATGACCCTTTTTAGCATTATCGATGGAAGTTGGAATAGAATTTTTCCACTTTCTATTCAAATCAAATTCTTCCAATGGAACATATAACTCATCGCATTTCTTATTTTTTTCAGGCTTAATTAAAATATCTGAAAAGATAGAAAGCAATGGAGTTTTAAATGGATCATTTTTAATAGAATCTATGCGCTCACCAGAAGAATGATGGTCTGCTTTTTGAATAATTAAACCTATTTCTTCATTTATACCAGATTTAGGATTATGATGATATAATGCTAAATTAGTAATATCTGAATTCCAATAATGCTTAATAAAGCTAGCAGACCATTTAGAATGTGCACCATGATAACCAAAATCATCTTTATCAAGATTTTTGTATTCAGATGAAAAATTATTTTCCGCACGGTAAGAAAATTTTCCAATATCATGAAGTAAGGAAGCAAATTCTAAATTTTTTCTATCCATAATTTTTCTCCAATAATAGATAAATTCAACAACAAGTTACAAAATAAGATTTAATTTTTAATTTAATTGACAAATAACCTATAATCACTTAAATTTAATTAAATTAAATAAAATAAGTTAAAAAAGTATTAAACGCAAAAAGAGTAAATTATTTAATTAAACCTTATTATTTTATATAAAAAATATCCATAACCCCAAATATCACCCAAAATTTATATATAAACTTATTATATTTTTACTACATAATAAATATTTATATATTTTTATTAAAAATTTTTAAACAATTATTCCTCCTATTTTTATTTCTTTTTATGAAGTGTAAAAATGTCCTCATTGCTTGAAATAATATAATTTAATTCCTTATCTAAATTTTTCAAACAGTAATATTCATCCAAATCATGATTTAAATAATTTAAAGCATAATCTGCTTTTAGATTGTATCCTTTTTTGCAAACAATATTTTCAATCTGCCTAATTGCATTCTCATCCCCAATTAGTTGTTTAGTGGAATATAAACGTTGCTTAAACCATTTGTCGCTGCTTTTTGTTCTATGGATCTTATTGCTTTTATTAAAATATTCCATAATAACCAGCAACTCATGTTTATAATTATTAGTGCGCCTATAAATACTAGCCAATCTTTGATAATATCTGAAACTCTTTTCTTTGTACTTATAAATTGCCATAGCATATAAGTCAAAAGCTTCCTGATTGAGCTTTTCTTCATATAATCCATCGGCAATATTGGTATAATAGGACCTTTTATGATTATAGAATTCCTCTTCATCTGATAGGATTTTTAGTCTGTTCTTATCTTTTTTCAATCTATCAGCATTAGGAATAGAATTATTAGATAAATCAGAATCTTTTAATAGATTTACATAATTTTTAATTAAATCTTTTAGTTCATTATGCTTTATTCTAGCTCTTTTAGGCAATTTCCTATTCTTATATTTGAAATATAAGAATTGATATTTATTGGCATAAACGCTTGATTTGAAGAAATCTCTTATAATATCAGCTTCTTTATCATATTTTTTAGTCTTATGATAGACTTTCATTAATTGCTTATATGGATAGTAATCTTCTTTAAAATAGGAATTGTGTATTAATTTTTTATAATAATCTTCAGATTCATCATATAGTTCTTTTTTAAGCAATTTCAATCCTTTTTTCTTTAGGATATATTTTCTTAAAATGTTCTCTTCAAGAGACAAATCATCATCATATTCAAAAAGATCAATGTCCTTGGAATAATCATTTTTAAGGAAATTCTTATATTTTTTAGGAATGGACTTTAAATCCAAATATTTTGAATAAGAACTAATAAATGGTTCTTTTGAAGATTTAGAGGATTCCTTAGATTTATAAGATTTCTTTTTGGATTTAGATGAATCTTTTTTAGAACTAGGAGATTTCATTTCTGATTTAAATGAATCTTTTTTAGATTTGAAATCCGCACCAAGATGTTTATCATCAGATGAATTATTTAAATTTTTAATTTGATTAGCAGATACAGACAAATCATTATCCTTATCAGATACAGAAACACCCTCTTTAGCAGATATAGGAATACCTTCATTAGCAGATACAGAAACACCCTCTCTTGCAGATATAGGAATACCTTCATTAGCAGATACAGAAACACCCTCTTTAGCAGAGATTGAAGCTAAATCATCTGCACTAATATCAACATCAAACTTAGTTTCATCATCTGAATCAAAATCAATATCTTTCCAATATCTGTCTTTTAAATCAATTATTTCATAATCTGGCAAGTTCTGATAGAACTTATTTCTAAAAGATAAAGTGTCCTCATTATTAAAGTCAAAAACAGAAACGTCATCATTATTTGCCTTAACGCATATCTTTGAGAAACTGCATTTTAAGCAGCCCTCTCCAAAATTACATTCGAATACTTCTTTTTTAATATTCAATGAAACATTATCAAGCTCTTCTAAAAGAATATCAAGGGACTTCTGATTTATATCAACAGATATCATCTTTCTTGCTTTTATTGCATATATCCGAAGCTCATCGATTTCAAAACTATCCTTTAATGCAATCATATAGGTATAGACCTGCTTAATATAATTTTGAACATAATGCCTTGATATGCGTTCAGTGTTCTTATAATCCAAAATGCCCATCTTTCCATCTTTGGTCTTATAGATTAGGTCAATAATGCCTGACAATCCATAATATTCCTTTTTAATGCTAAATGAAAGCTCTGTGTTTAATATATTGAAATCCTTTCCAAAGGTATTGTAATAATAAAGAACATCATTTTTTATAATATCATATTCCTTCTTTGACAATCTTAAGTTTTCAAAGCGGAAGGAGTCTTGAAACCTTTCAAAGATAGCCAAGACCTCATCATCTCCAATATATCTGTTTCCGTTGGACCTGATTCTATTGTTGATCGTTTCAAGCAAATTATGTACAAACAAGCCTCTTAGCTTATTGAATTCCATTGTGGATTCGCTGAAATTAATGTCATGCATCAGTTTATACTTGAAAGGACAGGCAACATAATTCTCAAGGGAATAAAAGCTTAAATTAAGGAAATCCTCCTTTTTAACTTGAGGCTTTTCACAAACCGTCTTTGGAAGCTGGCTAAAGTCATCTTCCAAAAACTTGCAGCTTGAGAGATTCCTATTGATCAAGTCATGAATCTTAATATGCCCTTTAGGAATGTCCTTGATTATTTCTATCTTTTCAATTTGAGAAAGATTGTCATTCAATTCTGCTTTTAACCCTTCTAATTCAGGAGTTTCCTTGATTAGATTAGATAGAACTAAAATATCCTGAGCCCTTGTCATAGCCACATAGACTATTCTATCCTCTTCCTCTAGATAGTCTTGAATTTCCTCTTCCTTGGAATCGTAATTCTTATATTCCAAACAGGAGTTTGGAGTGTAAAACCTATCATATTCATCCTTATATTGGCTTGGGAACTTCTTATGATTCAATGACAGTAAAATGACTACAGGAAATTCCAATCCTTTAGACTTATGGACTGTCATAAGCTGAACCCCTTCGGATTCATCATTATCTGTGCTGTAGCCAGCTATGTTATATCTTAAGAAATAGTATGCTCCCTTCAAATTCTTATTGTCTACAATCAACTCATAATTATGGAAAGTGTTGCTTAGGATTGCCAGATTTTTAAGCTCATCCCTATTAATAGGGTCATTAATGAAATCTTCAGTCAAATAATTGCAGACATCTGTCAGCAATTTCATATAGATATCCAAAATAGTGTCTTCGGAGTCCATATACTCTTCACTGTTGAAGTAAGCTTTCAAGTCATTCAATCTTCTAAAGAACTCCAAATCCTGCTTATTTTTTACCCCGTATCTAATCAGATTCTCATTGCTTAGGATAGGCCTTTCAATGTTTTTAAATAATTCAATTAAAACCTTCTCATCCCTTTCAAAGACTCTTTTAAAGACATATTTATGAGACTTCTTGCCTGTAACTTTTAAATAAGCTCTTTTTTCTTCCTTTAAGACATTCTCTTCAAATTCTTCTTGTATACTATTTAAGATATTTTTAGTTTCATCAGATAGGTTAAATAAAACCTGATTGAAGCTTTCTCCAGTATATGCCTTAAGATTTAGCCATTCCAATTCCCACAGGTCAAATTTATGGTTATGGGGATTTGTATCCTCTATAAGATGGTGAATCAATGTGATCACTGACCTTATTTCAGGCCGGTCAAAGAGATCTGGAACCCCCCTGACATGATAAGGGATGTTGTTATCAATAAATAATTGGATTAGGTCTTGGGCAGTGTTGCTAAACCTTATGGAACGGGATAAGATAGCAATCTCATTATAATTTTCAATCTTCCCGCTGTCATGGAGATATCGAATCATTTCAAAAATGGCCTTTGCTTCGCTTTCGCTGTTTTCATTTACAAGAAAATAAGTGTTTCTATCCAAATCCCGTGCGCCAAGAGCCTTGTCCTGCTTTGCTCCCTCAGCCCTTTGAGACTTGATGAAATCCTCGCTTATGTCAATGATTTGATTTGCTGAACGGTAGTTTACATTTAAGTTCACCTTGTAGACCCTATCGTCATAATTATTGTATAGATATTCAAAATAATTCTTATTGGCTCCCCGGAATCCATATATGCTTTGGTCTATATCTCCCACAACAGTAAAGGAATCTGCATTTTTCATTAGAATTTCAAATATCTTCATTTGGACAGGATCTGTATCCTGAAACTCGTCAACCAAAACATTCTTGTAGATGGTGTTTGGATTGGTTTTCAAATAGTTTAAGGTTTTGATTTGCATCTGATCAAAATCGCTGAATCCCTTTTCATCCAAAAGCTCCAGATATTTAGGATATGACTTTGCTATTTGCAGATACAATGCATTTGTACGGGATTTCTTATAGGCATCATTAGCCATTACCTCATCAAAAGGATATCTTCCATCATTCTCCTTCATATATTCATTTACAAAATCTATATATTCAGGGTCAATTTTAGTATTCCTTTCTATATAGTCAACCAATTTTTTACTATCTACCTTAAAGGTGGCGTATTCGCCATATTTATCTATTAGGTTAAATATTTCATTCTGGCGGATGTGACACTCATTAACAAAGCCTAAGTCTTTCTTATATTTGTTTAAAAACATTTTCTGTTTTTCGTTAACGCTATCTCCCAAGACACGAGTATTGTATTCCCCAATCTCTGAGAGAATCACTCTGCAAAAAGCATGTATGGTTGATATTTGCATCATGCTTACTACAGATTCATCAATATCCTTATATAAACGTTCTTTAAGCTCTTCTGCAGCTTTGCGTGTGAATGTAATAACTAAAAGGCTTGAAGGCTCTACCTTCTCTTCATTTATGAGAAACTTGATTCTTTCTATTAAAACACGTGTTTTCCCAGCGCCTGGACCTGCTTCTATGACCAAGTACTTGTCTCCATTGTAATAGGCAGCCCTTTTTTGGTTTTTATTTAAATCAATTGACATATTTCCCCTCAAAGAAAAAGAATAAAATCATAAAAATCAAAGTTATTTTATATTTATGTGCATTTTATATAATAAAATATATGCATTTAATGTTTAGTAAGTATGATTTTGATATTATTTTAATAAGTTGGAACAAAAGAAATTTCGATTTTTCTTTTTAAGTTAAAACAATTATTAAATGTTCAAAATAGCCAATAAACAAAAAACGAAAATCATAATGATGTATGTGGCAAATGAGATAAATATATGCTTATTCATTTATAAAACTCCTTTTATGATGATAGGTTTAATGAAATAAACCTATCTAAATTAATTCAACATTAACTGCCCTAGTGGACTCCTTATTTTTAGAATAATCAATGCTATCCCCAAGATAATATGAAACCCTCATATTATTCCAAATATAATCATGATCATCCTTAAAGTCCTTGAATAGGAAGAATTGGTTTTTTCCTCCATCATCTGGCTTAATAAAACCAAATCCCCTTTCTTGTTTTATGGCACTTATGGTTCCTGTAAACTGCTTTTTATTTCTGTATAAACATTCTCTCCAGAAAGGTTTAAGCTCATTAGCTATCTTATTATAATTGGTATTTTCCAAATCAAAGCCTAAATCTCTGATTTTCTCTTCCAAATAATCTGGAATGAAATTGCCATAGGATTTTTTGATAGCGTAGCTGAGATAATAATGTTTATTGGATTCCTCAGTAAGACCCAATTGGCTTAAGATATATCCGAGTTCTGTGTAATAATTTACACAGGATTTGATATCCTTTTTTAAAATAATATAATGGACCCCACTGACTAATGCATTATCATAATCATCTAATTTTAGATAGTTATCTGCTAAAAGTTTATAGAAATAGTTTTCACTCCTTTTAAGCAATAATTCATTGATATATTCAATTGAAAGTTCATAATCTCCAGTCAGATTATATATTTTAGCTATGCTCCATTTAATCCAATACTTAGCTTCACTGGCAGTGTCTGGAAGGTCATTGATTAATCTAATGGAATATTGCAAAGCAGCATCATATTTTCCTATGCCAATCAATGCCTTAACCATATTTGAAAGATATTTCTCATGATGGGAGAATCTATAATAGCCATTGGAATTATGTCTTGAAACATCAGATAGGAAAGACTCATCTAATCTTATCAGGTATTTAATTGCATCCAAATAGTATTCTTCCTTGATTAGAACAGTGCTAAGATTTAAAATAAAATCAGCATATGGATCTTCAAAATTTCTATTGGAGCAATCCTCTTGATTAAAGTTTTCTACTACAAAATCAGCATAGTGCCTTAAATCACCTATAGATTGGCAGTTATCAATATGGGATTCTTGTATTGCACGGATAAAATAAATTTCATCCAAATCATTAAAGAGCTCTCTATTTGTATTGAAAACTTTTAAAAAATTAGTTTCTGCTTCTTTCATATTCTTTTTCATATAAAGTCTGCGTGCATGTATTAGTTCATTTGAAGTGGTTTCATTCATGGTATCTTATAATTTAATCTAGTTCAACTGCGATTATACAAAAAATAGAATTGAACAAAATATTTAATGTATGGTACAAGTCTTTTGTGATGTATCTTTTGGTGTTCAATTACATAGTATAAGTTTATAATAATATTTAAAGGTTTGGTTTTTTGTTGCTATCCTTGTTTTAATAGATTACTTTTTGCAATTTGTATACCATGACAGTAAAATTGTAACTTTTGCATCACAATCCTTGTTTTAAAAGATTACTTTTTGCTATTCAGTAACAATTTTTCTCGAAAAACAAGAAGGCAATCACAATCCTTGTTTTAGTAGATTACTTTTTGCAATAAAAAGACACTTAAAAATTATGGAACAAAAAAAGGAGTCACAATCCTTGTTTTAAAAGATTACTTTTTGCAATTCTGATTCCCTTAACAAACTCACAATAAGGGAAAAAGTCACAATCCTTGTTTTAGTAGATTACTTTTTGCAATATTAACAAGGAAACAGAAATGGAGATTAAGACACTGTCACAATCATTGTTTTAGTAGATTACTTTTTGCAATATTTCATTTTTGGACTGATGTTGTTCTTGAAGAAAGTCACAATCCTTGTTTTAGTAGATTACTTTTTGCAATGTAGGTATATTTCTTATAGAATAAATAAAATTTATGTCACAATCCTTGTTTTAGTAGATTACTTTTTGCAATACAATAACAGAGACAACAGTACTGAAGAAACAGTAAGTCACAATCCTTGTTTTAGTAGATTACTTTTTGCAATATGAAATCATTGAAACACTTGTTGAAATTCATGCAGTCACAATCCTTGTTTTAGTAGATTACTTTTTGCAATTATGGTAGTTGAGAAAGTTACAAAAGTTAGGGCTAAGTCACAATCCTTGTTTTAGTAGATTACTTTTTGCAATCCTTATTGAATGATACCAAAGACAAAGTGGACGAATGTCACAATCCTTGTTTTAGTAGATTACTTTTTGCAATAGAGTTAAAAGAGAGTTTAGCTATAGCAAGAGTTTGTCACAATCCTTGTTTTAGTAGATTACTTTTTGCAATAAGAGCTAATAAACAAACTAAAGAATATATGCTTAAGCTGTCACAATCCTTGTTTTAGTAGATTACTTTTTGCAATATAAGATTAGTTTTGATATTATTAGATTTTTTTCTGTCACAATCCTTGTTTTAGTAGATTACTTTTTGCAATTCGGTTCTTCCGTCTCTCGTGTGTCCGTCGCGGGTGCGTCACAATCCTTGTTTTAGTAGATTACTTTTTGCAATCCTAATACCTATTGTAAATCTTTTCAATTTAAAAGAGTCACAATCCTTGTTTTAGTAGATTACTTTTTGCAATGACAAACTTTATACCTTAAGAAAGGTTCAAGGTGTGTCACAATCCTTGTTTTAGTAGATTACTTTTTGCAATCAATCATTCAGTATACGATAAAGAGTGTAACGACTGTCACAATCCTTGTTTTAGTAGATTACTTTTTGCAATAGATAATAGATAAATTGAGGTGTTAAATATGTTATGTCACAATCCTTGTTTTAGTAGATTACTTTTTGCAATATATCATTATAGACAAATATAGACAAAAAGAAATTGTCACAATCCTTGTTTTAGTAGATTACTTTTTGCAATATATCATTATAGACAAATATGACAAAAAGAAATTGTCACAATCCTTGTTTTAGTAGATTACTTTTTGCAATGGCAAAATTGAACGATTTAAGCCAATACGACACTTGTCACAATCCTTGTTTTAGTAGATTACTTTTTGCAATAATTAATGAAAATTATATAGGTGATTATTTATGTGTCACAATCCTTGTTTTAGTAGATTACTTTTTGCAATATGAATTTGACTTAAGAAGCCAACTCTTAAGAAGAGTCACAATCCTTGTTTTAGTAGATTACTTTTTGCAATATCAAAATGTAATGATGCCATACCATTATCATTTAGTCACAATCCTTGTTTTAGTAGATTACTTTTTGCAATATTATTGTGACACAAAAAAGAAATTTCCTTGACAAAGTCACAATCCTTGTTTTAGTAGATTACTTTTTGCAATCAAAAATACATTTTACAAAGATATGCTTAAAGTCTTGTCACAATCCTTGTTTTAGTAGATTACTTTTTGCAATCCCATATGGAAGTCGCGAGGGAATCAAAGAAGAGGTCACAATCCTTGTTTTAGTAGATTACTTTTTGCAATAAAGTTCAAGGGGTAACAAGACAAGCATACTTCGGTCACAATCCTTGTTTTAGTAGATTACTTTTTGCAATATCAAAAAACTTTTATATTTTTTATTGGTGATAAAATGTCACAATCCTTGTTTTAGTAGATTACTTTTTGCAATATATACAAGTTATAAAAACTTGAGAGTTATAAAAAGCGTCACAATCCTTGTTTTAGTAGATTACTTTTTGCAATAGAGTATGGTTGTCACTTTAGGGAGGATTTCTAAGTCACAATCCTTGTTTTAGTAGATTACTTTTTGCAATACCTTAGAACTCTTAAAACAAGTAAAACATCGAGCGTCACAATCCTTGTTTTAGTAGATTACTTTTTGCAATGAAATACAGATTAAGCAATCAGGCATATAGACAAGTCACAATCCTTGTTTTAGTAGATTACTTTTTGCAATAAAGACACTTTAGATGTAATTGTTCGCTATAATGAAGTCACAATCCTTGTTTTAGTAGATTACTTTTTGCAATATTATATTAAAACTCAAATAACTATAGATAGATTTGTCACAATCCTTGTTTTAGTAGATTACTTTTTGCAATTTAATGGACTTATAGTTAGTTATGACTTAAAAGCACGTCACAATCCTTGTTTTAGTAGATTACTTTTTGCAATATGACATGAGTTGTGATTTAAACGGCATCGTAAGCGAGTCACAATCTTGTTTTAGTAGATTACTTTTTGCAATAGTCCAAAAATTTTCTCAAAATGTATGAAAAAATAATGGAAATTGCTTCTTTTTATAGTGTTTTTGTGCAAATCTAAAAACTTAACCCTTATTTATATATATTTGCACAATTTAAATAAAAAGTTTTCTATCAATATTAACAAATAATAATCATTGAATCAATTATATCAATGTTTAAAATTAAATATTTTAAAAAATACTAAACAATATGTAATTAATTAAAAAAATAAGGAAAAAATGAGAAATAAAAAAATATTAAAAAATTAGCGGAAAATTGGAAATTTGTTAAAATCCTATAGGTTTGCACAAAATGGATTTTTTTGAATTTTCTTTATACCGGCTAAAACAGATGTATTAATATAATTTACTAAATTATTATTTTTTAAGACTTATTTTATAAAAAATGATATATTAAAACTATTTCTTTTATAATAAACCTTTTATAATTATTTATTTTATTTCATAAATTTTTCTTCTAAAAAAACAAACCTTTATATACTCCCAAGCCAATAAACTGTTTAAAAATATATTCTATTTTTTAAATTTATATAAAAACAAATATTTTAAAATAAAATTTATGTTTAAAATTAAACTTTTAAAAGTAAAAATAAAAGTTTAAAAACTAAAATTAAACTTTAAAAACAAAAATAAGAGTTTAATAACCAAAATTAAACTCAAACCAAAAAAATAAAGGTGATTAATATGTCTAGTCAACTTGAGGAATTAAAAAAAGAATTCCAAATAGCCGAATACAATCTCGACTTTGATAGACTCCACACCCTATGTGACAAGATACTTGAACATGATCCTAATCTAATCGAATACAAGCAATACATTGCAATTAGCTACTTCCTCTCTGAGGACTATGAAAACTGCATAAAGGAATACAGCATCTACCTTGACCGCCGTGAGAAGGATGCTGATGACGCGTACATACTTGCCATGAGCCATCTTCATCTCAACAACGAATCTGAGGCCATGTCGATTATCGAAGGCTTTGATGAGATAGACTCTCTTGAGCTAAAGCTCAAGGCATATCATGATATAAAACACTACTACAAGGCCATCAAGGCCGGTAACGAGCTTCTTGATATTGACAGCTCCAATGATGAAGCCTTGCAAACCATGTCGGAAATATATGACGAGCTTAACAATACCGAGATGTCGCTTTTCTATGAATGGGAGCTATGCAAGCTGAAGCCTGCATTTAAGGGCTTCCATCTCATGAGGCTCTATGAGCTTGGAAGGTATGAAGAGGTCATAGAGATATTTGAAAGGAATCCTGATGACTTTAAATGCGACCTTCTCCACTACCCATTCAACTTCTTGATAGGATCTTCATATTGTGAAATCGGCAAGCATATGGATGCATTGAAGTATCTATACAGGTCCAACCAGCTCCATGAGTGCCGTGATACAGGACTTCAGATAGCCCGTAACTATTATATACTGAAGGATTATGAGATGGCATATAAGATTCTAAAGGGGGTTGCTGTTAAGGAGGGTCTATTGGACTATGATGATTCTCTCTCGGACGATGAGCTATTGAATGATAATTCTCTTCTCCTATTGGATGAAGATGGTTTAGAAGATGATTCTTTACTCCTATCCGATAATGAGACTTTAAATGATGATTCTTTACTTTTATCCGAGGATAAGACTTTAAATAATGATTCCTTATTCTTAAGAGAAGATAAGACATTAGAACAAATAATGGATAAGTACTGCAAGGGGGCACCTGAAGAGAAAGCTGATGAAAAGACTTGCAATGAAGAAGAAAAAGAAACAGAAGTCCTAAGCGATATACAGATTCTTGACCAGATGCTGCTTGAGCTTGATATTGATGAAAGCCATTATACCCAAGTGGAAGAAGAGCCAAGCTATTTCAAGGAAACTGATGAGGATTCAATCGACGGCGACGAGGATATTGACATAGTGGATGCAAACATACTGAGAATGATGTCTGAGGTCTGTCTCTACCTTAAAAGATATGATGAGTGCATCATGATAGCAAACAGACTCTTAAGCGTCTCAGACCGATATGACGAGATTGTGAATGTGATAAGCGCATACTACCTTGAGATGGAAGACGAGTGGAAGGCTGATGAATGGTACCTTCTCCTTCCTATAGAGCTTGCATTCAATAAGCCATTTGTCTATACCATTGCCCGCAACCTCTCTCTCATCGGTGAGAGCGACCGTGCCCTGAAAATCTATAGCACCATAGAGAAGCTGATTGACGAAAGCCCATATCTCCTATATGAAAGGGCCGGCCTCTATAAGAGGATAGGGGAGAAGGAGCTTGCCATGAAGGACCTTGATAAGTATAATGAAATTGCCCTGAAATATCTATATGAGAATGGGGAACCGGAAGTTAAGTATGAGGATCTGGAATAGGTGAAAAAAGATTTCTATTTTTATTAGAATTATTTTCCAAAATGGATTATAATTCTTATTTTTATTTTTTAATAAATGTTCATTATCTAATATATGATTTATTGGATGATTGAATTTCATTTGATTAACTAAACTATTTTTATTAATTATAACTATTTTTATCACTTTTGCTTTTGGTAAACTATATGACATATATAGTAAACCAAAAGGAGAACGGAGATAACTTCTTTTTTTCTGTAAACTATTTATTAACATATGTAAATCATATAAATAATTCAACAATCTTTAAATAGTAAAAGAACATAAAAATAAGAGTTAAAGTGGTGTTACTATGATTAAATCAAAGTAAAAATGCATCGCTTAGGAGGTGAAACATGAAAGTTGAAATAATGATTATAGGGATCTTGCTGCTTTCAAACTTCCTATATCATCATGAGGATGGAAATCCTATTGTGCAGTATGTAGCATATATTGCCTCATTGCTTGTCATAATTTTAGGGTTCTTTTAAATAGAACCTTTTTTTATTTTTTTTAAAATTTTACCCTCCTAAAACAAAGAATAAGCTTTTAAAATTAAATAAATCTAAAAAAAATAAAAATAGAAATTAAAAAATAAAAAATAAAAATTTGATTAAAAAAAAGAAAAGAAAAATAGTAGAAATCAGGCATTATTAATATCCAACTTTAAGTCGAACTTTGCAAACCTGGTCTCTTCCAGGAACTTGTTCATGTCCTTATCAAGCTTTTTGGCCAATCCTATCACAAGCTCTAAAAACTTGTCAAAGTCTTCCTTGGACTGTGAGTCCAATCCGTGGGCCAAAATGGAATTGTTCCTCTTGAATGTAAGGTCCTTTATCTTAGACTCATTCTCCATAAAGTACTTGCCTAGCTCATCATCCAGCTCATTTAAAAGATGATAGTCCTTTATAAGTCCTATCCTAATCTTACCGTCTTCCCTCATATTCTCAAGCTCATCTATAAACTCTTGCCTTAATCCCTTTTCCTTGAGAAGATCTATATCAATATCAGAACTCATGAGATTGTATTTCTCAAGCCTTATCTGTGCAATGAGCTCAAATGACCTGTATAGCCTTGCAATTGCGTCGTCAAACTTATATTCCTCAGCTCTCCTTATTGCATTGTTTATGATGCATGCAAGTATATAGCAGTTCTTAAGGTTCTGGGACTTTGAGTTTACTATTATTCCCAAGGCATTAAGGTTCTTCTTAAGCTCGTTTTTTATCTCTGCAAACTCCATATAGTTAAGGTCTATGCTCTTTAGATGCTCATATGCATGGGAGAAGTCCATGGTGTCCCATGCAAAGTATCCCTTACAGAGGTCCACTAGGGAGTCCTTGTGGATGTTCATGTCAACTATATAGTTCAATACGTCAAGGCATGGCTGGAATCTGTTTGTGTTGAAGTTGTACCTTATCCTCATTATGGCCCTCTTGTCATATATCTTATAGAGGTTCTGGTAGTTTATTATCTCTGTTCCTGCTGATACCTCTCCCTTGGAGCGGTCCCCTCCGACAGAGATAAGGTCACGGCTGTAGAGCATTCCGCAGCATGCCATTGCAGCTGACATGGTCTTTGTCCCTGAGGTATAGTCCATGATTATCTGGTATTTTTTCTCATTGAGATAGTCGTATTCCCATATCTTTGCTTCAAAGGACTCAAAGCAGTAGTTGAAGTCGTCAATGTTGTTAAGTTCAACTATCTCATAATCCTCCCCCTCATTGAACTCGTCGCCGTCAAGCTCAAATAGCGCGTCTATGTATTTTATTGTGTGCTTGGATACGTTAGATGCAAAGAAGATTACATAGTTTGGATATATCTTGTTTAAGGTTGAGTAGAGCTTCTTGGCCAGCTTCTTGTATCCCGCCTCGTTGGAGTCTGGATTGATCCCGGTTCCAACGGTCATGAATAGTACTACTTCTTTTCTTTTCATTTTAATCACTTTAATTTTAGAAAATAATTGTTAGTTATTCTTTTAGGGCTAAGCATTAATTATCTAATCTTGATCTGTTTAAATTTTAATGTCTATTTTAATTTATAAATGCTTTAAATAAGTCATTCTCTTCATTAAGACTGA
Organism: Methanobrevibacter ruminantium M1; assembly: GCF_000024185.1. Taxonomy (NCBI): domain Archaea; kingdom Methanobacteriati; phylum Methanobacteriota; class Methanobacteria; order Methanobacteriales; family Methanobacteriaceae; genus Methanobrevibacter; species Methanobrevibacter ruminantium. The sequence goes on from NC_013790.1 coordinate 1,579,170, forward strand.
TTGTCAGTTAAATCTCTATCGAATCCAGATGAAATGCTTTTTATGATTAACCCTTTGCTTATTTATATATGCTTATAGTTTGTATTAGAAAATATATATAAATATCTAAATGATGTTGGGTAATACTGAATGTTTTTTAAAAAAAGTATCTAAAACACATTAGTCAATAAATTAAGTTTTAGAAAATGATTTAAAATATAAAAACAGAAATTATACTAAGGAGGTAAGATATGTATAAAATAATTAATGAAGACGGCAGTTTAGTTAGAGGATATCCTTCAGATGCATTATATGATCTTTTAACTGATAAAGAAAAGGAACATATCCAATTATTCAAAAATGAAATTGAAAAGATAACAGAAAAAGAAGGGCTTGGAAAAATAACTGTTTCAGTAAGTTATGATGAACCTATAATTGAAAAAGCATTCCAAATACAAGATAAAAATGGATATAGCTTTGATGAGTTTCAAGAGATATTGGATAAAATTAGATTGCATATGGCAGATTTCTGTAAGAATAACAAAGAGTTATGCGAATTTAAAAAATTCTCTTATATTATTTCTGCTTAATCTCTTCTTAAAAAAAAAATTTTGTCTAAAAGTAGACAATGAAAAATTAGTGTTAAAAAAGTATGAAAAAATAGTTTTAGCAATAAAAACTATTTTCTAAATCTTCTTTTGTTTTCTTTTTTGGGCTGAACAATTCATTAAATAATTCAGAGATGTCTTCAACAGGATCGATTCCCATGCTGAAGCATGCCCCCTTATAAAGATCTTCGATTTTCTCATCAGAGATCTTCTCACCCTTTTCAGAAAGCATATATCCTAAGAAATATGCTGCCATAAGAGGTGTCACATTGATTCTAGAGCCCTTTACATTATTATTTTTTGCTAAATCCTTATCACTAACCATCATATTATCACCGAGTACACAATGTATAGACACAATCATTTATAAACCTTTGTTTTTTATAAACTATTTCTAATAAATAGTAAACCAAGCTTCCACTTAAAAAATTTCTAATAAATAGTAAACCAAGCTTCCACTTAAAAAATTTCTAATAAATAGTAAACCATGCTTCCACTTAAAAAATTTCTAATAAATAGTAAACCAAATTCTACTTTATAAAGCATTAATAAATAGTAAAATGATTGTCTAATAAACTTTTTCTAATATTGTATATAGGCAATAATTATTTTTCAAAGAAATATTTCTAATAATGGTCCTTAAAATTGATTATTTAACTTATATTTAAGTCTCATACTCATCATCAGAGCGCAGTCCAACTAATGATGCAACAACAGCAATCACACACAATACTGCAGAGATAATGCAAGACAATCTAGAGCTTTCCATAAGCAATGGATAATATTCAGGCACAATTGCCACATTTCCCATGATGTATGCAAATATCACAGTAAGCATTCCAAGGCTTAGTGTCTGTCCAATCACCCTAACTGCTGCAAGGGATGCTGAAGCGGAAGAAGTCTCTTCCTTTGGAACAGAGCTCATGATCGCATTTGTATTAGGTGAAGAGAACAATCCATATCCTATTCCCTGGAGAAACATTGCGAGTAGAATCATATATAATGGGGTTGATTCGTTTAGGAAGCATAGGATTGTTAGTGCCACTGTTACAAAACCCATGCCTATTGCTGCAAGCTTTTGAGGATCTATCCTATCTGATAGCCTGCCTGATAGGGGTGCTAGAATTGCCATCATGACAGGTGTTACTATTAATAACATGCCTGAAAATTTAGAGTCAAAGCCCATAATATACTGAAAATGATAAGTTAAGATGTATGTGATTACAAAAGTTGCAGTATAACTAATCAAGGATGCAATATTTGAAGAGGAGAACCTAGAATTCTTAAAGAGTCTCACATCAAAGACAGGATTATTGACCCTAAGTTCAAAATAAGCAAAGGCAATTAATAATAGTAAACCAATTATCAATAGAACTATGCCAAGCCATGTGTTTACTATGGTGAATCCATAGATTACTAGAAGAATACCTATTGAAAATATGATAGATCCAGTTATGTCTATTGGACCGTCATACATTGTCCATTCATCCTTGAGTGACCATGACAGGTAGGCTGAGAATATTAGTGGGATTAGCATTATATAGAATATGCTCTGCCAGCCAAGGTGGTAGATGACAAGGCCTCCGATTACAGGGGCTGATGAGAGTCCTATATAGACTCCAGCAATGTTCAGTCCCAATGCCTGTCCCCGGGTTTCTGGGTTAACTGCTGAAACGATTAATGCCATTGAAGCGACATTGATTAAAGCGGTTCCGATTCCTTGGATTACCCTTGATAGAAGTAGAAGTTCACTGTTGATTGAAAAGCAGGCTATGATTACTCCTATTATTGTAAGGATTATTCCTGCAAGCAATGACTTGTTTAGGCCATGCTTGCTTGTAAGCTTTCCTAAAGGGATGGAAAGCATGGCAATTGGAAGAAGGTAGATTGTGGCTACCCAATTTTGAATGATATTGCTCATTGCAAGCTCCCTTGCTATTAAGGGCAAAGCTACAGAGATGTTTGCAAGGAATGCAGTGACAAAGGATACAACTGCAGCAAGGAGTATGACTGATTTTTCCATACCTATTCTATCAACGATATTTGACATGATTGCACCTAAATGGATCATTATTTATCTAGAATCAAAATAAGTTAAGGTGATTAATTCACCTTAGAATAATTAATATATTGTTTAAATAGATATTTAAAATTTTATAAATTGCTTTATGGTGTAATAATTAAAATAAGAGTTAAATAAAGGAATATAAATCGGGTTAATTCTGAAATTGGATTAAGGATAAAAAGAGTTTAAGAAAATGAATCTGAATTGGGTTAAGTGTTAAATCGGATTAAGGATAAAAAGAGTTTAAAAAAATAAAAAAAAAACAAAAAGAAGGGTGGCAAAAAAGATAGGGTAAGATATAATTAAAATAATTGCTAATTTTTAGATAATGTTTTGTGTAAAGATTATATTTTTAAAATTTTGTGTTTGTTAAATAAATTGATTGTAGTGATTTTAGATTCAAATAAACTTTTCATTAGTAATTATTATAAAAATATCTTAAATATAGGGGGGAAATAGTAACTTACTAAAAAACCCGAATAATAACACTTTCAGCTATTTTTAAATTTTAATTGATTTTTATAGGTAACACAGCGATATAGTGAAAATCTAAAAATAATAATTATTTGCTAAAAAGTATTATTATCTACTTAACTATAAGGAGTAATAATTATATAAAGTTTTTCTTATTACAAATAATGAAAAATTAGGAAAAAAAGTAATATTGCTTATAAAAGGTAATAAAATAATTAGATAAAAAATAAAAAAGTAATAAAAATTTAATTTGAAAAAGTAATACTCAGCATATGAGAAAATTGGAATTTGAGATTAGTAAAAAAATTATTAATTTTCAACACAAATGACAGTAATGTGGGTCAAGCATAGCCAAAATAAAAAATTTTGGTCCAGCTTTTGCGGCCCGGAGGGCCGTAAAAGGTGGAGCTAGAAGGCACCTCCACCTCCACCACCGGAGCCTCCTCCTATTCCTCCTACAGAGCTGTTGTCTGCAGCAGATATGGTAGAGGATGCTGTGTTGAATGAATCATTGATAAACCTATGACCTCCTAAGTAATAGAACATGTAGAGATCATTTGTTCTGTAATAATCATCGCTTCCGCTATAGACTTCCATCTTCATGGCCTTATATACCTCATCTGCCACACCTAATGCTGTAGCATAGACAAGATACTTGTTCCAAATTACAATGGACTCTGGCGGATGCTCCTTTATCAATGAATAATCCTGAAGGTATTTCTTAAACTTCATCCATTTTTCCTCATAGAGCTTTCCTTCGTCTGTGTATTTTCCTGCAATTCCAGATGGAAGCATAAGGCAAACGACACCTACAATGACTAAAAGGACTCCTACGAATATTGTTGAGCCGGTGACTGCAAAGTCGAAGAATATTGATGCTACGAAAGCGATTATTCCAAGAATTATGAGAAGGAATGCGAAGTAATTAAGATAGTCGTTTCCTTTCTTGTCAAAGAGGCGGCTGAAGCTGTCCTCTGAGAAGTATTCATTTTCAAAGTTTTCCTTCCAGCTTTCAAACCTGCCTTGGAAGTATCTGGCTTCAGATTCTCCCCTAAGGCAGTCCTGCATATAGCTTAGGCTTATATTTCCGTTTAGCTCATATCTCTTTAGGATGTTAATGACATCAGCTTCAAATCTCTTGAGGCCTGATGTGTCCTTTATGGTAAGGAAGGTTGTCTTTGTAAATTCAGTGTCTTCCTCTGAGGATACACCCATCTTGCCTCTGTTGATAAGGTCCATTATTGTAGCTTGGAAAGCTTCCTGATTTAGACTGCCTACATCCTTTAGCCCTGAGCCTATCATACCATTCACATAGGCTGGAGGGTCATCTGTAGGAGGCTCATGCTCATATATTGCATCATATGTTGTCTTTGGCTCCCTTCCGAACTTAAGGTAGATGAGTCCTGGAATAAAGCATAGCACTACCAATACCTTATTTAATATTGAGAATAAGGATTTGAAGCCCTCTTGAGATTTCTTGTCATCGTCCTGTATCTTGATTATCTCATCCTTTCCGTTCTTGTTTATATGCTGTGCATATTCTGCATTGGAATCGAATTCGCTTAACGGAATCAATGCCCTTGCCTCAACATATTTGCCGTCTCCTACAAAGTCTGAGTGTATCTTCAGGTGGTCCTCTGCCCATCTGGCCTTAGCATTGCTGAAGTATGGGTTGATCCAGAACTGAAGCTCCTCATCATCTGGGAATGTGATTGTGGATTGAAGGTTTTCAAGGTCTTCGTCCCATTCATCACCCCATACCTTATACTGGAGCTCTCCAATATCGTTATAGATCTTTACAACCTTTGGCATGTCATAGACATAATGGACGGTTATTACAGAGTCTGAAGATAGCTTATGGCTTTTTGAGGAGTCTGTATAGAGATATACCTTTATCCTCTCACCGCTTCCTTTTGGAATGATCTGGTACTCTGCATAGGCCCCGTCAACATAAACCTCCAGATTCTCTATGGACTGGCCGCTTTTAAGGGGTATGTCTCTATAGACACCATTGGGGCTGCTGTCAAAGTCATATGTGATTGCCTCATGGACATGCAATAATCCGTTAGACTTAACCACATAGTCCATATCTGCATTTGTTAGGGTGTAATCAACTGCAGATACTGCGGCTATGGATGCTAGCAATATTAGGCTTAGACTTAGGATTATTAATGTTTTTTGTTTTGAATTCATTATTTTCTCCTTGATAATTAAAAGACTGGTTAAAGAGAGTTTAATTAATTTAAACAGTTAAAATCTGCCTTAAAAAGACTTAAATAAATACGAATTAAACCATAAAATCTGCCTTAAAAAGTACAATTTAAACAGTTAAATCTGCTTAGCCTTTGTCAAGTCCTTTAAATCATCCTTATCATTATCGATATCATTATCTATGTCATCATCATCATCAGTGTCATTGTGGACAGCATTTGAAAAGCCTGAAGCGAACTCATCTAATGGGATTTCAACGATTAATGCAAGACCATCTCCAGCATTAATATTCTCTCCAGTAATGGTCAATGTGTCTCCAGACCACTTGCCTTCAGCACTGCCGCTTGGAACAAGCTCGTAATCAAGCTCCTTCTTTTCAGGGAAATGGACGTTTGCTTCAATCTCCTCTAAGTCAACCTCCCAATCTTCTCCCAATAGATAATAGTTCAATACTGCATTGTCTCCCTTTACATCAAGGAGATCGCTCATGTAGTACTTATAATGGACTGTAACATCTGTACCAGGGTCGATCTTTTCGGTTTTATCCTTATCCTTATAGAGATAGACCTTAGCCTCTATTTGAGAGTCGTCATCATTACCCTCCAGTTCATAATATGCGCCATCAACGTCTACAGCAAAATCTTCCATGTTAAAGTTATTGATTGGAATGTACCTATAGACGCCATTCATGGTCTTATAAAAATGGTAGGTGATTGCCTCATCCACAAAGACTAATCCGTCATCCTGGATTACCATATCTATTTTGGCATTGGTTAAAGAATAATCCTCTGCAGATGCTGCTGCAATTGAACTGAGTAGGATTATGCTTAAGGCAAGGACCATTAGGGCTTTTTGTTTTGAGTTCATTTTTCCTCTCCTAAAAAAAATAACTATCCAATGAGTTTAAAGTTATTGAATAGTTTTGATTTTTTATAATTAGAATTCGACTTTAGGTACAGATCTAGCTTCACCTGCAGCTTCAAAGAAGTCAGCTTCCTTGAATCCGAAGAGGCCTGCAATCAAATTGCTTGGGAAGGTTTGGCATTTGTTATTGTACATCAATACAGTGTCATTATAGAACTGTCTTGAATATGCAATCTTGTCTTCGCTTTCAGCTAATTGAGCTTGCAATTCCTTGAAGTTTTCATTGGCTTTAAGCTCAGGATAGTTTTCAGCAACTGCAAATAAGGTCTTTAAGGTGTTTGTTAATTGGTTGTTAGCTTCACCGATTTCCTTAACTCCGTTTGCATTCATCAATCCTGCCCTTGCAGCAGTGACATCTTCAAATACAGATTTTTCATGACCGGCATAGCCTTTTACAGTTTCTACTAAGTTAGGAATTAAATCTGCTCTTCTGTTTAATTGGACATCAATTTGAGCCCATGCATTCTTTACCTTGTTTCTTGCAGTCACAAGGCCATTATAGAGAGCTACGATTATTCCTGCGATTATTAAAATAATACCAAGTATTATTATGACTAAAATAAAAGTACTCATATTATCACAACGTATTTTTTTTTATTTATAATCCTTAAATCCTTTAAAAATAAATTCAATATCTAAAAATATTATTTTTTGGACTTAATTACTATAATGCTATATATGAATTATCTATATATTTATTTTTTATGATTTAAATCGATAAAATAGATTATTTTTTTAATAGGTTTACTATTCATTATTTATAGTTAATTTAAAAAAATATGATTTTTTAATTGTTATTATTTTTTAATTATATTTTGTTTTAAGTTGATTGAATTGTTTTTAACTAGTTAAATTAATTTTCATAGGAATTAAAAATAGTGTGAAATATTTGATTAGAAAAAGGTATGGTTAAAAAAAAAGAATAAATAGTTGGATAAGAACCAACCGAGATAAAAATAATTGAATTTGAAAGAAGAAAAAACAGACGGATTAGACCCAACCGAGATAAAAATAATTGAATTTGAAAGAAGAAAAAACAGGAGGATTAGACCAAGTGAGATAAAAATTTTGGTCCAGCTTTTGCGGAGCGAAGGGCCGGAAAAGGTGGAGTTAAAAGGCTCCTCCGCCCCCTCCTCCAGATCCGCCTCCGATTCCTCCGATTCCACCGGAGCTAGAGCTGTCTGCTGAGATAATATTATTGACGGTAACAAATGAATTGTCAAGACTCCTGATTCCACCAATATGATAGAATACAAAGAGATCATTTGAACTGAAATTGCTGCCATCTGCCAATCCATCATAGACTTCCATCTTCATGGACTTATAGACCTTATCCGCTACCCCTAAGGCTGTAGCATATACAAGATACTCATTCCATATTGCAACAGATTCCGGAGGGTGCTCCTTGATTAGGGAAAAGTCCTTTAGATACTTTTCAAATCTTTTCCACTTTTGCTGATACTCCCTTCCCTCTTTAGTGTATTGTCCACCAATGCTTGAAGGGAGATAGAAACAGATTACCCCTACAAAAATCAATATTAGTCCCAATACCAGAGGTATCCAGCTGCCGGTTAAAAGAAGTCCAATGATTCCTGTAAATCCTGCAACTAATGCAATCCATTTGAATTTGCCTATCAAATCGCTTCCCTTTGTATTGAAGTATCTGCTTAAAACATCATCCGGCAAGTAGTCAACCTTAAAGTTACTGACCCATCTGTTGAATGCCCTGTTGAAGTGATATGCCTCATTCCTATTGGAGAGCTGCTGCTGCATATAAAGGAAATTGATCTTTCCGTTCTGCTCATACCTTCTAAGGATGTCTATCAATTCCATTTCAAAGTCCTTAAGGCCATCGGTTGACTTTACAGTAAGAAGGGACACAGGTCTTTTCTTATTTGTATATGCTATTTCCATTCCAAGCTTGTCTCTGTTAATGAGATCCATTATTGTGGCTTGGAAACCTTTCTTATCAACCTTTCCAACATCCTTACTCAATCCACTCATCATTGCATTTACAAAGGCTGGAGAGTCATCTGTTGGAGGCTCATGCTCATATATGGCATCACTTGACACCTTTGGCTCCCTGCCGTATTTGAGATATATGCCTAAAGGCGTGAGGATAAGAATGCCATATATAACGTTTAATAGATTGCCAATGGTGTTAAAGTATTGCTGCTTTTTTTGAAAATCCTCTTGCTGCTTTTTGACCTCATCAGAGGCATCATGATTGTAATGTAGAGCATAATCTGCATCAAAATCAAATTCACCTAATGGAATGAGAACTCTTGCTTCCACATAATCTCCCTTAGGAATGTCTGAGCCCTTTACATATAGTGTGTCTCCTGAGAAGCTTGATTCTGTCTTTCCGGAATCGTCATTAATCCAATATTCAATCTCCTCATCATTTGGGAATGTGACCTTTGCGTTTAGATGCTCAACTCCTTGGTCCCATTCCTCACCCCAGAGCTTGTATTCTAGGAGTCCTGTATCTCTGAATAGCTTTACAACATTTTCCATATAATAGTCAAGCTTTAGAGTGACTGTAGAGCCTTCGCTTACTCCGTAATCAGTTAAATCCTTATCCTTATATAAGTATACCCTTACTTCCTTTTCCCCTGAACGGTTAATGATATTATATTCAAAGTATGAGCCGTCAACATCCACTGTCAGATAGCTCATCTTCTCATCTGCCTTTAGGGGTATGACCCTATAGACACCATGTCCGTCGCTTTTGAAAAGATATGTTATGTTTTCGCTGACATGCAATATCCCATTGTCTTCCACATCCAAGTGGACATCTGCATTTGTGATTTTATAATCCACTGCAGATGCTGCTGAAATGCTTGTTAAAACAATAGCGAGTAGAATGAGGATTGCTAATGTTTTTTGCTTATTGTTCATTTTAGTTCACCTGTTCCATAGTTATTTGTTAAAAAGCAGGATTAGACCAAACAGAGATAAAAATTTTGGTCCAGCTTTTGCGGAGCGAAGGGCCGGAAAAGGTGGAGTTAGAAAGCACCTCCACCCCCACCTCCAGAGCCTCCGCCTACTCCGTCAGAGCCTCCGCTATCAGAGTCAAGGGTTGTGCTAACTGCACTGAAAGAATCCCCAATCAAGTCAAGTCCGTTGCCATCGCAGAAGACAAATACATCATTGTCCCTATATGTTTCGTCATTCAATCCGTCATAGAAGTTTATCTTCATGGTGTTTGAGACCTTATCCGCCACCCCTAATGCTGTAGCATAGACAAGATACTTGTTCCAGACTGCAACGGATTCCGGAGGGTATTCCTCCATCATTGAAAAGTCCTTAAGGTATTTCTTGAAGTTGTTCCATCTTTCCTTGAATATCTTTCCCTTCTTTGTGTAATGTCCTGCAAATGCTGAAGGTATGCATATGAGGACAGATGAGAGTATAAATAGAGCAATTACCCAAGGTAAAGGTTCCATTTGATTGAACATCAAGCAATATAAGAAAAGAATAACGCTTAGAATCAATCCGCCATATGCGAAAAACTTAAATAATTTGCTTCCCTTATCTTCAAAGTATTCTGCCTTGATGTCATCTGTAAGGTAATTGCTATAAAGAAGGTGTCCCCAGCTGTTGAATCTGCCTCTGAAATATCTTGCCTCTGACTTGCTGTATAATGAGAGTTCCATATGTTTTAAGTCTATTCTGCCATCTTCTTCATACCTTCTGAGGATGCTGATTAGGTCTGATTCATAATCTGCCAGGCCATCTGTTGATTTTGCCACAAGATATGTCCTTTGCTTGTTCTTTTCATTGATTTCAGTTTCAACAGATAGCTTTCCCCTATTTATCAGGTCCATGATTGTTGCCTGGAATGCCTTTGTATCCACTAGCCCGACGTCCCTAAAGGTTCCGCCCATTATTGCATTTACAAAGAATGGAGGATCATCTGTTGGAGGCTCATGCTCATAGATGCTGTCAAGGGTCACTTTTGGCTCCCTTCCGTATTTCAGGTATATTGCAACCGGAAGGATGAATGCGATGATTACAAAGATTTTTATCAGTATGTTGACTATCTGAATTAGGGAATACTTCAAATCGAATGAGTCGTTTTTAATCGCTTCCAATCCGTCAGAATCAATATGCTGAGCATATTTTGCATCAGCGTCCAATTCATCTAATGGAATTATGACAGTTGCTTTCGCAGGCTGGCTATTGGTCATATGAAAATGGTCCTCATCCCATTGGGCACTGCTTTCGCCCTCTTTAGGAATTATGAAGTATTCATGCTCCTGAGTGCCTGGGAACTTGATTCTTATATGGGCCATTCCTAAAGAAACCCCATTAAAATCTGTTTTATTGATTTGGTAAGTGAATGCCCCTACGTCATTATAGACCTTTACGGCATTTTCAATATCATATTCGACTTCCACATCAAGAAGATATGTGCCTGTGCTTTCAGAGTCATAATCATAATCTGAAGACTTAGGATGTATGACTAGCTCATCTAGAGTGTCCCCTTTCTTGAGGTCATAGGCAACCAAGAGATCGTTGACCCTAATATGGATATTTTCAATGCTTGCATTGGTGCCATGATAGAGGGGAAGGCTTATTTCAGACTCTGGAGATACCATTTGATATGTAAAGCTTTCGTTGACGTGAACCAAACCGTTTTCGTTTACGTTCATATGCACATAATCCATATAGCTTCCTTTATAGTCGCTTGCTGAAATGGCAGACATTAGAAGTATTGAGAGTATGAGCATGATAATTGCTTTTTGTTTAAGATTCATTTTCTTAACCCCTATTAAATATAAAATTATTATAAAAGATTCAATTATCTTCTTCTAAAATTAGTATAATCCTATATTTAATAGTCATATATATTTATTCTTTATGATTTAAATCGATAAGATGAGTTATTTTTTAAAAAAAGTAACTATAATTAATTTATATTAAAAATAAATATGCAAAATATTTTTATATATTCATATTATTAACTAGGTTAAAAATATGAAAAAAAGACCAAACCTTAAGATTTAATCATGAAATAAAAGATATATGAGAGAATATTTTAAAAAAATTTAAATTATATGAAAAATAAACTAAATTTTATAGGATTTGTTGAAAATACGTTTAATTAAATATTTTTTTATTTAATCATTTCAACAAGACCGAATTCTTAAATTATAAAGGAGGAAAAAAATGAAACTCAAATATTTTGCCGTATGTCTTTTTGTCTTGATATTGGCTGCAGGCATTTCAGCTGCTTATGCAACTGATGTGGATTTTGAAGGCGGCCACAGCTTCACCATGCCAGACGGCTATGAGATTGTTGAAGGACAAAACACTACCGAAGACATTATCATGGAAAAGAATGGGGACAATAGGATTGTTTTCCAATACTGGATAGATGAATATGAGGACCTTAAAAACATTGAAGAAAACTATAATTTTGGAGACATCATTAAAGCAGTAATGGAAGATGCAGTAATAGGAAATGAAGAAAACTACACCTTTGAAGACTATGATGTAACTCAAATTGACTATAAAGTACAAGGCATTCAATGTTACTCCTATATCCTTGATAATGGTAAGGAAGGTTATGTCATTCACCATATAGCTAAAGAAGACTTAAAAGACTTAAATGACCCAGATAACGTCATTGGAGATCTTGTTAAAAGTATTAAATAGCTATTGAATTTTTTTAATTTTTAATTTTTTTTAACTTTTTTTCTTTTAAATTATTTTTTTTTATTTTATTTACTTTAAGCTCTTTTTAAACAATAAACCATTATTAATCTCTTTTTAATCAATAAAACCCTTATTAATTTCATTAAAACTCCTTTTAATCAATAAACTATGAATTACATTAACTCTTTTTAATCAATGAACATTTAATTCAAGTATTTTAAAAGCTGTTCATATTATAAATTATGTGTATTAATATTTACTTGATAAGCATAAAAACAATAATTAACACTTAAAAAAAAGGACAAATAATATAAAAAGACAAAGAGAATAATGGAATTCTAAGTAAAAATAGCAATATAAAACATAAAATAAGAAAAACAGAAATAATGCCATATAAAACATAAAATAAGAAAAATAAGATAAAAATAATAAAAGAAAAAGGAAAATAAAAAAATAAAAAAAAGACATTTAAAATATTATAGAATTAAAGATCTTGTTTGAAAAAAGTAAAAAAGAATAAAGTTAAATTAAAAATTTAACTGTTAAATCTATTTAATAATTTCTTCAAGAAGGGTGTCGTCTGTTACAGTAACAGTGACTAAGTCACCATCTTCTGCATAGAAGAATACAGTGAATGTGTCTCCGCCTTCGTTGGAAGTGGTTATGTAACCGTCATGACCGTTAATGGTCTTTGGTTCACCTAAATTCATTTGTTCAAGCATATCGTCAGTTAAGTCAGTTGGATAATCTCCAATTAAGAAAAGGATTGCATCGGTAGCGCCTTTTTCATAACCTTCTTGATATACCTTATAGTCTATACTTCCGCTTGATCTTGTTTCACCATCTAAGGTGTAATTTTCTGCTTTAACATATCCGTCTGGAATGTTAAATTCAATTCCTTTAATAGTAGTTGTCTTGGCATCGCTATCTTCAGCAGCAGTGTCTTGATCGTCATTTCCTCCAAGGAAACCTAAATCAAGAGCGCTAACAGATCCTACTGCAACGATAGCTAAAAGAGCCAAAGCTACAATAACAAATATTTTTTTATTATCCATTATTTCTCTCCTAAATTAATCATCAAAAATATGATGTTAATAATATTTATTTTCTTATCAATAATTAAACGTTTCTATTTTATTTTAGCAAAGATAAAAAGAATATGCGAATAATTAAACGTTTCTATTTTATTTTAGCAAAGATAAAAAGAAAGCATTCATGTGAATAATTAAACGTTTCTATTTTATTTTAGCAAAAAACAAAAGGAAGGTAATTGTTTTATTTATTTAACTACCTCCTCAAGTATGCTTTCATCTGAAACAGTAACAAAACCTAAATTACCATCATCCACAAAACTGAACATTGTAAATCCGTCTTCAGAATTTATATAACCTTTTCGACCGTTAATGGTTTTTTCATCCCCTTTAGTCAGTATTTTTAAAATATAGTCTTCCATATCATCCTGATAATCTGAAGTATAGAGCTCTAGTGAATCCCCATCATCGTTTTCATAATACTGGCTGTTTACAATGTATTCATCATCACCATCATGTAGAGTTTCATTTACTATAGTGTAGTTATCTACTATTTCATATCCCTCTGGGATATTGAATTCAATTCCTCCAAGAGTAGTGGTTTGCTTGTCATCTCCTCCAAAGAAATTTAAATCAAAAGCACTGACTGATCCTACTGCTACGATAGCTATAATGGCTAAAGCTGCAATGGCAAATATTTTTTTATTGTTCATGAATATCTCCTCATATAATCATCAAATTGATTTAAAAATAATAAAAAAAGCAAGAATAAAATAAAAAAAGATAAAAATGTAAAAAGAAAATAAACTATTCAAACTATTTGATTATGCTTTCAAGGGCACTTTCATCTGAAACGGTTACTGTAACCAATTCACCATCTTTAGCAAAAGAGAATACAGTGTATACATCATCGGAAGTTATAAAACCTTCTTGGCCGTTAATGGTTTTTTCATCACCAACTTTCATTGCGGAAAGCATTTCATTGGTGATATCAGTATCATAATGTCCAACTAAGAACAATAGTTCCTCACCGTCGGAGTTTCCATAGCCTTCCTGATTTACAATGTATTCATTGCCTCCGCTGCTGGTTCTAGTTTGATTTTCTATAGTGTATGTATCATTTATCTCATATCCCTCTGGGATATTGAATTCAATTCCTCCTACAGTAGTGGTTGAGCTGTCGTCTCCTCCAAGGAAATTTAAGTCAAAAGCACTTACTGAGCCTACTGCAACGATAGCGAGAATAGCTAAGGCTGCTAGAATAGTTAGTTTTTTAGCATTCATTTTTTTCACTCCTTAATTAATCATTTAAACAATGATTTAATAATATATTGGCCTTATAAACTATTAAAACTTTCTATAATTTTCAATTCTTTGATGAAATTTGGTTATTTCATTCAGTTATTTTAAAGATATATGTTTAAATGGTAGGATTAATCTAAAAAAATTATCATTTTGTATGATTTTAAAAAAATATTTTTCATATCTTTATTCAGATAATTAAGCGCCTAAATTTAGAAAATAAGCAGATTATTTATTTCTTAAGGAATATAAACAGATTGGAAGTGCCATTAGAGTAATGAATGCAGAGATATAATAAATAGGAGCATATCCACTTGTAGCACTTACAAAGCATCCAAGCAAAGCAGGACCGAATCCTATAGTGCTGTCACAGAATATGAAGAAAGTGGAAATAGCATAAGGACGGCGGTCGATTGAGCAATTCCTTGTAACGATTGTTGTGCATGCTGAATTCAAGGTTCCAAAACCTAAAGCCGCACATACAGCACAGATATAAATTGTTATGTCAGATGGAGCATAAGCTATAAGGAAGAGTCCTATTGACTGTGCAACTATGCCTATTACACAGATGATCTTATCCCCATTTTTATCCTGAATCTTACCTGCAATTGGCCTTGATGCAACTAGGATGACTGAATAGATTAAAAAGAAAATTGAGAATGGGCCAACCAGGTCCAGTTCCACTGCATAAAGCCTATAGAATGAGAGTATGGACACATATCCAAGTGCAGTCAATGCTGTAAATAGGGAGACGGGGATAGCATCTATTTCAAATATCTTTTCAATGAAGCTTCTTTTTTCCTTTTGTTTTTTGATTGGGTTTGCATCTATAGATTCTGTGCCTACTGATTCAGCATCAGATAAAATATCTTCATTATTTATCTTTTCATCTGGATGATACCTTTCTATATCAAGGAAAAAGACACAGACCAATGCTATGAATGAGAATACAGTAGCTAGAAGAAAGCTGCCGAAAGAGCCCCAGATATCATAGAAGAATCCGCTGATATATGGACCTAATCCTACAGCGATAGTGGTTCCAAGCATAAAGTATCCGAAAGCCTCTCCAAAGCGTTTTTTAGGAAGAATTGAACTTGCAATAGTCACTATTGCATTTGCTGAAGCTCCAAATCCAAGGCCATGGATGAATCTGACTAAAATAAGCAATTCGACATTGTCGACAAAGAAGTACAATATGCATGCTAAAAAGTGAATTGAAAGGAATATTAGGGCTAAGGTCTTCCAATCCTTCTTTTCCAATGCATTTGCTGAATATATTCTTGAACAAAGCCCACCGAATACATATATTCCAGATACAAGACCTGCAATAGTTGCAGTGGAACCCATAGAGCTGGCATACTCTGTTACAGTGGACATCAATGCATACATTACAAGGGCTGTAAAGAGCAAAGCTCCAAAAATAAGACAAAATGACTTTGTTAATATTTTTTCATCATTATCAGACTGATTTTCTGTTATATTCATGCTTGCACTTCTGATTTATATTTTTTATATACTTATAATTTAAATTTCTATAAATATTAAATTTTCTTTTTGTTTTAATGGGAATTTTATTTTTAATTGGGCAAAAAACTGCCTTTAATGGATTAAAAGAGTACATAATAGTATCTAAAACACATTAGATTTTACAAAACTAAAAAAATAAAAAAGTATCTAAAATACATTAGATTTTACAAAACTGAAAAAAATAAAAAAAGTATCTAAAACACATTAGATTTTGAAAAGTATTAAAATTCAATATTATGTGAAAAATAGAAAAATTAGAACGAGTATTTAAAATTAAAGAAAAATAAAGAGTTAAATAAAAAAAGAATTAGATTTGAATAAAAAGAATAAAAAATAGAATGAATTTAACCCCCATAGGAGCTAAAAACATATTAAAATTTAATTTAATAATTAATTAAGCATTGTCTTCATTGCTTCCTCTTGGATTCAAGTGAGACAATATAAAGCTTAGAATAAGAACTGCAACGATTATAATTATATCAACCATTATCTCAAATGTCTTTGCAGTTGTGAATAAAGTAAATATTCCATATGCCCAGATAACGAATAGCACAACCGGCAATAGGTATTTGATTATAAACTTCCAAATTTTTCCTACCTTTAATATGCCGTTTTCATTTAAAACTGGAATGAAATGATCTATTCCATAAACCCAAGCAAATATTATGCACTGAACTCCTATAAGCAGGAGGATTCCGAATTGATTTACAAATGAATCGATTACTCCAACAAGATAACTGCTTATTCCAGTTGTAAGAAGTATTGAGAATGCGCATCCTATAATTGAAAGGATAGTGGCTGTCCTCTTACGGCTTAGATTAAACTTGGAACTTGCTGAGCTTAGCATAGGCTCGAAGAAGCCTAAAGCGGAAGTGATTCCAGCAAATAGAATTGCTAAAAACAAGAGAGGTGCCAATACTCTTCCTACCGTACCCATGACATTGAATATCATTGGGAAAACAATAAATACAAGCCCTGTTCCTTCTGTAACCAATTTGTTTAAGGCCATTCCAGAATTCAATGACATGTATCCCAATATGGAAAAGACTCCAAATGCTGTGAATATTTCAAACAATGAATTTGAGGCGACAACTATCAATACATTGTCAGTGAGCCTTGAGGACTCTGGAAGATAGCTTGCATATGTAAGGGCGATTGCCTGCCCCATGCTTAATGAGAAGATGATCTGTGCAAATGCTGCAAGCCAGATATTGACATCAAGAAGCATTCTCCAGTTAGGACGAAGCAATGCATCAATTCCTATCATATGTCCTGGCAATGTGATTGAATAGAATACGATTATTCCCATGATGACAAAAAGGGATGGGATCAATACTTTTGAAACCTTTCCTATTCCCTTGTCAACATCCCTATGGGATATAAACCATAATACAATCCACATAAGGACTACGCATATGGTTGTAGGAATTAAAAAGATTCCCCCCTTTGCCAAATCTGCACTGCCTCCAACTGTATTTGTAAAGTAAGCTGCAGTGTCCACTCCCCAGCCAAATGTAAAGCTGGTCAGCAGATATACCATATCCCAACTCAGTATGACCATATAATAAATTACAACTATAAATACAAAAAGAATCAGTATCCAGGCTACTATTTCAAGCCTTCCATCTATTTTCTTTAAGATATTCGTGAACGAATCCTTAAAGCTGAATCCAACACCATATTCAAGTATTAAAAAAGGAATTCCCATGATTGCTATTGCTACAAAATAAGGAATGAAGAATGATCCTCCTCCGTTAGAGTATAGTACATAGCTGAAACGCCATATGTTTCCAAGCCCTACAGCTGCTCCAATCATAGCAAATATAAATGAAAGGGAACTATCCCATTGTGCTTTCTCTCCCATATTAACTTATCCTATTTATATTGCTTATAGTTTTATTAGATAAGATATAAAAATTTATCTTAATAATTTTAAGTTTCAAGTTAAATTAGGGAGAACTTTTAAATGGGATAGTTTTGCTTTTTTAATTAAGTTTTCAAATGTTCTTTTTAATAAAATAAGTTTCAAATGCCTGATTTAGCAAAATTAAGTTTTAAAACAGTTTCAAATGTTCGAATAAGCAAAATTAAGTTTTAAATAGTATTAAATGTTCGAATAAGCAAATTTAAGTTTTAAAACAGTTTCAAATGTTGGAATAAGCAAAATTAAATCCTATTTACTTCAAATGTTCGTTATTAACTAGCCATAAGCATGAAACACTTTTATTGTCTTCATATTTCCCTCTTCCTTGGAACAGGTAATTATGAAGTTCTCACCTCTATCATCTTCATAGGAGTCGATGTTTTCAACCTTCAAACCTGAAACGTCTGTATCAAATGTCTCAGCAATGAGATTCAATAATCCTTCTTCAGTATATTCCCTTGAAGTCTTTAAACAACAGTTATAAGTCATAAAATTCCTCCTTAAGCAATTTCAAATACTCTAATACAATCTTCCTCAGTGGAATCAATTAATACAATTCTAATGGTAGGCTCTACACTAGACTCTCCTAAAGAAATATTAATGATTTCCATTTCAGACACATCTATGCCATATAATAGCCTTAATCTTCTTAACATTATCTCTTCAAACTTTTCTTTAGCTTCTTCATTCGGATATTCCATATCTTTCATTTTCTACCTCCAAATTTATCAGGAACTTAGACGATTTAAAAAACTTTTTAAGATCTTTTAAAAATCTGAAAAAGGATAGTTAATTGATAACAAAATTAAAATAAAAAATCAATATTAATTTTTTAAATCCAATCTAAAGTCCATATAATTAGTCATATTTTAAATGTAGTATATAAATTAGTAGGTTAATCCTAAAAAAGGTAGTTTAAGCCCCATCAATATTGTAGCGAAATTAAAACAATATTTACTTCATCTCGTAAAATTGATGTGAAAGTGTGAAATTGATTTGAAAATGTAAAATTGATATGAAAATGTAAAATTGATGTGAAAGTGTGAAATTGATGTGAAAGTAATAAATTGTTACGAAATCAAAACAATTTTGACTTGAAATCGAAAACATAGCAGAACCAATATAATAGGAAAATAATAATTAAAAAGTAAAAATAGAAATTAAAAAGTAAAAATGAAGTTAAAAAATAAAAATAGAAGTTATAAATAAGTAAAAAATTAAAAATTAGGTTTAAAAAACCTAATAAGATGAAATCAAATGACTAATCTGATCAGTTGTAATAATTCCCTCAAGGCATAGGTCATCATTGACCACAGGCAAGCAGGAAATGTCAAACTTCTTCATCTGTCTTGAAATGTATTCAATAGAGTCAGTAGACTTACAATATCTGACATCCTTAGTCATAACATCCTCTAAAAGCTTGCAGTCCTTTGCAATGGACTTGGATAAGTCCCATGCAGTGACTATTCCAAGCAGCTTATCATTCTCATCCACTACAGGAAGGTGAGTGACCTGATTGTCAAACATTATGTTAGCAGCATCCTTTATTGTGGAATTGATGTCAATGGTTGGAACATCAGTTTTCATAAGGTCGTCAACCACATTCTCAGAGAGGAAATTGTTTAAAAGGAAGTTCATCTGACCGTTTTCCAAAAGGAATGCGTCATGTCCGTAATCTGATTTTACTTCATTATAGCTCACTTCAACCCCAAGGGTCTGAAGGGCTGTAAGCAAGTCCTTAGACTGGTCTACAGGATATAGCCAATCAGAATCTACAGCTATAATCTGGAACTTGGCCTTTACATTCTTCAATCCGTCAGGCAATGAGCCATCAACAGACAGATCAAAGTAATCAACCGCCTTTGTAATGTATAAATATGAATTAGCGTCAAAACGCTTTACAAAACTTTCCCCTTGGTGGTGAAGATAGCTTTCCACCTGGAAATCAAGGGTAAAGTCATAGCTTAGCTGATCCTTATCCTGCAATTCCCTTCCAAACTTGATATACATTGATTCATCACTAAGATATGTGATGTGGCCAATCATACGGGCTACAGCCAAACCAGAACGAGGAGTTCTGTTCTTTCCATAGTACTGTCCATTGTTCCAGAACGGATCTGAAATGATGGACTGCCTTCCTACCTCATTAAAGGCAATCTGCTGAGGGGAAGACCTAGCTGTTGTGGCGATTATGCTTGCCTTTTTCATCATATTAGGATATGAGACTGTCCATTGCAAGGCTTGCATTCCACCCATTGAACCTCCAACTACAGCATGGAGCTTTTCTATTCCCAAATGTTCAATCAGCTTCTTTTGAGCATGAACCATATCCTCTATTGTAATGATTGGAAAGTCAAGCGCATATTCCTCATTGGTTTTTGGATTGATTGATGCAGGACCGGTAGAACCCTTACATCCACCTAAAACATTGGAGCAGATTACAAAATACTTGTCAGTATCCAATGCCTTTCCAGGGCCTATCACTATCTCCCACCAGCCAGGCTTTGTAGCGTTCTTATGCCAGCCTGCAGCATGGGCGTCCCCAGTGAGTGCGTGACATACAAGAATGGCGTTGGTCTTTGCAGTATTTAATTCCCCGTAGGTTTCATAAGCAAGTTCCACATTTTCTAGAGTCTTTCCTGAACTTAATTTTAATTTATCATTGATGGCAAATGTCTTAGTTTCAACTCTACCTACAGAATGTTGCTTCATTTAAGTCCCTTTTATAAGTTTAAGAATACTAAATTTTATAAAAAAAAGAATTTAGTACACTAAAGTTCTCACAGTGTCTTTTTTATCCAATTAAATTTTTTTTTATTGAATTAAAATTATTATAGTTAGCAAAATTATCTTAAAATCTTTATATATAGGCTTACCTAATACATTAAAAAAAAAATATCATTGTATTTATATTTATATATTTAAATACTATTTATATTTATTCATATTTATGGAATTATTTCTTATGTATTGAAATGGATTTATTCGACTGAAATAACTGATTTTAAAAGGGTATTTTATAGATTATGGATTTATTATTGTTTTATTTGCGAATAAGAATAATTTATTATTGTTTTTAGTAGAAAATAAGTATTTTTACTTTTAATAAATTAAAAAAATTAAACTTAAATAAGTTAATGAATTATTAAAAAATATTGAAAAAGTAATAAAAAGTTATAAAAAATGTAAGGGATAAAAAATAGAAGTTAAAAAGTAAAAATAGAAGTTAAAAAATTAAGATAGAAATTAAAAAATAAAAATAGAAGTTAAAAATAGTTAAAAATAAAATAAAAGAATTTAAAATAAGAATTATTCAGTCACATGAACATCTGCTTCGCTATCAAACGGATTGGTACGTATAGCAAGAGATATCATATAAGGATAATGCTTATTAAGGTATTTTAAATAATAAACCCATTCATAAACCAATTTGGAATAAACCCTTTTCATATCACCATTCAAGTGATTGAAATCAGCATCCTTTATGTCAGTTAATTCACCTCTTCTTGCAAGCTCTTCATCCAAGTGCAATAATGCAAGCAGAAGTGATGAGAATTCATCTTTCTCAAGCAAGTTAGGGTTATTGATAAGATTTACTAAAAATTCTCTGTTTTCAACCAATAAGCTCTGGATTCTGTTTAAGAAATCTTCCCTTTCCTCTGGAGCGATATTGGCCTTAAAGTCTACAGGATTGTTTTTCAATTCTTTTAGTTTATTATCATAATCTTTATCGTTCCATGATTTAATAGCCTTTAAATCATCAGTGTTAGCCTTATTTACATTGGCCTTGCTTAATTCTGCAATTAAATCATTTCCAATCTCAGAGAAGAATGTACCCATAAGCATGTCTATCTTCTCTAAAATGGCTTCATGCTCTTTTCTTCCCATGATCTCTTCAAGAACCAATGCTACAATGAGGATATCTATTGGAATAAATCCGATATGCTTCCAAAGATAAGCGATGATCTCTTCCCCATCTCCGCAGATAAGGTATCGAGCAAGGAAAATAAGAACTGCCAAAACAAACATGATAATTGCAAATTTAATTTTCCAGTTCATTTCTTTATTTTCTTTCATTTTTATAATCTCCAAGATAAAAATAATCGTCAATAGAAATAATTATTGTTTTAATAATTAGATACAATTTATATTTTATTGTTTTAAGTATAATAAATTAATCATTCATTAATTAACCAGTTAAATGATTATTGATATTTGTTTAAAAATTAGATAAAATAGTCTAAAATAAATAAAAGCAATAGATCGAATAGCCTAAAAATAACTAATTATTAAAGTAAATATATGCAAAAAAAAGATAAAATAGCCTAAAATAAACTATTAATAAAGTTTAACAACTTAGAATAAAATTATACTCAATATAATTTTTTAAAGATCTTGAATAAAAACAGACATAATCATTTAATTTGAACAAATTCAGGGCTTCTGCCATGCTGTAGAATATAGTTATTAACATCGTTTATCATGGCGGAATAATTCTCATGAGAGATTTCCTGATTGTTTACGCTTGCAAAATCAGGCATCTTACCATTTTCATTTTTAAATTCAATTATATCCTTTACCATTTCTCGGTATTCTGTAATAGTCAAATGTGTCATTAATTATCCCCAAAACATTAAGAACATTTTTAATATATATTAAATTTATTCTCATATATAAAATGTTCTTTTTTGATTTAAGTAATAATTTGCTAAAAGCATACCCCAATAAACAGTTTCATCCTAAAAATTTAGTAAATTGAATTTAAAAAATTAAAAGTGAATAATAATTAAAAAAAGATAAAGAATAGTTTGTAATTAAAATAATAGATTGTAATTAAAAATAAGAATAAAAAATAGATTGTAATTAAAATAAATAATAAGATAATAAAAAAAGTAAAAAGTAAGACTAAAACATATGATTTTAGTCTAAAGTTGGATAATTAGGACTTTCATTAGTGATTAAGAAGTCATGTGGGTGAGATTCCTTAATACCGCTTGTGGTAATTCTAACGAATCTAGCAACTTCTTTCATGGTTTGAATGTCCTTAGCTCCACAGTAGCCCATGGAAGACTTTAATCCTCCAACCAATTGGAAGACAACTTCAGCTACAGTTCCCTTATATGGAACTACACCTTCAACACCTTCAGGGACTAGCTTGGAATGTTTCATGTGAGATCCTTTTTCCAATTCTTGGAAGTATCTGTCAGCTCCACCTCCGGAACCTCCAGTCATCGCTCCCATGGAACCCATTCCACGGTATTGTTTGAACTTTCTTCCATTCATGGTTACTACATCACCTGGAGCCTCTAAAGTACCTGCAAGCAAGTTACCGAGCATTACAACATCTGCACCTGCACCGATAGCCTTTGCAATGTCACCGGAGTATCTGAGACCTCCGTCTGCAATGACTGGAATGCCTGCTTCTCCTGCAACATCTGCAACATCTGCAATTGCAGTGAGCTGCGGAACGCCGATTCCAGCTACAATACGGGTGGTACAGATTGAACCTGGACCGATACCTACCTTAAGGCCGTCTGCACCATGTGCAATCAAGTCTTCAGCAGCCTCTTTAGTTGCAATGTTACCCATACATAAGTCTGCATCGATATTGTCCTTAATGGTTTCAGCAAACTTGACCACATTCATGTTATGTGCGTGAGCACAGTCGATTGAAATGATGTCTGCTCCTGCCTCATCCAATGCCATAGCCCTGTCAAGGTCAAATGGACCGCAGGCAGCTGCAACAAGGTATTTTCCGTTCTTATCTACTGCAGCGTTAGGATGCTGATCTTGATTTAATATGTCTTTAATGGTTAGAATACCTACTAAAGCGCCATCCTCATTAACGACAGGCAATCTTTCAACCTTATTTTCATAGGCGATATCTAAAGCTTCCTCTTGAGAGATGTTTTCCTTGATTGTGACAACATCGGAAGTCATGATTTCCTTAACCAATCTTTTGGAATCGTTTTTTAGGAATGGCCTTACATCCCTTTTGGAGATGATTCCTACAATCCTGTCCCCTTCCATTACAGGAAGACCGCTGACTGATTCGTTTTCCATAATGTCTTGGACTGTTTCGATAGAGGAGTCAGGACTGATGGTTACAACATCACGTACAGTGATGTCTTCAGCGCTTTTTACCTTTCTGACTTCAGCGACTTGAGCCTCTTGATTGATGTTACGGTGAATTACACCGATTCCACCCTCTTGAGCAAGTGCGATAGCCAAATCAGCTTCAGTTACGGTATCCATTGCAGCACTCATAATAGGAATGTTAAGTTTGATATCCTTTGTAAGGTTTATTTTAGTGTCTACATCCTTCGCTTCAATCCAGGAAGCATTTGGAACCAATAAAAAATCATCATAAGTATAACCAGGTTTTGCATTATAAATTTTGTCTGAAAAACTCAATATTTAACCTCCTAATCCTTAAATAAATCAACAAATAAAAGTTAATTAAAAGTTTAAAAAAAATTAATTCTTTAAATGAATAGCAAAGGCTATAATAAAGAATTAATTATTGAATAAATAAATAAAAACTCTTTAAATGAATAGCAAAGCTATTATAAAGAATTAATTATTGAATAAATAAATAAAAATTAATTAATGATTTAAAAAAAATTAATTCTTAAGTTAATAAGAATTAATTTGGATAATTTAATGAATTTATTTTTTGAATAGATAAACACTTGAATAATATAAAGCCATTGAATAATATAAATGTATGTGGCTTTTTAGTCTATATCTATTCTTCAAATGATTGTACAAGCTCTTTTAATTCAGCTACAGCAGTTCTATCAATATGGCCAGTGTTTCTGTCTCCGCCAACACAAGCAGCCCCTCTAACACCAACTACATCACAGCCAACATCATATAATGGCTTTAATTGGTCTTTTTTAACAGATCCTGCTAAGGCAACTTTCAATCCATAGCTATGAGCTTCTTCTGTGAATTTTCTACAATCGTCAATGTCTAGATAATCAAATAAAGTATGTCCATCCTTGACAGCTGTATCTAACATGGCAATGTCTGCTCCTGAATCCTTTGCCACCTTAGGAATGTCCCAAGGACTTACAGCTCCAACTCTATGAGCATCTGCATAGCCGGAAGCAACAACTGTAGCATCAGGATTAGTGTCTTTTACAGCCTTAACTACACCTTTCATTACTTCTACGCCTTCTTCATAGTTGCTTGGACCATATAATCCGACTTTAATATAATCTGCACCAGAGACTAAAGCTCCCATTGCAGCAAGAGAAACGGTTCCAGGCTTGTATGGAACATCTCCTAAAGTTGCGCTTACAAGCATATCCTTTGGGGTAAGCTCTCTGATATCCTTAATTACCCAAGGGAAATTAGCTCCTAAGGAACCTTCTTTAGGATTTTTAACATCAACAATGTCTGCTCCACCTTCAATAGATTCAACAGCTTCTTCATGATTTATAGGACTAATTAATAAAAGCAAATATATTCCTCCATAAATATAAAAATTGAAAAGTATATTAATAATTTTGATTAAATTGAAAATAAATAAATTAATTAAATCAGTTTTTTTAAATTTTAATTAATTTAAATAAATATTTTTTTAAGATTAAAACTTCTTATATCTTGCTTTTTAAAAATCTTAAATAAAAACCAATATTTAGAATTATTAAAAGTTTTTAAAAAATTAATATAATATAAAAAATTTTAGATTATTTATAATTATATTAATAATATTATAAAAAGGTTTATATTTTTTAAGCTTTTTTCATTAAATTTTGGAAAAAAATAAGTAAAAACTATTAAAAAAATAGGGAAAATTTAAGAAAAATAAGTAAAAATCCATGCTAAATAAATAAATTTTGAAAATATATTTCAAATTTGAAAAAAAGAAAAAATGGAGTTATAAAACTCCATTACTAAAATTTAAATTTTCTATAGCTTAATGTAAACAAAGCAAAAATGGTTAAAACCAATAATGCCAATGGATGTCCAGTATTTTTCATTGGAACTCCTTTTTGTTGTTTAGCTTGGACGTGATTGCTAAGGTTCTTTTTAGTTGGATTTTTGACCTTTTTGCCTGCATGGGAATTATTATCCCCCTGGTTGTTTTTATTGGATCCGTCATTGGTTTTATTATCCATATAATCATCCCAAGGGTACATATCATAAAGGTCACTGCCATAATTACCAGAACCGCTGCCTGAGTCATTATCGCCATCTTCATCCAAAGAGCCATTGCCATCGGTATTTCCAGAGCCATCAGTATCACTGGAACCATCATCAGACTTTTCACCAGCATCAGAATTGCCAGAATTATCACCATCAGAAGAACCAGAACCATCAGGATTACCAGAACCGTCAGATGTACTGTTTCCATCACCATCTAAAGGATTATCACCATTAGAATCAGAACCATCAGGATTTCCGGAATTATCACCAGACTTATTATCACCATCGGAATTATCGGAACCGTCAGATGTACTGTTTCCATCACCATCTAAAGGATTATCACCATTAGAATCAGAACCATCAGGATTACCAGAACCATTAGAACTATTGTTTCCATCACCATCTAAAGGTTCATCACCATTTCCACCATTAGGATCAGAACCATCAGATGTACTGTTTCCATCACCATCTGAAGAATTATCACCATCAGGATTAGAACCATCAGATGTACTGTTTCCATCACCATCTAAAGGATTATCACCATTAGAATCAGAACTATTTACAGATTCATTATCTCCATTATCAGCTAATGGAAGAACTTCTACAATAGCGCTGTCAAAGTTATTGGATTTAACGACTTCATAAGTGCTTGTATCCACATTTGAAGGAAGAGTTATATTATCATTTGACCTATTAACCTCTGTCAATAATTTCAAAGAAATACTGTTTCCTTTGGCTAAATCTCCAATGTACCATAAGTTAGTTTCTTCATCGAATGTGTTTGAAGCTTTATCTGAATCATTAGATGAATCATCACTTAAATAAGAGCCAGATTTGAGTGATTTTAATTCCCCATTATCTAAATCAGAACCAACACCATCTAATTTAGAGCTTGCTTTAAGCATATTAGGGGATGAACTATCACTTTCATCTATGGAATCAGAATTTTCAGAATCTTCTGAAGAAATGTCCTTAACAAACAATCTAGAACCGTCATATGAGATGTCCATGCTTGTTGTTCCATAAGTCACATTGGAAAGGATTAGTCCTAAGGTCTTCAAGTCATCTAAAGTGACTATAACATCAGATGCATCATCTGGACCGTCATTATAAACAACTATGGTCCATTCAACAGTGCCTCCCTTGTTTACAGAGCTGTTGGATACAGTTATCTCAATTACCAAATCGCATAAAGGATTGACATCCAATAGCTTATCGTCATGGTTGTTGTCCTTATTAAGCTCATAAGTATCGCCTTGTACTATGGCCTCTACAGGCAAAGATGCATTGGACACATTTGCTTGAGTTGTGACTATTAAATCAACAGTCTCTCCTGGAGCCAAATCCCCTATAATCCATTTACCGGATTCTGGATTATAGGAATCATCAGATACATTCAAGACTATCAATCCTAAATCCTCAAGGTCGCTTAAGTCTAAGATTACATTCTCTGCAGTGTCAGGGCCATCATTAGTGACAGTTATTGTCCAATTGACTACCTCATCCTTATTTATTGTTGAATTTGACACATCAACAACTACAATCAAATCGCATAAAGGATTTACTGTGACTGTATCATTATCATAGTTATTTTCCTTATTCAATTCAAAGGTGTCGCTTAAAACAGCTGATTCAACTTCTATTGTCTTATTGGAAGCGTTAACCCTTGTTGTAATGAGCAATTCAACAGCATCGCCATTGTCCAGATTGCCAATGATCCATTGATAGGCGTCCCCATCAAATGAATCCTCGGAAGCATTAACTAAAATTAAGTTTAAAGCATCTAAGTCATTCAAATAGACTTTAACGTTTTCAGCCATATCTGGACCGTCATTAGTTACTGTTATTGTCCAATCGACAAGATCTTCTGTATTAACTGGAGAATCGGACACAGATATATCTATGATAAGATCGCATAAAGGATTTACAATAAGGCTTTCATTGTCATAGTTATTATCCTTATTCAATTCAAAAGTCTTGCTGTCAACTGTAGACTCAACATCCAATATATCGTCTGAAGTATTTACTTTTGCGGAAATTATTAAGCTAGCATTTTCATTATTATCTAAATCACCTATTATCCATTCATAAGTTTCAGGATTGAAATTATCCTCTGAAACGTTTAATATTTCCAAGTTCAATGATTCCAAATCAGATAAACTGACAATCACATCGCTGGCACCATCTGGGCCGTCATTGGCAACTACAATAGTCCAATTTACAATGTCCCCATTGTTTACAGGAGAATCAGATACTGATATTTCAATTGATAAGTCACATAAAGGATCAATCTCTAAAATATCATCATTATGGTTATTGCTCTTATCTAGCTCAAAGGTGCTTGTATCGACAATTCCATCAAGTTTTATAGTGTCATTGGAACAGTTTGCCTTTGTTGTAATAATAAGGCTTTGACTTTCTCCATCAGGCAAATCGCCTATTGTCCATTGGCCATTATCATAAGAACTCTCGGAAACATTCATTATGATTAGGGCTAAAGGTTCCAAGTCAGTTAGATTGACCACAACAGCCTTTGCATCGTCAGGACCATCATTAGTTACCACAATAGTCCAATTGACAATATCTTCCTTGTTTACAGGAGAATCAGAGACTGATATGTCTATGACAATATCACAGCATGGATTGACATTTAATGAATCATTATCAGCATTGTTTGCCTTGTTCAATTCATATGTGCTTGTATCCACATCAGCTTCAACCATTATGGTCTCATCAGAGGTGTCCACTTGAGTGGCCAATATGAGAGTCAGTCCCTTTCCGCTTGCAAGCTCTCCAATCTCCCAAGCGAATGATTCGCTGTCAAAATCTTTGCTTGATGAATTTACAAAGACCATTCCTAAAGATTCCAAATCAGATACTGTCAAGAAGACATCAGAAGCGGTGTCCGGACCATTGTTTTTTATTTTTATTGTCCAGTTTACAATATCGCCCTTATTTGCAGTCTTCTTTGAAGCGTTCACTTCAACAGCCAAATCACATAATTCCTCTACAGTCAAGAGGTCATCATCATGGTTATTGGCTTTATTAAGCTCATAAGTGCTTGTTGATACATTTCCCTCAACTGATAAGACCTTATCTGAACAGTTGACCTTGGTCTTTACAGTCATGCTTGAGATGTCTCCGGAGGCCATGCTTCCGATGGACCATATATTGCTTGACTTGTTGAAGTTGAATGTGGAATTCTCCAATACGGCAATATCCTTAAAGGTGAATGACCTGTTTTGGA
Source organism: Methanobrevibacter ruminantium M1 (assembly GCF_000024185.1). Taxonomy (NCBI): domain Archaea; kingdom Methanobacteriati; phylum Methanobacteriota; class Methanobacteria; order Methanobacteriales; family Methanobacteriaceae; genus Methanobrevibacter; species Methanobrevibacter ruminantium. The sequence goes on from NC_013790.1 coordinate 1,608,283, forward strand.
CTATTAAGCCTAATTTTTCCATATTGGTCAATGAGACCTTAACATCCTTAGCCTGATTTGGGCCGTTGTTTTTAACATTGACAGTCCAAGTAATGACATCATTCTTGTTAGCACTGTTATCTGATGCAGTCACTTCAATCAAGACATCACAATAAGGATTGACAGATAATGTGTCATTTGCAAGATTATTAGCCTTATTTGTCTCATAAGTGCTTGTATTTACAGTTCCCTTAAGGACAATGTTCTTATTTTCAGTGTTTACCTTAGTGCTAATCACCAATTCCTTAGAGGCATCCTTGTTAAGGTCCCCTACATTCCATTCGTTTGAAGCGTAATTGGCGTCTGACTTGTTAACAAGGCCTAATCCTAAGCTTGCTAGGTCACTGAGTGCAACATTTACATTGCTTGCCTTATCAGGACCGTAGTTTTTAACTGTTATTGTCCATTTGACAAGGTCATTTCTGTTTGCAGTCCTGTTAGAGACCTTTACAGTTATTCCAACATCACATAATGGGGCCACATTGACATAATCGTTGTCCTGATTGTTGTTTAGGTTATATTCAAATGTATCTGAGCTTACTGAGGAATTTACTGTAATCTTCTTATTGGAAGCGTTTACCTTGGTAGTTATTACAAAGCTTACGTTTGATCCACTAGCCAATTTGGAAAGCTCCAATGTCTGAGTGCTTATATTGAAATTGGCATTTGTGGACTTTTGATATATCAATTCGTTTCCAGAGAGATTGCCTAAGGAAACTACAACTTTGCTTGCATCATCCGGACCGTTGTTTTTAACGGTGACTGTCCAGTTTACAATATCGCTATATTTAGGGCTGTGATTAGATGAGGCAATGTCAATGAGCAAGTCACATTCAGGTATCTTTATTGATTGGTTATCCTTATTGTTAGCTTCGTTTGTGTCCTTTTCATAGGAGGATACGCTAACCGGATAATTTACTGCACCTGTAGTGTTAGCCCTTGTGTTTATGGCTAAGGTCTGGTTAACTCCGCTATTTAAGTTGCCAATGGTCCAGATTCCAGTGCTAGAATTGTAAGTGCCAACAGATGGACTTGAAGAAACGAGTATCAGTCCTTTAGGAAGCACAGCACTTACCTGAACGTCTGTAGCATTGTTTGGACCATTGTTTATAACCTTGACTGTGAACTTGTTTGTTCTGTTATATTCCACTATATCCTTGCTGGAGACAATGTCTACAGCCACATCCACAAGAGGGAGAATCTCAAACTGATTGTCCTCATCTATTTCCTTGTAATAGTCATCTTCAGTGTGCTTTGCATATAGAAGATAGTTTCCTGGAGCTATTGCCTTGCCCACAGATGAGCTGAGATTCAAGGACACGTTTCCAAGAATTCCTGTTGTGAATGTCTTGTTTAGGATTATGTCGTTTTTGTTTATTGCAGATAAGGAAGTAGATTTGCTATTAGGATCCTTATACACAATAACATTTACCAATTGATTGTCTTCACGGTCATCCTGGTATAGCAATGCACCGTTTTGGCTGTTTGATGCACCATTTACCGGATGTATTTCATTTGAAGTAGTTACTTTTTTACCCTTTGAGGATATATAGCTTACATTATAAAAGTAAATATCATTCACTGAAGCAGTATTATAAATTGCATTAGCAATATTATTGCCACCTATCAAAGTTAAATTAATTAAAATATCGCTTCTGTTAAAATAACTGCTGCTTGGTTTTATCACAGAATCCAATACATATGACCATGCCTGATTCCTGTCAAAATTGTCATTTGAAAGGTTCATGTTTTTTCCGTCGGTATATATTGCAGATCCGTTACGTGCTGTATTGTACTTGAAGCTTGAGGAATCGATTGTATTGCTGTTTCCCTTAATGTATACAGCGCCTCCAAGGCCGCTTTTAATGTCTGATTCGCTTGGAATCGCATTGTTGTATAGGAAATTTGAAGCCATTAGCTTGGCATTTGAGCCTACAACATAGATTGCCCCTCCGTCCTTTGTAACATTGTTATTTGTGAAATTGCTTAAAATCAATGTTGTGTTTGAGCCTTCAATATATAATGCAGCTCCGTTTTCTCCAGTGTTGCTTGCAAAATTACAGTTATAAACATAAGCGCCTATACCCTTTATATAGACAGAGCCGTTCTTGACATTGTGGTTAGTGAAGTTTGAGCTGAAAAGATTTGCATTTGAACCTATAACATAGATTCCAGCACCATAGCTTGCATTGTTTCTTGCGAAGCTGGAATTCAAGACAGTCACATATGAACCGTTGATTAGAATCCCTGCTCCCACATTCTTTGCATAATTGCTCTGGAATGTGGAATTCAATATCAAAGCATCGTTACCTAGAATGTAAACTGCTCCACCGTCATTTTCTCTTGCCTTGTTTTCTTTAAATGTAGAATTAGTTACCTTTACATTATTTCCTTTTATCAGAATCGCTCCGCCCATAGGGGCATAGTTATTTATAAAAGTACATCCTGTAATGTTTACGCTGATATTATCAGCCATAAGCCCTGTTGAGATTGCTCCGCCATATTCCCCTGCGCTGTTGTTGATGAATGTGCAGTTCATTATCTCCCCATCGCTGTGAAGGGTTGTGGCACCTCCCATCCTATTGCAGTAATTGTTGATGAAAGTGGAATTATAGACCTTGATTCCCGGACGGAAGCATAGCGCTCCTGCATGGGAATAGCTATGGGTGGTGATAACCCTATTGTTTATGAAGGTGCAATTTACCACATATCCTTCATTTATGCCTGAGGATGAAGCCCCTATCTGCAATGCAGCACCGTAACATTGTTCGGTTCCGCTTGCTTCATTGTTGATGAAATTGCAGTTTTTCACAGTGGCATTGTCTGCTACCACATATGCGGTACTTCCCATATCTGTCTTTCCATTTGTGAAATTGCAGTTTGTAAGTGAGAAGTACTTGATGTTTACAGCAACCCACAGGTGCTTATAATTGTAGTCGAAATGGCAATTATCTATTGAGGATCCATTTCCAAAGAAATATACGGAACAGTTGGTACTGTATGAGAAATAACAGTTCTTTATATGGACGTTGGATGCGCTTATCTTAAATATATATGATAAGTTTCTTGCATCGAATCGTGCCAAGTTTGTAGCAGAGCCACCGTTTATGGTGATGGCCTTCTTTATGGTTATAAATGAGCCGTTTCCGATAAATGTCTTTCCATCAAGATTGATTGTTGAACCCTCTTGGGCATTGTTTATCATGGTTTGCAAATCGCCAAATGTACTTGTGCCTGCTCCTAGAGCATTGGAACTTAAAGAATTTTTATTCTTTGAATCTAAAGAATCCTCCAAGTTCTCATATTCATTATCTCCATCTTCATAAGAAGATTTCTTACTAGAATTAATAGAACTAAGACTAGATTTAAGAGAATACTCATCTGAATCAATAGAATTTAGATCAGATTTTAAAGATGTTTTATCCTTGGATAAGTTATTATCTTTAGAATCCTTTGAATCTAAATTAGACAATTCATTCATAGTTTCTACACAATCATAATCTCCACTAGAAACTCTTAAATTATTATTTGCATTTAAATTTGTTTTCGAAGATTCAGACTGTGAAATAAATGCAGACTGATCTGAATGGGAGCCATCTAAATGATTAACTGAAGCAGTTAGATTTCCATCCATATCAATTGCACTAACAGTTGAAAATGTTAATAAAACACAGCAAATCATACAAATTAAATATATTAATTTTAATTTCACTGATTAACACCTCACATACTCGAAGGAAAAATATTATTAAATTGTTTGAATCAAATGAATGGAATTTTAGAAATGATTAAAATCATTCAAATGAATCAAATGTCGGATTTAACAAATAAGAAATATTTTATTAAATCTTCGTGGTCTAATGAATAAATAAATTATATTTATTAAACCAAAAAATCCGATTAAAATGAGCTATTTTTCAAATCTGAAAAGATCAAGTTAATCTGAATCAGATATTTAATAATAATCAAAATTTTTTTAATGAAAAAGATGATTTAAAAACATTGTGTTGGAATCTGATTAAACCAAATCTTTCAAATCCAAAATTATGATTTTTATCCCCGAAAATTATTTTTAAAAAATAAAATCCAGTTGAAAAAACCACCAAATTTTAAAAATTAAAAATCACTTTCAGGGGGTTTTTCCTTCAAATATATGTTGTAAGTTCTCCTTTATATACTAAACGGTTTTATATCGCCTTAAAATTGATTTTAAAATGTAAAATTGTTTCGATTTCGTAACAATTTACTATTCTCAAGTCAATTTCACATTTTCATATCAATTTCACATCTTCACATCAATTTAACACTTTTAAATCAATTTAGCACTTTGACATCAATTTCACATTTTCATATCAATTTCACATCTTCACATCAATTTTTACTTAAGTGTGAATGGTGATTTAAACTTGGACTTCGAGTGAAAAAAAGTCTTGAGAATGTTGGAAAAATTAAAAAATTTTGCCTTGAAAATTGGCAATTTTTGGAAAAAATGAGCAAAAAATTTAGGAAAAAATCAGTGAAATTTTAAAAAAATTAGATTAAAAAATTGAAAAATTAGGAAAAAATGAGCAAAAAATTTAGGAAAAATTCCGTGAAATTTCGGAAAAATTAGTTTAGAAATTTGAAAAATTAGGAAAAAATGAGCAAAAAATAGAAGAAAAAAATTGCAAAAAAATGAAATTTTTCGAAATAATAAGAAAATGAAAATTTTTCAAATTTTTGAAAAAATTAAGAATTAAAAAAATGTATAAAAAGTTGTGTAATTTAAAATAAGAAGTAAAAATTTAATCTAAAAGGAGGATTAATAAGGAGAACCCTTATTTTTAATATTGTCCCTAATAGATTTGTGCTGATTGCGAAAGAGGCCTTCTTTTTGGCTATCGCAACGTAAGTTTTCAATGATTTCATAAGTTGGAGTGAGAACCGGACAGTTTTCAGTGCACATTCCACATAAGGTGCACATATACAATCCAGAATCAACGCTTACCTCATTATCCTTAAGATATCGGCTTAAGGCAATTCCTCTTCCTCCCAAATAACTGGAATAGCCAAATTTGTTTCCAATTATATTGTATACCGGACAGCTTACAATGCAATTGCCGCAGCCAATGCACCATAGGCATTCATCAATTGCCTTTGACCTTCCATTGTCAAGAAGGATAACAGCAACCCTTTCAGCACCATACATATTCTTTAAAAGCTTCTTTTCAATGTCTGCTGTCTTTGAAGGGCCTGAAACTATATTCATATAAGAGGTTAAAGGCTTTCCTGTGGCATATGCAGTCTCCAGCTTTGCAATTGAAACTGAATCCTCAAGATGTGGGACCAGCTTATCTATTCCAGCTACAATTATATGGAGCTTCTTTGATTGGACAAAGCTGATGTTTCCTTCATTGTGAACCATCAGAATTGCACCGTCCTCTGCAGCTATTGAGTTTGAGCCGCTTATGCCAATATAAGACTTATGCATGAGATTCAATACATCAGACCTAACGGCTTCCATTATTTCCTTTGGAACAGGATTTAGATTCAAGTCCATTGATTGGTTGACGATATCTGCAATGTCTGATACTGTAAGGTGTGATGCAGGTCCTGTGGGATGGACCGGATCGTTATCTTCCTTTTTCAATTGAAGTATGCGGTCTCCCAAATCTGTTTCAATGACATTGTAGTTGTTTTCTTCCATAAGTTCCAGAAATCCTATCTCCCTAAGGGTGTTGGATTTGGATTTGCATATGTATACATCATTGCTGTCTATATTGGGGTTAGATTCTATCTCTTCATTGATTAGGTCTAAAATGATTTTTTGAGCCTCTATATCATTGCTTGCTAAAAAGCAGTCGATGTCGTTTTCCTTAAAGCTATTTTGAACTGTTTCTAAAAGCTGACTGTTGTTTTTTATGGCTTCTTTTCTAATTTCCATGACCCTCTTTTGAAGAGCTTGTATTGCAGGAGACTGTGAAAGAGGTTCGATTTTGTCTTTAAGCTGGGAGAATATTTTTCTCATTGATTCTATTTCTTCTTCTTTCATTATTCCATCTTCTTATTTTTAGATAACTCCAAATTATCTTCTTCAAGCATTTTTAAATTGGATAAGTCCAAATCACTTTCTTTAAGCATTTTTAAAACAAATTCAGACAGGTCTAAAACTTCCAAATCATCAGAGTTTTGACTTAGATTTAATTTGCAGAATGGACATGCTGAAACCAATAAGTCTGCACCAGTTTCATTTGCTTCTGCAATTCTTAATTTGGCTATGGAATTAGACAAATCGCCATAAGCAGACTTAACTCCACCTCCAGAGCCACAGCATCTTGACTTTTCTTTAATATTCTTCATTTCAGTCAGATTGGAAAAAGTCTTAATAACTGAACGTGGAGCTTCATATTCCCCCGCATGTCTTCCTAAGTGACAAGGATCATGATAAGTGATTAATAAGTCTTTATCTAACTTATTGATGCTATTTTCATTAATCAATTCATTTAAAAGTTGGGAAATATGAATTACTTCTAAATCTGCATCCAGATAAGTCTTATAATCTTCCTTAAGAGTTTTATAGCATCCTGCACAGGAAGTTAAAATGGTCTTTCCTTTAATGTCTGAGTAGGTTTTATTCATCTGTTCGATTCCATCTTCCTTAAAGCCAGTTCTAAGCAAAACAGACCCACAGCACTGTTCGTTGTCTAAGATTTCATATTCAATGTTAAAGAGTTTTAATAAGCTTTGAGTGGCTTCACTTATTGAATCTAACTTCTCTCGTGCAGTACATCCTCTAAAATATAATAACATAATCTAACCTATTAAATAATAATTATATAATTCTTTTTTAGTTTCTATTTAATTAAACAAATAGTTAAAATGTCTTTTGCAGTTAAATGAATAATAAAATATCTTTATTGTTAAATTAAAGATATCTTTGTCTATTTAATTAAATAAATAGTTAAAATGTCTTTTGTAGTTAAGTATTTAATCTTGTTAGAATTTAAAAAATAGTATTTTTTAGATTCATTATCGTTTAACAGCAATATAAATAATTAAAAATCATTAATAATTATTTTAGTTGAATAAACAACAATTAATCTAAAAAATATTACTTATATAAACTCCAATAAAAAGAAAAAGTGATGATGAAGACTATTCATCATTTTCTTCATCCAATTGTATTTCATTTCTTATAGCAATTTCCCTAACCAAATCAGTCATATTCTGATTTAGATTGTCGATTTTAATATAAAATCTAAATCCAGCATATGCGATTACTGCAAATCCTGCTATAATCAATAGATCCAGTCCTCTGCTGAATCCGAAGAATCCTGCTAGGGGATCACTTATTTTAGGGGCGAAAGCAAAGAATAAGACCACCATCCAAACAACCACCCATAATGCAAAGGTTGCAGGAGTTGATCTCTTATTGCGGACCCTATTATACATGAAGATTATGGCAATAATCATTACAATGATTAGTAAAATCTGATAAATTCTAAATGGACCAATAATAATAACACTACCTTAAATCGAATATCTTTTTATTAAATAATTTATTTGATTATGATTAAGTCAAAAAACCTTTAGCTATCTCTAGATTCTAAATAAGTCAATCACCATTTTACCTAATATCTTTAAGCCAACAATTGCATCTGTACCTTTATGTTGAGTCTCTGGAGTGTAAATTGTTGTGATTGTTACTTCAGCCAATCTGAGATTCTTATCACTGATTTCCTTAATGAATTCAGATGAGACTCCATATCCTGTTGAAACCACATCGATCTTCTCTGCAGCTTCAGCTGTAAAGGCTCTCAATCCTGATTGGGAATCCTTAACATTCCTTCCATAGAATATGAATGTAAGGGCATTCATAACAAGGTTTGCAAAGCTTTTAGACAAGGGCATGTCCTCAAAAGGCCTTGAACCGATTACTGCATCAGCCTCTCCATCCTGCAAAGGCTTGCAGACATTTGGAATATCGCTGATTTCATGCTGGCCGTCTGCATCAAAGGTTATTATGTATTTGGCTCCCTTATTAAGTGCAACCATCATTCCAGTCTTTAAGGCAGCTCCCAAGCCTCTGTTGATTACATGGGAGACAACAAATATCTTATCAGGATACTTTCTTTTGGATTCTGTTGCCAATTCGAGGGTACTGTCTGCAGAGCCGTCATTGACTAGAACTACATTGTATCCCCTCTCTGCAATGCATTCTATGATTTGGGATACGGTTCGCTCCTCATTATATGCAGGAACCACTAAAAATATTCCTTCTGTGTTTTGTGAAATTTCATTTGACATGGTATCTTAATAATTTATAAATTATTTACATTGTAAATCTGATATTTCTATCTGAAAATATGATGATTTTTGAAAAATCCGCTGACAGTTAATAATATTTAAAGCTATAATGGACCAACATCCTCTTTTCCTTCTCTCATTCCCTTTCCTGCTTCCTTTTCCATAAGTCTAGGATGGAACATCATCTTAATAAGGTTTTGTGCATGTTCACGTGCCCTGTTATCTGCCAATTTCTTAAGTTCCTTAGGATCTTCCTCCTCATCCTCATGAACAAATACTTCTAATATATGGGTGTTTGTCATAAGCTGAGCACGTATAAGTCCTGTAGAAGCCTCATGAGCACACATCTTATCCTTTTCCATAGGCCCTGGCATTCCTAAAGCCATGACTATCTCACAGCCTTCCTCTTCAATAAGCTTTTTGCTAGCTACTGGAAGGTCCTTTACCCCAGGAACAGTCCTGCGAATAATCTTAAGGTCTGAAGCGTTCTTCTTTAACTCATCTATTGCTGCAGCACCCATATCATAACGAGCAAAAGTAGTATCTGCAATTCCTATTCTCATTCACTCACCGTTTTAATTGATAAAAAAATTTTAATTGTAATTTTAATTAATTATAATTTTAATAATTCAAATAATAATTTGGTCTTATATGTTAATACATAATAAACTATGTTTTTAATAATATATAAAGTCAATTAATTTTTATAAACATTCAATCTTAAATTGATATAAATTTTTGGCAAAAAATAAAATCTTTAATGAAATAAGCCATCATAAGAACATAAATCACATTTTACAAATAAAAATAAAATTTACTAAAAAAAGAGGCCTAAATCTTATTCGAAAGAGCATTTATTCTTCCTAAGACTTGATTGTCCTTAGTCAAGTCATATAAAATCCTATAGAAGTATAAGGCTTGGCTAGTGTGCTTTCTACTATCCAAATCAAAGCATATAAACTTCAAGGCATCTAAAACAAAGTCATTGACTCCAACTTGAATGTTCTTTGATTCAATGATTCCTACCGCTTCCTCTGTTTCTATTTGGGTGTCCACTCCCCTTGACTTTAGATATTCAAGCTCTTTAACTACATGCTTATTATAGTCATAGTTTAAGCTGAAGTCATAGAATGCAGCTGCAACATCCAATTGATTTTCCTCAACATAAAAGAAGCCAAAGTTTCTATAGGCTCTTGCTATATCCTCATTTCTGTATGCAAACTTCAATGCATCCACATTATATAGGAAAAACCTATTATATGTTCTTGTCTTTGACTTATAGATGTCTGCTAGGGCTAGGATTGTCTTTGAGGATACGGGATTGATTCTCAATGCCTTCAAGAGATATTCCTCTGACTTTCCATATTCATCAGATTCAAAAAGCAAGGTTCCATAAAGATAGTACAAGTCAAATAGAGGCTCGTTGAATGGTATATATGCCAATTCCTTCTTTAGTCCAATGTAATGATAGAACAATATCTCCTCAAGAGGATTTAAGAAGCTATGATATTCCTTTTCATGGATTTCTTCAATTGAATTGCTTTCCATTTTCTTTATCTTGACATCCTTTCTCCAATTCACTTGCCTATCCTTTTTAGGACTTACCCTAAAGGATTTGGGACTGTCTGCCAATTTGTTTTCCCTATATCTTATATATTGAATTTCACGAATGGACCGGTTTGAATTGAAATCACTTTCCTTATGGTCCTCTTTGTTTTCGTATTTGTCTACAAATGACTCCATATATTTATCAAGCTTTTCCTTGGCAGTCCTCTTATCACGAGTTTCAATATATTGCATCACTTCATCAAGAATGCGGCTTGCCATAGTCTTTTTAGAGCCTATATCTTCAATAAGGTAAAAATCCAAGGACTGTAAAATCAAATGGGAGATCTCTTTGATTATCTCATAGGAATATTCATGGCCCTTGTAATATTCCAGTTGGGAAACCAGATAATCCCTATCCAAATCAGGATTTCCGCTCAGATTCCTTTTGATTTTATCAATCTCTTCTTTAGGCATGGTATCATCAAAATAAGTTAAATTAAATAAATAAGAATTCTATTTAAAATTTAATAATTTATATTATTTAAATTTTAAGAGTTGATTAGGACTAATAAAAAGGAAAAATAATTTAAATGGTATGAAAAGCTATAGAAAAAATTATAAATATAAAAAAAAGTAGTGGAGAATAAATAAAAAAAAATAAAATAAAAATTGTTGGAAAATAAGTAATAAAAGATTATAAGAGGCCATTAAAATAAACAGTTATTTTCCAAGCAGATCTAGGATTTTCTGACGGGCCTCGCCGATTGTCAAAGGATACTCTCCGCCGAAATCTATATCATTGTTCTTTTCCAATATCTCAGCAAGGTGAGTTACCCTTGGAAGTCTTAAATCAGCTTTTCTGATTGTTTCAACATCTGAAAATACCTCTTTAGGAGTGCCTGACTTTATAATCTCCCCATCGCTGATTAGAAATATCTTAGATGAATATACCGGTACAAGACCTACATCGTGGGTTGAAATGACAATGGTCATCCCCTCTTCATTCAATGAGTATAGCAATTTAAGAATATGGGAAGCTCCCTTTGGGTCAAGACCTGAAGTAGGCTCATCCAGAATCATTATCTCAGGTTCCATAGCCAAAATTCCTGCAATGGCTATTCTTTTCTTCTGTCCTCCGCTTAGATGGTGTGGAGATTTCTTCTCAAATCCTCCCATTCCAACCTTTTCAAGGGAATCCTTAACCCTCTTTTCAACCTCTTCAATAGGAAGGCCTAGATTCATAGGGCCGAAGGCAACATCCTCCTCTACAGTAGGGGCGAACAATTGATTGTCAGGGTTTTGGAAAACGATTCCAACCTTCTGACGAGCGAGCATAAGCTCTTCCTTGCCATAGGATAATTTTTCTCCATCTATATAGATTTCACCTGACTTTGGCTGGTGAATGCCGTTGAAATGCAAAAATAAAGTTGATTTCCCTGCGCCGTTTCTTCCTAAAAGAGAGACCATCTCTCCCTTTTCCACCTTGAAATTTATATTGTTTAGTGCAACTGTACCGTCTGGATATGCATAAACAATGTCTCTTGCCTCTAAAATAGTATAACCTCCAACAATACTATTATATTATTAAAGATATATAAACCTTTTAAAAGTATTAATAAATTGGTTTGTTTAGTTTATAAAGTATTACTTAATTGTAAAATAATTAATAAAAAAATAGGGAAAAGATAATCTTTAATAGGAGGATAGGATAAAGATGGTTTGAAATTTTATTTATACCAATATTAATCTAGTAAAGTTTTATTCTATCTGCTTTTCAATGACGTATTCCAAAAGCAGTTTCATGGAATTCCATTCCTTTCGGTTGAAATTGCTATTCAAAATAGAATTTAAAACCTTTAAGGCAGGCTTTTTATCCAATAATCCAATCCTATACTGATCTATGATATGAATGATTAATGAAACATATCCAACAAGCTCTGGGTTTTTTGAGACCTTAATTAAGGACATTATAAATTCCTTTTTCTCCATCTCATCCAGATTCAAGCTTTTGTCATAGAACTCATCCAGATTCATCTTAAATCTGTCTAGCCTTACAAGTGCATTCAGCTGATATGATGGAGTGAGCCATTGCAGATTAGCCAAAGCCTCCTTTATTGAGCGGATGACTGCATTTGCAATCAATTCACCAATCTTTGCATGCTTGCTCACATTCTCAATAAAGTTATCGCTTTGGAGATTTGAGCATATTGCTATGCCGTCTGTGCCTGTTCCGGTTGCTATCTCGCTAGAATAATTGCTTGAAGTCATAAGGTCCCTTAGAGCCACTGCCTTAGCCTCTACAGCTATCATTTCAGCTAAAAGAAGGGAGCTTTCATCAAGCCTGCAATTGATTAGGATGATGTTATTGATTGTTCCAGGCTTATTAGGATTTGGATCTTCATTTTCCAAATCAAAATCATATTCTCCGTTCAATTCATAATAGGAAGCGACATCCCCTGCTGAGACCGCATTAACGCGAACTCCAGCTGTTGTAATGGCTAGAACCTCAATGTCCTTATATCTCTCTACAGCAATTGAATACTCATCTATTTGAGCTGAAGTGACCAAACCGCTTAACTTATTGCCCTTCAAGTCAAGTTTATTATAGAAATCGTAGGATAGCATCTCCAAAAAGCCCAATATGCCACCATCACCATATTCGTCAATGTTCTCCTGTGACAGCTGATGATTGAATACAGCAGAGAGATCTTCGCTATAACCTCCATTTAACCAAGAAGTGACTATGGCATTCCTTTTGCCTGCAAATTTCACTACAATTGAATCATGATTGAGAAATATCTCATCGCCATCAATTGTTTTTGAAATGAGTTTGAATTCTTGGGTCTTATCATCATTTGTCATAGAACACTTCCTTTTTAAAAAAAGTCAATAATTATTATAATTCTCTTTAAATATAGTTTAAAGTTTAAAATATATATAATTTCATTCTTAATAGAAAAAAAGTCTAAAAAAATAAAAGTCATATAAAGATAATAAAAAAATAAAAAAAGAAAAATTAAGGCTTAAAAACCTTAATTAATTAGTTAAGTCAATGCTTTCATCACTTGAGCTTGGATTAGACAGATATTTAATCTTAGCTCTTGTAAACATCTTCTTAAACCAGTCATACAATACGACTAAAAGCACTGCATTAGTTACTCCGTGAGTCAAGTCATAGGTGAAACCGTTAATGTACAATGCAATGATTGGAGTAATCTGCAATGCGGTTCCTGAATAGAAGATAGCTGAAATATCAGTTATCCAGCCGTAAAGGAATCCCCATAGGAGTCCGAATATGAATCTGAATGGCAAGCTGTCAAACCTTGAAGCCAAGTATCCTGCACTTGCTCCCATAAGTCCCCAAGCAAGCATCTGGAAAATGACCCAATATCCCATTCCCATGAATATGCCTGAAACAAATGCTGTAAGGGCACCTACAAGGAAACCTTCCTCCTTGCCAAAGACAACCCCCACCATTATTATTACAAATGATGCCAGGTTTACAGCAGGTATTGACATTAGAATAAGACGTCCCACAGTTGCAATAGCTGTTAAAACGGCAATTAGAACGATTGATTCAACTGTAGGCTTTGACTGTTCATACATCTTAAAGACAAAATATATTATGCCTATAAGGAGCAAGATTGTAAAGACTAGAATTGTTATTGTAAATATTGGAGAGCTGGCTGAAGCTCCGCTTTCCGTTATAGACATGTTAGTTACTAATTCCTCTATCATTAAAAACACCTAAAAATATAAAAAATCAATAATTATGAATAAATTTATAAAATACTAAAATTTTGAATTTAATCAATTAAATAGACAAGAATAATTTTATTTAATCAGATAAATATAAATTACTATTTGAATATTTTTCTAGATTTACTTATTTAATCAATAAATAATAATTTAATCACTTTAAATCTAAATTAATGATTAAATCACTTTAAATCCCAAATCTCCTTTACATCATCCAATGTAACAGCTTGCGGAATATAATCCTTGACCATCCTATTTACAAAGGTAGTATAGAAGTTATTCTCTGCAAATATCACCTTAGGGTCGTCATCTATTTGAATGTCCTTATCAAATAGCATCAGACATCTCTTGCAATTGTTTGCAACGAAATCCAAGTCATGGCTTGTCATTACAATTGTCAATCCATTGTCCACCAATGAATTAAGTATATATGCCAAGTTTTTGCTTGATATAGGATCCAAACCTTTTGTAGGCTCATCCAATACCAGAACGTCTGTATTTTGAATCAATGCCTTGACGATTACTATCTTTTCCTGCTCTCCTCCACTGCAGTCATAAGGATGCTTATCCAAGAGATTTTCAATGTCAAAGAATCCAATAAGCTCTTTAAATCTATAGTCTATATTTTTAAACTTTAGATTGTTCAATAGGTCTGACTCTAAAAACTCATTTCCATTCAGCTTTAAAAGACCATCATAGGTTTCCATATTGAATTCGCTTGCGCTGAATGCATTTGAGCTTAATATTGATTCAAGGAACTCTTCCTTAACTGTGTCCTTGGAGAAGTGAATCATAGGATTCTGATGAACATATGCTATCTTCAGATTCTTACTATACCTTACCTTGCCCTTTATCGGCTTTAATATTCCTACCAATATCTGAAGGAAGGTTGATTTTCCTACTCCATTTCCACCTACAAGGCTAAGGAAATCTCCCTTGTTCAATTTAAAGTCCACATTCTTTAGTATAAGATTATTCTTCTCATATGCAAAGTATATTCCATTCATTCTAATTAATGTGTTCTTATCATTAGAGAATGGAAGCCTATCCCTAAGGCCTAACTTATTGGAATTGTATTTTTTTGTGGTCAAACTGGACTTTTGATAATAATCATGTTCTTTTTTGCTTGAAGTGGAATTTTGATTAGAATTATCTTTTTCTAATGAATCATATGCATAATCATTTTCAAAATTATTATTTTTTTGTACATCTTCATTTATTTTAATTAACTCATCACTAATTATATTAAGATAACGTCTACCCTCACGAATGCTTAAAGGAGTATTCAATTTAGTGAACTCTTCATATTCGCTTATATATTCCTCATTTTCAAGGTAGTTTTGGCTAAGGCCATTATAGATCTTTGTTACTGCAGGAAGGTAGTTTTCAAATATATCATCATTAATTACTTCCTCACAGATGTCATGGGCATTGTCATTGAACTCTATCTTTCCATCCTTTAGGAAGACTGCATTGTCTATGAATGGAAATATGCTGTCTGCCTTATGCTCGCTCATTATGACTGTTATTGAAAACTCCTCATTGAGTCTTCTTATTATTGAAAGGAACTCATATGAAGCGATCGGGTCAAGCTGAGACATAGGCTCGTCAAGAAGAAGAACCTTTGGCCTTAAGACAAGAAGGGAACATAGGTTGATAAGCTGCTTCTGTCCTCCAGAGAGCTCGTTTACATTCTTATGGAGAATGTCATTTATTCCAAAGAAGGCAACAATCTCGCTTATTCTGTTTCGAATCTCCTCTGTCGGAAGCCCTATGTTTTCAAGAGGGAATGCAATCTCCTGAATTACAGTGTCTGTCACTATCTGGCTGTCTGGGTTCTGGAAAAGATATCCTATATCGCATGCTGAAGTGAAATCATCAAGCTGGGCGATTTCAGTTCCATTGTATTTTATGCTTCCTTCACGTCTTCCGTTTGGCATCAGCTCCTTTTTAAGATTGGTTAGAAGAGTAGTCTTTCCGCATCCTGAAGGTCCGCATAGAAGAACAAAATCGCCAAAGTTAATATTTAGGCTGATATTGTCTAAGGACTTTTCTAGGGATTCTGTTCCGTCTGAATTTAGATATGAAAAGCTGAAATTCTTAAATTCGATTAACGCCATAGGAATCTCTCCTTAATTTCTAGATAGATTAAAGGTAATAAAAATACTATAAATGCAAAATAATAAATGTTAAATGGTAAATCGCTGAATGAGAAGTCTATTGAAGGATAAATGTTTATCATGCCATATCCTTGTATAAGGCCTATCACTATTATTGATACTGTGACTATGATTATTGCAAGGAATATGATGTCTGCAAGTCCGAACTTGTATGAAAGATAGCTTGTTCGCTCATTGGAGTTGTATCCACGGGCTTTCATTGACTTGGCTGTAAACATGGACTCTTCAAGGGACCATGAGACTGTTATTCCCATGATCTTTCCAAGGACCTTTGCCTCCTTTGCAATGGATTGGAACCTTTTAGAGGACTTTATCTTCTTGAAGACCCTTGAATCGGAACCGATGTCCAGGCTTGATATGTTTGAGTCGAATTGCTCTAAATCGAGAGAGTCTGAATCTTCTTTTGAATTATTTTCATCTGAAAGATTATTTTCCTCAGAAAGATTGTCTTCAAGAGAATCATCATTTAAATCATCCTCTTCATCTGATTCTACCCCATTGGCCTTCAGATTATTCAGCTTTTGAACCTCAATGGCCCTTGAATTGATTAGTGGAATGAACCTTAATGCCATTACAATTATCATTGAGATGATTGGAAGCTTTTTAGAAAAGATATAAAGCATCTCCTGATAGGAAACTGACCTATTATATGATGAGAAAACCAGAATTACAATGAGAAGTGCCAATGACATCAATATCCCATATGCAATTGCCTCATAGGTGATGAAGAATCCGTTGAAAAGATATATCCTATGTGCCCCTGTCCGATTCAGGAGGGGATTTAGAATTATAATCAGTACGCTTAAGGGTATGAAAAATTTCATTATGTTCTTTAGCTCGCTGGAGACTCCCTGAAGAGCGATAAGAATAAGAATCAAAGCTAAAAAACTCAATACAAAATAAGGATCGCTAAAAATGAAAGCCAAGAGAACCATTATAAAATAGTAAAGCAAATATACGCCTGGATGAATAGCTGTAAGTTCCATGATAGTTCTCCATTATAATATATTAATTTATCAATAAGTTACAATTCTATATTTATTTGCAAGCTATATAAAACTTTCTTTAAAAAGAATAAAACCTGATTGATAAAAATAAAATTAAATAGATTAAAAAGAGTTATATTGAAAAATAAGAATAAATTGGTTAAAAAAAGAGTAATAAGTAATTTATTGGTTTTTAAAGCTTTAAAAAAAAGCATACTTTAGGAAAATATTAATTCAATCATTATCTGACAATCTAGCCAACCAGATAATGATACAAAAAAATATTGGGAAATCCTAAAGTATAACTTACAATTATATTTATTAAATAATAAAATTTGTTTTATAGAAAATAAATTATAATTGATGGTAATACTTTATAAAAACATATTTATAAATATTATTATTTTTTTACATTATTAGAACAAAAATAGGCCGATTTTAAAAACGGAAGTAATAAAAAAATTATTATAAATTTTAAAAAAGTTTAAAATAGTGAAAAATAACTAAAAATCAGTCTTATAAAAATAGAAAAATATCTAAAACCTATTATTTACGAATTAACAATAATAAAAAAAAAAATAGTAAAAAATTAGTCTTAAAAAAGACTAAAAAAATAAAAAAAAGAATTTTAAAGATTATCTTATGTTTCTTTTAGACCTCTTGACGAGTTCAGACGCACACGCGAATATAAGCAGGAATAAGATACATAATACAGGTATGTTCATGCCTCCAAATGATAATGATCTACTTGATGCGGCATCTTCATCAACATCCAAATTATAGGCCCTTGCAGACTCTGTAACTGCTGCAGATGAGCTTGTTCCAACAGTGTTTCCCTTTAGTGTATCGGTCTCTGGATTGTTTCCGGAGCCATCCATATCGCTTTGGCTTCCTGAATTTCCATTATTATTATTGACCACAGTGGAATTTGAATTGGAATTCTGGCTTCCATTGGAACTGTTTCCGTTTCCATTGCTGTTGGTTTCGCCGGAGCCTGTTCTATTGGTCTGGCCGTTTCCGCCGGAAGGAGGAGCTGGAACCTCATTGTCAACAAAGATATTGCCTTCACCTCCGTCATCATAGAAAGCACCGGTATGAGGAGGAATCACATCTGCGTGATCTGTAAGATCTGTTCTTAGCAATTCTGACCAGTCCTTATCTGAATAGTCATGCAATGGATTGGATACTCCCAATTCTGAGAATATGGCATCAAAGTCGACGCCTCCAGGCAATTCACTAGCATCCTTAAGCCTGCCTTCCCTAAAGATAGGACTGAGCTTATTTCCTGCAATGTAATTATGTTTGGAGTTATACAAGCTTACATCACCAACATACTGGCCAAAGGCATTTAATGTATTATTGCTTATAAGATTATAATCAGTGTCATAGCCCTCTAGGACATAATTTATCCTAGACCTTGAAATAACGTAATTGGAATCCACCACTGAATTTAAAGCCCCTTCCAATATCACACCATAGCTTACATTGTTTGAAAAGCAAATAATGTAATTTCTAAGGATTGTAGTATTAATTGAATTATAACCTGCAATTATACCTGCTGCATAATAAGTACCATTCACAAATACGATATTGTCGGTAAAACTGTTATTAGTTGCAAATTGGTCTCGCTTACCGGTTTCGGCACCTAAAACCCCTAATCCATAAAGGTATGGATCCTTTGCAGAGACAACAACATTATTATGATGAACCTTATTATAGTTGCTATCATAATAGAGGTCGACTCCTACAATGGAGTTTGTAGACTCCTTAACTGCAGTGTAATACTTTTTAAGGCCTGATGTGGCGTTTATCACATTGTAGCCAATGTCGTTTGAAGATGAATAGAATAGAATTATGCCATATGTCTTATATACTTCAGGAATAATCATGCCCTCTGCCTCATAGTCATCTACGCTGATTGAAGTGTCAACCTGAATTGTAGACTCATATTGATGAGGATCGTCTGTACCGTTGACCTTGATTATATTGTCTTGAATCAGATTGTCCTTAGAATCATAAAGGATGATTCCAAAGGTAAGCTTATCTGCCTTCACATCAATGGAATTGTTTGATACAGTGGAGTCTTGAGTTTCGGATAGATAGATTCCATATCCGCTGTCATAGCTATCCAACTTTATTTTGTTGTTTATTACGCTAACATCCCTTACATAATCCAAAAGAATTGCAAACCGATGGTTGTCTTGCTTGTTTCCAGGATTTCGGTTGACTATTGTAAAACCGTCAACGACGACCTTATCTGATTCTATCTTGATTATTGAATCATAAAGAACTGCAGAATCTGAAATGATCCTTAAAGGCTGGTTCAGCACAATTCTCTTATTGCGGAAGTCACCTTGGAATATTAGGTCTGCATATTCATAATCCCCCTTAAGATATCCGTCTTCGCCGAAGTATTCATAGAAGTTGGATTCATTAAGGTAATATGAAACAGGAATTACAGAAATGTCTATTGTAATATTTGAGGATAGATAATAATTATTTCCCGTAAAGCTTATATTCATAGTGTAATTGTCCGGAATCGCATCAAAATGCAAACTTGCCTTTCCTTCACTGTCGGTTGTCTTAGCATAGACCTTATCCTTAAAGTGGAAGTCGATAGAAACGCCGGAGATAGGATTGCCGTATTGGTCCTTAAGGTAGGCATCCAAGTAGTCTCCCCTTAGGACTGTTGTGTTGTAGACAGTGATTGAAGTGGATAATTTAGTTATGTTAACTGGAATGGTAGCATTTCCTGTGCCGTTAATGTCAGTTCCGTTAACATCTGTTCCGTTAACATCTGTTCCGTTAACATCAGTAACATTAGTGCCGTTAACATCAGTTCCATTAATGTCTGTAATGTTAGTACCGTTTACATCAGTTCCATTAATATCTGTACCATTAACATCTGTAATATTAGTACCATTACCCGTATTTCCAGTACCATTATTACCGGAATCACTTGTATTTGTATTATTCAATCCGCTATCTGTATCATTACGCTCTATTTCAGAAATGTCAGTCAGATTCACAACTATGCCATTAATTGTATTATTAAATATTGCATAATGCTGAGGGACCAACGGGTTTCTGTTTGTATACTTTCCAACAATTATGGCATCCTCTGGATTGGAAATCTCAATAATATTGCCGCAGACAAGGGAATAATCTATCTTACCCTTTAGAACTATCCCTTCAGAGTCTGAACTTATATTATTGTTTCTTATTGTGGTATTTTCAACCAGCTTTGATGTATAGATCCTAACTGCACTTGAGCCTATGCCATTTAATGCATTGTCTTCAACTACTGCATTTGACTTTGTCAGGTTTATGCATGCAGAGGATTCGGTATTGATTGTATTTCCGGAAATGAAGGTTGCATCTCCGCTGGATCTGATTCCATTTGTGCCGACTGTGTCGATTGAATTGCCTATGATTCTTGTATTGGAACCATAGGTGAAAATCCCTACCACATCGCCTTCCTTGTTCCATTGGAATCCTTCAAGCCTTTTGGTGGAGATATTGTTATTCATTATTGTAACGTTATTTCCATCGACTATTATGCCTGCCTCTCCCCCTACATTCAATATGGTATTGTTTATTACCAGAGTGTCAGGTGTTGAGACTGTAATTGGCCTGAAGGTATTGTTGAAGGTATTGTTTGCTATAACCGTACCTGATCCTCCCGCCTCTGCCATGAGACAGACCGAATAGCAGTAGGAATCATATGTACCGTTTCGACTAGTGAAATAATTGTTTGCTATAATATTATCATGGGACTTTTCCAGATCCTCCCTTGGATAGAAATCACCGTTTCCGTACATACAATAGTAGATCATATTGGTATTGTATGTCTCTATGTAGTTTCCATAGAAGAGATTGTTGGAAGAGCCTGTCATTGGTATGGCTGTTGCCTGGCCTGTGATGATTGTGCTGTTGATAATCCTGTTATTTGAAGCGTTTGACATTATTATACCATAACACTTCATCTGGCTGTTGTTTATTGTCAGATTGACTATATCATGACCTGCAGAATTGATTATATGAATCCCGCATAGGTAGAAGGACCCGACTTTCTCATTTCTGTTTACAATCCTTAAATTGGAAAGACTTGTACCGGAGCTTCCCTCTATAAGGCGTATGAGACAATTGGACATTGTGTCCCCATCTGAGATAGGGAGAATGTTAATATTCTTTGTGATTGAGAATATCTTTCCAGAGACATTTCCAATGAGAAGAGTGTCTCCATCCTTGATGGTTCCTTCCCTAATGGCCCCATCCTTGGATAGGTCAAAGTAGCTTGAATATGAAGAATCTGTTATTCTTATTATGGAACTGTCTGATAATCTAGTTTTAGAATCTTCATTCTTTTGTGAATTATCCTGAGTTTTAGATGTCTCTTTAGAATCTTCCAAATCACTATCCTTTGCTAAATCATCTGATGAATCCAAATCCTCTGAGTCGTTTAAGAGTTGAGAACCTGCAGTTTCATCATCAGAGCTTAACCCATCATCATTAATGATGCCATTGTCACTTGAGAAATAATCCGATATGCCATTTGAATTATCAATTACACTATCTTGGGTGTCAGTGACATTAATATTTAAAATATCATCATTTGCACTAACTACAGCCAAAGACAAGAATAATATTAATACTAAAGCAAGTATGGAGGACAATTGAACCTTATTCATTTTTCACCTCCATTCAAATTATTATACTTTAATCTTTCTTATATATTATATATAAATATATCCAAAAAGTTTGAAAAGAACTAAAATTTAATTAAATCGAATTGATTTGAAAGAAAAGATAAGTTTAAATTATTTTTATATATCATTTTATTCTTAAAATTTCAAAACAATATCTTTGATAAATATTTAAAAAAATAAGGCCTTGCAAATATTGTTAGGACAAAACAAAAAATTATAAGAATATCAAATTATACAAAATATATAAGAAAAAGATTATTTAACTATTCTAATGAATATTTATAAAAATTGAAATTGGACAGTTAAAAAAAAAACATGTTTAAAAGAATTTATTTCATTAAAAATAAAGAACTATAAGTTATATTATAAAAATAAAGAACTATAAGTTATATTATAAAAATAAAGAATTTGAATTATTATTTTTCTTATAAAAACAATTTCAAGGTATAAAAATGTCAACTAAAGTACACTCACCAGATGAACTGCCTCAAAAGCCTGGAATATACATAATGAAAGACATAAATGAGGAGATCATCTATGTAGGCAAGTCAAAGTCTCTAAGAAACCGAGTAAAGTCTTATTTTCAAAAGAACCTTGACAGCCCTAAGACAAAGGTGCTGATGAGCCATTTCAACAGCCTTGAATACATAGTCACAAACACCGAAAAGGAAGCCCTCATTCTAGAGGCAAACCTAATCAAGAAGCATCGCCCGAGATACAATATACGCCTTAAGGATGACAAGAGATACCCTTACGTAAAGATAACAGACGAGGACTTTCCAAAGATTGTCATCACCCGCACAATATCAAAGACCGGAACATATTACGGCCCATTTACAGATGTTACAGCTGTTCGCCAAACCGTCAAGTTTCTAAAGCAGCTATTTAGAATCAGAACCTGCAAAAGAATGGACGGCCCATGCTTAAACAGTCAAATAGACCTATGCTATGCACCTTGTGACGGCCAGATCTCAAAGGAAGAGTATAAGGAGCATATAAAAAAGATTGATCTTTTTTTCCAAGGCAAATATAATAAGATAATCAAGGACCTTGAAATTGAGATGAAACAGGCAGCTGAAAGGCAGGAATATGAAAAGGCTGCAGTGATTAGGGACCAGATAAGCTCAATCGATGAGGTTATGAAAAAGCAGTTCGTTGAATTTGAAAACGACTTGGATCAAGATATCATAGCAATCGCATACACAATCCATAATGCAGTTGCAGTTGTTATGAACATCCGAAACGGAAAGATCATGGGCAAGGACGACTTTACAATGGACGGTTCAGAGAATACCACTTCAGATGAGGTTATCTCTGCCTTCATCAAGCAGTACTATGGAATAAACAGACACATTCCAAAGGAAGTTCTACTTGAAGAGGATATACCAGATAAGGAGCTTATTGAAGAATGGCTAAGCGACTTAAGAGGAAATAAGGTATCCTTAAAAGTGCCTCAAAAGGGAAATAAGCTTAGGTTAGTGCGAATGGCAGGAAAGAATGCAGAGATAATCAAGAACCAAAGGCAAAAGATGGAAAATTCAATGATGGAACTTAAGAGATATCTCAATCTTAAAAAGCTTCCAAGAGTCATAGAGGGCTATGACATATCAAACATTTCAGGAAAGCTTGCAGTAGGTTCCAAGGTTTCATTCCTCGACGGAAAGCCAAACAAGAAGCAATATAAGAAATTCAAGATGAATACTCCAGGACCTAATGACTTTGCAATGATGAAGGAACTCTTGGAAAGAAGACTTAAACCCCTTAAGGAACATTACGAAAAGGTCAGAATCAATGAGGAGCATACCAAACATAATGAAGCGGAAACAGAAAAGATAGAGCCCTTAAAATTAGGGGAAGAGCCAAACCTAATAGTTATTGACGGAGGAAAGGGACAGTTGGGAATGGCTGTTGATGTTCTAAAGGAATATAATCTTACCCACATACCGATAATAGGACTTGCAAAGGAGTTTGAAGAGATTTACATTCCTAACAGCAGCTTTCCAATCATCATTCCTCAGGACAATGAGGCTCTCCATCTGCTGCAGCAGGTAAGGGATGAATCCCATAGGTTTGCAGTGACATATCACAGAAAATTAAGGTCTAAGAAAATAGAGGAGTCTCCACTTGATGAGATAGAGGGAATCGGTAAAAAGAGAAAATTAGAGTTATTAAGGCATTTCGGTGACTTTGACAGCATTAAAAAGGCAAGTGTTGAAGAGCTGAAGGGCGTTGATGGGATGAATGAGAAAGTGGCTTTGAATGTTTATAATTATTTTCATGAGGGTGAAAAGGAGCAATAGTGAGAAATAAGTTCTATGAGAATAAAAAAATAAAAAATAAGTCTTATGATAATAAAAATAAAAAAATAAGCCCTATGATAATAAAAATAAAAAAAATAAGCCCTATAAGAATAATATAAAAAATAACTCCTATAAAAGTAAAAATAAAAAAATAAGCATTATCTAACAAATAGCTAAAAAAAGAAAAAAATCTGTTTATTCAAATTATAAGAAAAAATTTAAAAAAAAAGTTAAGGAATGTTTATATGGATTAAAAGATTAATCCATTTCCTTTTCAATAAAATCAGCAACGGATTGCTTGAATTCCTCTAAAGAGCATTCATTGTTAAGCATATAGTCCGCAGTTGCCACAACTTCAGCAATTCCAAATCCTATTTCTCTATTGTCCCTTACAAGGAAGTCCTCATAGACTTCAGGATCGTCTTCCCTGTTTCTAAGGACAAGCCTTTCAAATCTTGTTTGAGGGCTGGCATAAATGGAAACTGAAATGAAATTATCAAAGCTTTCCTTAAAGAGCTCTATTTCATAAGGGCTTCTGATTCCATCAACTAAAATGATCTTTGCATCTTTATCTTTTTCTAAAATTTCCTTAATTCTTTCAATTGTCAGTTCAGCCACTATATATTGGCCAAATTCTTCCCTTAATTTTCTGGCAGTGGTACCGCTGTCTTCTCCTCTTTCTGCAGCCTTTTCACGTACAAGATCGCCCATGCAAACTACTAGAGCTCCTTTTTCTTCAGCAGTATCAAAAAGAATGCTTTTCCCAGAACCTGGTAAACCTGTTACACCTATAACTTTCATTAAAATCACGAACTAGTTTATAATTTTATAATCGTTAGAAAAAATATTCCTATTTTCATTAATTATTAAATTTTTTAATCATTGGAAATAATATTTATATCTTTATTTATTATTAAACTTATCTTATTTTTTAAAAAATCACAAACTGCTAAAATCTTGAATACTATTTTTAAAATTCAAATGGATAATGACTTATTTTAATTTAATCTCAGCCAAGGAATCCTTAAGGTTCTGCTCATTGGAGAAATTCTTAATTATGTTTTCTAAAAATTCCTTATCCTTGTCCTTGCCTTTCTCTTTAAAGTCAAGAGCCATGCTTGTCATCAATGGAACTGCCCTTACAATATTATCCACAATAGAGACTGTAGACATCTTAGAAGTCCTTGATAGAGGATTTAAATCTATGCAAATTATCTTCTTGCCATTTTGAACTAGAACTTCAGCCCTGTCACCATCTTCAAGAGGAACAAGCATCACATCAGCAATGTAGCTACCTTCCTTGCTTGCTGTAGCCCTTGGGCTGTTGAGATTGTCAATATATTCAAGCTTTTCATCGTTTCCGCCAAGAATATCTTCCCAGCCCCTTTCCTTAAACATTCTTTCAATTATTTCAACACGTTCTGGAGTTCTGTAAAAGAGATTTATTTCTATCTTAGAGTCTGTTGCCTTTGCAAGCTCGATTATTTCATCTATGGCAAGTGCAGTAGTGTTTCCATTAACTGACAATACCGGATTTTCTGCAAGCAATATGTATGCAACAGCAGCTTCACATGCCTTTCTAGCAGGTTCTGTGGTTCTCTCGCCTATAAGATAGTCGAATGTCTCTCCCCTTCCGTGAGCAATCATTCCAGAATCTGCTAAATAGCCTTCCTTAAATGCGTTTTTGACTTTATCTCTTAATAATAATGATTCGTAACGTGGATGAGTTTTTGGTATCATAATTATTATATTGTTTAAATTAAGTTATAAAATCTTTTATTGGAAATGGATTTGATGATAAAGTTAATTCAAAAATAGCGAAAAAAATAGTTAATTGTTTCAAATAATTAAAAAGATATTAAATTGATAAAAAGAGATTTAAAATTGATTATTAGTTAAATTAATATAAAATAGCTTTAAGCATTAAAAAGACTTATTCTAAAAGTTTCTTATCTAATTCATCCAAGATTGCTTCTATTCTCGAAAATATTTCATCTGGAGAGTCATCTGCTGGAATAACATTCCAATTGTACAATACAGGCTCTGCCATTTTTCTCACCTTTACAAAGGCATCATAGTTTTCAAACATCTCTTCCTTTTCATTTCTTGACTTGACCCGTCTAACCAGCTCCTTTGGAGAGACATCCAAATAAAAGAAGTATTCGGAGATAGGAAGCAATACACAAACCAATTTATAAACAGGAACAGATATGGCTTTGCTTAAATAGGAAACAGCCAATGTATATCTTACAAAGATAACAGTATCGTATTTTCCATAATATTTAATTACAGACCTTATTGCATCTGCGCCATAGCAAAGGGTTGCAATGATCTTATTAAGCTTTCCCTTTTTCTCTAATGCGGATTTTGAATGGCGGCCAAAGAAATTGTCAGATGTTGGATGAGAACGAATTACCACAGTTCCTTCCTGCTCATACTTTTCCTTGATCTTTCTTGCTTGAGTGTCCTTTCCAGAACCGTCAAGCCCATCAATAGCAATAAATCGTTTCATGATAACATTCCCACAATTGGATAAATCAATTAGACTGTAAAAATAATTGTTTTTTAAAAAAGTCTAAACTTAATTAACTAATATTATATTGGAACTCTTTTATAAATCTTTATAAAATAATCTGTCTTTTTATTTCAAAAAGCATTCTAAATAACTGAATAAGCTTATTAAACAGGATGGTAAAAAACAATTATATCTAATAAAAATCATAGTAAATATTAAGAATAATTAAGAGGAGAGCAAACATGGATGAAAAAATAGAAAATCCCGAACTTAAAGCAATAATGGCAATCGACCCTGAAGAGATGGATGAAGACCAGCTAAACAAGTTTGTTGAAGCGTTTATGGAAGCGACACTAATTGTTCCAGCAGAAATGGAAACAGATATTGACATTGAAGGCATGAGCGATGAGGAAATAGCCTTGAATGAAGAGATTGAAATAACCATAATCAAGCTTGAGGACGATGAGGGACATGAATTCATTCCAGCATACACAGATGATGAGGAAGTTGAAAAGCTTGATTTTGATGTCTATGGATTAATTTTTAAAACAGAAGACTTAGCTAACCTTTTATATGAAAGCGAAGACGAACTTGAAGCGGTTGTATTAAATCCATTCACTGAATATTCTGCTGAAATTCCTTTGGATTCCCTTTTTGAGCTCTTTGATTTAGAGGAATGTGATGATCCTAACTGTGATAATCCACACCACCACCATCATGACCATGAACACAATCACGAGCATCATCATGACCATGAACACGAGCATTAAAAAGATTTAAATGAATTAAAAAGAGTTAAAAGGATAATTATAATTCCAATTGAAAAAAATAGAATTATAAAGTGTTTAAAAAAATAGAATCATAAAGTGTTTAGAAGCTTAAAAACAAGAGAAGCATAGTTAAATTTAAAAAAAAGATAAAAATGAAAATTAAGTAATAAAAAATTACTTAATTTAAAAATAAATAAAAAGATTAATTTTTTTAACTGAAATTAAAAATACTTAATATAGCATTGAGAATACCATCAATGGAGAATCCTGATGTGGTATTGTTAACAGCATCATCCAATTGTTCCTTATAGCTGTTTGCATCATCTTGAACCTCTTGGAGCTGTTGAATGGTATCTGCAAGGTTTTCAATGTCGCTATCGGAAATGTTGATATTATAGGTTGTGCTGTAGTCATTTATTATTGTCACAATTGTATCATGATCTGTAATATTCTTTTCCTGAACCTCTTCCTTTACATCATCCACCAATTTGGATAATTCTTCAGAGCTTACATCATCATTATTTTCAACAATTGCAGCTTCTGTATAAATTTGATCGTTAGCTGCTTGCTTTACATTTTCTGGAATTTCAACATCTGTAACTTCCTCATAACAGTTCATGATTCCTGCAAGGGCAGATTCCCCAGTAGCAGTTACAGGAGTGCTTACATAGACATGTCCGCTTGTAATTCCCGCTGACTTTAAGGCAGAGGCATACATTTGAGGAGTGATTGTTGTAATGGAATTGTCCACTTCAACTGTGATCTCATTGTTTTGGGTCATATCCACCAAAGCGCATGACACTATCTGATTGGAATTGTATGTTTTTCCGCTTATTCCAGAGGATATTGCATTTACGTCAGCTGCAGTAATCACTTCACCTTGAACGTTGGAACTTCCATATCCCTTGCTTGCAAAGTAATTATCCACAATAGACTTGTAATTTTGATTATTGTATGTAGTTTCGCCGTAAGTTATTACAATACCATTGTCAGTTGCTGAAAAGGCAGTTGGAATAACTGAGATTGCTATAATAGCAATTACCAATATAGAAATTATTTCTTTTCTCATACTTATCACCTCTTTAATTTCTATAATCTTAATTAGTCAAACTAGTATATAAATGTAATGTATTTTTTACAAAATAAAAAGATTTATAAAGGCACTCTTAAAATTGTTAAAAATTATAGTTCTAAGATTAGGTAAAAAAGCTTTAAAATTACTGGAATCAACTAAATAAATAAATACTATTTAAATCAAAAAGATCTATAGCGAATAAACTTATAATGATTATAAGGATTATAACGAATTAATCATTTAATCAAAAACAAGCATAGTGAATAAAATGAAAAGCTCCATAACTAAAGAAGACTATTTAAGAATCTATGAAATGACAGATGATGTTTTCACACTTGATTTTGACTGTGGAAAGCTCTGCAACAATATCTGCTGCACCATCGAAAAGGAAGCCAAGGATGATGAGTATCTTGAGATGGTATTGTATCTCTTGCCTGGCGAAGAGGAACTCTTTTTTGAAAACCAATGGTTTGAGATGTATTATGAAACAACAGATGAATATGAATACCCTGATTCATGGAAAGGGAAGGTATATTATGTAAAGTGCTCCGATCCACCATATTGCGATAGGAAAAGAAGGCCTATCCAATGCAGGTCATTTCCGGTAAGCCCACATCTTGATAAGGACAACAAGCTCCATCTTATCTATGATGAGGATGACTTCAGCTATGACTGTCCAATAGTCAGCCAAAAGATGGAATTAAGCGACAATTTCAAGGAAAAGATATTAAAGATGTGGAGCATCTTAATAGAGGATGAACTGATCTTCGATTTAATAAAGATGGAGTCAGTACAACGAGAAAATAATGAAAAAGAGTATGATTTTGTTTTTTAAAATAAATAACTAACCGTTTTAAAAAGAAAAAGGATATAAAAGACTACAAAATCTAGCCAATGAAAAATAATAAAAATAAAAATTATAATTTATTGAAGATTACTACCAATCATAGCCATAATAAGCGCCATCATCAAAGGAATCATCAAAAGAGTCATCATAAACGTCTGATTCATAATAGGCATCATCATCAAAGTCATATTCACTATCATGATAAGGCTTATAATCCCTTTGATTGGTTGATGATAAGACATCTTTAAGCTTTGGCCCTTTTGCTGCAATATATACAAAATCATCCTCTGTTGCAAAGACAAAATGCTTTACGCCATTCTTCTTTGCATAGAATCCAGTTACATGAGATATGGTTTTCTTATTCAGATTGATTCCATTTATTGTAAAGGAACTGAATCCATCCAAAAGGTTCTTGTTAAACTTTGTGGAATGCTTATCCAAGCTGATATTAAGGAAATTGTTTCCCTTTTTAAAATGAGCGTAGCTTAGCCTATTTACATCATCCCATCCCTCATCCACCAGTTTATATGAGTCAGGGACATTGAAGCAGACCCCACGAATATAGTAGTTGCTATATCCCTTTGGAGCATTGTCTGCTGCTGAGAGATTATCATTTAAAATAAAACAAGTGTTAATGAGTGCAAATGCTATAAAAATAGTTAATAATAATTTAAATCTTTTTTTATTCATTTTAACCCCCTTTAAAAATAATTTAAACCTTAAATAATTTAACCTTAAAAAAATAATTTAAACCTTAAAAAAAATAATAGATAATAGAATTTAAGAAATACCATTATTCATTCAATAAGCTATTAAACCCAATAATTTATAAACTTATTCTTTTTCTACCAATCTTGCCTCAATGACATTATATGTACCATTATCCAAATGCCAGTCTGTCTCGGCATCCACTATCTCAATTCTCTTTTTAAATATAGGCCCGTCAATCACAAGGGTTTCAGCCTCTCCCCCTTCAAATGCAAGATTAAGATATGTCTTTTCACTGATTTTCTCAAGCTCTTGGAGGGCTTGAGCATCTATCAAACGGCCTAGCCACTTCTCATCAAGTCCTTCTGCAAAGACACCGCTTATGATTACCTTAAAGCCTGTTTCCAATACAAGTTCCATATATTCCTTTGGATCCTTATGCCAATATGGTGAAATGGCCTTTATTCCAGTTTCATCAGCTAAGTTTTCTATTCTTGACTTTTGATAGGTTGAAAAAAGTGCTCCAGTATAAATTGCTTCAATTCCCTCTTCCTTTAGTTGTATGAATCCTCTTCTTAAGTCTTTAAGCTCTTCTTCCTTTACTCCATCTGTCTCCACTTCCATAAGAGGAATTTCAACAGCCTGTGAGATCAAATCAGTCATATGAATGTTTGGAACATGAAACATATATGACTCATCATTCTGGGATTTCATTGAAAGAAGATATCTAACATCATCTCCATTGTTTATGGCATAGTTTAAGGCCATTGCACTGTCTTTTCCACCTGAAAATAAAACTGCTGATTTCATTTATACACCATCGTAAGAATTAAAGTTAAAATAAATAAAACTGTAAGAATAAAGTAAAATAAAAAAATTTATGATAAAATAGCTAAAATAAATAATCTAAACAAAATAAACCAATAATAATTAAAAATTAAATAAATAAATAATTTAAACAAAATAAAACTTAATAAAAATTAAAAATTAAATAAATAAATAATTTAAACAAAATAAAACTTAATAAAAATTAAAAATTTAAGAAATGAATAAATTTAAATAAAAAATAGAAAGAAACGGGATTATCCCCCTCTTCTAAAGGCTCTTACAAACTTGGTTAAAGGCTCTACATATATGCCTGCAATAGCAACCAATACACCAATTATGCCTGTAATGCACATTACAACATAATCTGGAGCCAGATGATCATAGAAATAATGAATGGTATCCTGAACAGGGCCTTCTACTGAGACTATAGTATAATGATTGTCCCTTAAATATTCCTTGATATCCAGAACCTGATTTGCATTCACATTAACCTTAATGTGAACAAAGGCAAATTCCGAGCTCACTCCAACAGTATTGGAAAGCCAAGTAACAAGGGATCCCAATGTGGCTGTTGAGCTTGCATCGTTCTTTAGGTCAACGGAAATATTATTGGTTCCTATGCTATAGCGCTCTATCTGAGAATCATTCTTAAGATAGCTATCAATATATGTTTTCGTTTCATTATTTATCGAGCTTGTTGTAAGCTCAAATCCATTAGTGCTTACTGAATTGACCCCATTTTGATTTAGAATCTTTTCAGTGACATCACTGATATTGGATGTCGATGGAATGTTCAGGTTTATTATCTCACTTTCCATTGTAAACAATCCCTGGAGATTGCCCAATACATAGGGACTGTCCTGATACATAGGATATATAAAGAAGTATCCGCCAATAGCACCGAGAACAAATCCTATTGCAATAATGGAAATTATTTCACGCCTTCCAACATAGGGTGAGAGAATACCCATTGAAAAGGCAAAGACCATTATTATAATGAATAGGATTAGATATATTATTCCAGAGATTAAATCCATCATAACCAGCTCTTTCAATTAATAAATTTATAAAATATCGTTTAACAAACTAAATACAAAAAATAATTACCTAAATTAAGTTTAAAAATCGCAAAATAAAACATATCGAATATTAGAAACGAATGATAGATTATTTTAGATTTCAGTAAGATAAACTTAAAAAGATAAATATTTACAATTTTTAATCTATTATTATATTTAATACAAATAATTAATAAACCTTATGAAAATCTATTATTTTTATAAGATTTTGCATTTTAAAACGAAAATTTAATTTAACTTAGAGAGCCTGATTAGTCCGGTATCCTCATCCCATTCAACTAAAATCTTATTGAAACCCTTTGAAAACTGAATATTTGTATTTAGACCTATATAATCATATTCGCTAGATATCTCTTTGTGGTTATTATCTGACAATTCCAAATCAGCATATGCAATCCCCTTTTGGCCATTGTTGGTAAATCGAACAGAAAAATCTTGATTGAAATCAAGCAAGACCACCTTTTTAGAACCCTTTCCGCTATAGTAGCAGAAATCAATAGAATCAGTTATTTTTGACAGTTCATTCTTTGTGCTTATAGAGTTTATGACATCATTTGAATAATCAATTGTTAGTGAGAGGATAGGAACAGAAAGGAGTGTTATTAGTAGAATGACCATCATAGCGCTTAGTATGTATTCTAGTGAGAGTTGTCCTTTATTGTCTATTGATATAAACTTAAATAAACCTTTATTGTTGATTGATATAAACTTAAATAAACATTTATTAATTGATATAAACTTAAATAAACTGTTATTGTTTATTGATTTAAAAGGCAAAGAAGATTTTTTAGCTATTGATTTATCAAACATAATTACCTCAGCACAATTAAGAAATTAGATTATAGTTGAAATTAATCATTAATAGAAATTAATTAAATCATTATAAAAATTAATTTTATAAAAATTAGATTATTGTTGAAATTAAAAACACCAAATCACCGAAAGCCAAGAATACCAAATATCCTACAGTCAAAGAGGGAACAAAAGGAACTCCCATTTTGATTTTAAAATTGGGAAAGTTTATTAAAGTTTCCATATATGCAAAATTGATTAGTTTAATGTCATCCCTTGTCAGACCTGCCATTGAAGATGACTTAAGGACATAAGAATTCTCTTTAAATTGACTTGCTTTTAGATTGTAGCACTCTTCATTTCCAGTCAGCTCTTCCATCAAGTTAAATAGCTCCAAGCTATTGAAATAATAATCCTCTACAATCATTCCCTCCTTCAGGTCATTTATAAATACTGTCTTTGTTGACAGTTCCTTTATGAGCAATTTCATATTGGAAAAAGCAAATAATATCAAGTTCAGCTTGTTTTCCCTAAGCAACTTATAAACAAGCAGTAATAGAATAACCGGAAATGACAATAAGATTGAATTTATCAGTATTGAAAAGATCTTAGGATAAAGAATTATCTGGCTATTGAATGAAAAGCTATTTAAGATGCTGCCAGTATAGAAATGATTCAGAATATCTATAAAGGGAAGTGAAAACCCTATTGAACAGAATAGCTTCAGGTCTCCACCTCCCCAAAAGGATATTTTCCATAGGACAAATGAGATAATAAAAATTATAATTAAATAAGATACATAAAATATTGCGTACAATCGATTATTAAGGACAATTAAAATCAATACATTTATTAGAATCCCAAATGTCATAAGGAAAACACTTAACTTATTTGGAATAATCCCATACTTCAGATCATAATAGTTAGCCAATAAGAGTGTAAAGAATACCATAATGAAGCCAGACATCAGATAAAAGTCAATGTTGTTAAAGATATTCCAAAATAAAATATAGATATTCATGGAATCACCATCGCATGATTCAAATCTTTTAGATTCGAATTCTTTAAAATTTAAGGAGTTTGTCTTAGAAAGATTAATTAACTAAATTGTCTTTATTTAATCCAAATAAGACAATAACTATTTTATTTCTTCAAATATTTAAATTTAATGCTTTTTTTCAAGTAAAAATTGATTTCATTTCGTAAAATTGATTTTAGAATGTAAAATTGATGTCATCTCGTAAAATTGATGTCATTTCGTAAAATTTACTTGATTTCGTAAAATTTACTTCAAGATAGTAAATTGATTTCATCGTGTGAAAGTTGTATGAAAATGTGAAATTGACCTGATTTCGTAAAATTGATGCCATCATATGAAAGTTGTATGAAAATGTGAAATTGACCTGATTTCGTAAAATTGATGCCATCATATGAAAGTTGTATGAAAATGTGAAATTGACCTGAAGCTGGAATTTTTTGTTAGATGAGAGACAATAGGATTCTTTTAATTAGTTGGATTTAGAAATATGAAATAATATTTAAAAAGTTTTATTTTTTTAAAATAAAAATTTAAAACTAGAATCAGATTAAATAAGGTAAAATAAAATTAAGATAAAAAATTACAAAAGTCAATGAAATTATGAAAAAAGTAATACAAAAATTGTCAAAAATTTCTAAAAATAGCATGAAACATTTAAAATTAAGAAAATAGTCCAAAAAGATTGTAAAAAAAAATAAAAAATAAGAAAAAATAATTAAAAGAGATTCTAAAAAAGAACTATTTTAAAAAGATATAGCATTCGGATAGAATGACAGTCCCATTGTTTAAAACCATACCATGGCTTTTCAAGACAGACTTATTCTTTGGACTAGGCCTTAAGCTAATGAAATCAACGTCTTTGGAACTTGATTCAACAATTATGCGTTTTCCCTTGAACTTGATAAAGTTGTTTCCCTTATTGGAAAAATGTTGACTTTCATCAAGGTCGTTTTCCTCCAAATAATCCTTGAAGACCTGATCGGCTTTAGAGATCATCTTAATCCTTTCTTCCATAACAAGGTCGTTCAAGATTGTATTGACCAATTCAAATTCCAATTCTAAATTAATTGCTATCTCATCTAAAAAACAGACCTTATACTTTTTGAAGTAGCTTATTACCTCTCTTTTAGCGTCCTGATAATTAATTTTCCTCATGTCAGCAATTTTATAATTCTTCAATTGTTCACGAATCGCTTCCCTTAAGAAGTCTGAAATGCTTAAATAAGCACCACAGTCCACCAAATGAACTAATTCATCATGAACATTCATCGGAACCTTTGTAGCAATGGTTTTACCAATGCCTTTAGCGTTTGCAAGATTATTATCTAAATCATTCATATTACCCCTCTAAATAATTTTTAATTAAATATAATTATAGATTGAACTTAATATCATATAAAACAATTCCTAATGCGAAAAAAAGAAAAAAAGAAAAAGCACAATTGTGCAAAAGTGAAAAAACACAATATCACAAAAGATAAAAAATGAAAAAACACACTTGCACAAAAACACAAAAACACACTTGCACAAAAACACAAAAACACAAAAATGCAAAAATGCAAAAATAAGAAAAATATTCCAAAAAATTAAGTAAATAACTTTAAATAATTAAAATAAGGCCAGAATAAATTAAAAAATTATAAAAATGATTAAAAAAAAGTTAAAAAAACCAAACAATTAAAATTCATTTAATAAGTAAAAATAGGAATAAAAATAATAATTAAAATAAGATAAAAAAAAAGTTAAAAAAAGTTAAATTAGCAGCTAATAAAAACTATTTATTATCAAAAGCTGCTTGTACAAAAGAAGCAAACAATGGATGTGCATTATTTGGTCTGGATTTAAATTCTGGATGGAACTGACATCCAATAAACCATGGATGATCAGGCAACTCAACAATCTCTACCAAGAAATTATCTGGAGTTGTTCCTGCAATGACAAGACCATTCTCAGTAAGAACATCCCTATATTCATTATTATATTCAAACCTATGCCTATGTCTTTCCTGAATGTTCTCTTCTCCATAAGCTTCCATAGTTCTGGTGCCATCAATCAATTTACAGTCATAAGCACCTAAACGCATGGTTCCGCCCATCTTCTTGATTTTCTTTTGCTCTTCCATCATATCAATAACAGGATATGGTGTTTCTGTGTTGAATTCACTGCTGTTAGCACCTTCCATTCCAATTCTTCTTGCAAACTGAATAACCATACATTGCATACCTAAACAGATACCGAAGATAGGAACATCATTTTCAATTGCATAATCAACAGCCTGGAACTTTCCTTCAACTCCACGGTCTCCAAATCCTCCAGGGATAAGGATTCCGTCAAGCTTTGAAAGCTCCTCCTTGAATGCCTTCAATTCATCAACATCTTCCACATCAACATCAGAACTTAAATATTCAATATTCATCTTAGCGCCGATTTTGGCAGCTGCATGATGGAGTGATTCTCTTATACTAATATAAGCGTCTTCCAATTCAACATATTTTCCAACGATTCCGATGGTAACAACCGGATCTTGTATTTTAAGGGAGTTTACGATTTCTTCCCATTCGTTAAGAGTATTTTTATCATTTTCAAAATCGATTCCAAGATTTATTCTATCTGAAATGTATTGTCCGGCATTTTCCCTATCCAATACCAAAGGAACCTCATAGATTGATTGAGCATCAGGAGTGTTTACGACAGCTTTGACATCAACGTCACAGAAGTGAGCGATCTTTCTTTTCAAGTCATCGTCAATAGGTTCTTGGCTTCTTAAGACAATCATGTTAGGGTTGATACCCATGCTTCTAAGCTCTTTTGAAGAGTGTTGGGTAGGCTTTGTCTTGAATTCGCCAGCTGCATTCAAGTAAGGAACGAAAGTCACATGTACAAACATTACATTTTCAGAGCCTTCCTCATTTCTAAGCTGTCTTAAAGCCTCAAGGAATGGCTGGCTTTCAATGTCCCCTACAGTTCCGCCAAGCTCTACCAAAACAACATCATAATCGTCCTTGGCAGATATCTCACGAACCATTTCCTTAATCTCATTGGTGATATGAGGGATAATCTGAACACAAGCGCCTAAGAAATCGCCGTTTCTCTCTTTAGTAATAACTGATTGATAGACTTTCCCTGTGGTAATGTTTGATATTCCAGGAAGCTCTACATCCAGGAACCTTTCATAATGACCTAAGTCCAGGTCAGTCTCCATTCCATCATAAGTGACGAACACTTCCCCATGCTGATATGGGTTTAAAGTACCTGAATCCCAATTCAAATATGGGTCAATCTTAATAGCTGCAACCTTTAAGCCATACGAACGTAAAATACGGCCAATAGATGCAGAAGTAATTCCTTTTCCAATAGAACTAACTACTCCACCAGTTATTATAATATATTTTGTCAGATAAATCCACTCCTTAAAATTTTGAAAAAATCTTGAATCTTTGTAAAAATCCATGTGAATTTTTATAAAAATCCAATAGTAAATACTCAATAAAATATTAGTTTAATTTATTATATATAATTTGCTTATCGATTTTTAATATATGGAAAATTAGTTTTTAAATAGTGGAATATTCGTAAAAATCATAATAAAATTTGAAAAAATTAGTATGAAATTAAAAAAAAGTAAATTGAATAAAAATAGAAAAAATCAGAGTTAAAAATTAAAAAAAAGAATAAAATGATTTAAATAAGAAAAAATAAGGTCAAAATAAAAGAATTCAAATAAAATTAGAATTTAAAGAAATCAGTTACCCAACTTACTTGATGCTTAGCTCTTATAACCTTAATATCATAAGTCTCATCAAAACTTGCATATTCCTTTTCAATGATGTCTCTTTTTTGCTTGAAGTCCATAGGAGAATCTACAATTTTTTTAAGAACATTCAATTCATCATCTATTGAAGACATTTCCTTAGATAAACTTTCTTTTTTATCATTTAGCTCAGCAAGCCTCTCTTCAAGATAATCATTAGCTTGAAGTTCAAACTCTTCCCTAAGATTGAAAATCAGATCTATGGCTTCACCTACACTCAAATTATTCTCTTGCATTATTTGATATTTCTTATATTGCTCCTCATTCAATTCTGCAGTAATAGTTTTTGTATCCATAAAAACACCTCATCAATAATAAGTTTTTCTAACTTCATTAAATAAACTTTAAATATTTAATATAAGTTTATTTTTAATGATATATAAAAATATTCAATCAATCAAAGATTATAAAACACATAAAAATGCTCCAAACAATCCAACATTATAAAAGCCATTCACTATCAAAAAACGCTTCAAATAATCAATC
This sequence comes from Methanobrevibacter ruminantium M1, assembly GCF_000024185.1. Lineage (NCBI taxonomy): Archaea > Methanobacteriati > Methanobacteriota > Methanobacteria > Methanobacteriales > Methanobacteriaceae > Methanobrevibacter > Methanobrevibacter ruminantium. The sequence goes on from NC_013790.1 coordinate 1,646,040, forward strand.
ATTTCCAAAGTCATTATTTATTAAAAATGCTTCAATTATTTTAATGTTTGACTCATCTTCCATTAAAATGCTTGAGCAGATATTTAATAATCCATCACCTGTATCTAAAACTTCTATATTATTTAATTCTAATCTATATGAGTCAATCAAAACATATAAAAATTTCATCATTTTGAAGAATTCATCTTTTGAAATGGACATTTCCAAATAGATTTCATTGTCTTCGATGAGGTAATTTCTATATAAATCAGAGAATGAACTTGAACTGGACTCCAAATCAGAATTTAATCTTGATTCTATATCAGAATCCAAATCTGAAATCATATTAGAAACCAAATCCAAACTGGAATTTAATTTAGATTCTGGCTTAAGTATTTTTTCAAGACTTGAATTTTCCTTTTCTAAATTAAGATTATTTTTATTTAATGAAGAATTATCTTTATTCAATCCAGAATAGTCCTTCTCTAATGTAGAATTATCCTTAGAATCTGATAGATCATTTAATTTATCTTCAGAATTCTTTTATTGGAATCATCATCTTCATTAGGATCAATGACCACCAGATCAGAATCCAGCTTATCAAAATTATAGAATCTGTCCTTTAGAACATCCGAATCAGGTTTTGAAAAACTATTGTTTATTGGAATAGATACATTTATTATTTTTGCATAAAGGCCATTGTCATATTCAAAAGTCACATTGGAAATGAAGTTTCGGATGTTTTTCAATGTGGTGAAATCACCAATGGCTCCGAAATTGATAAAGCCCTTTCCATCTTTAAGCTTGGTTATCTTATTCTTATTCTTTAAGACAGTCAATTCATCATTGTTTAGCTGACTGCAGTCTATTCTAAGCAGAATGACATTGTTATATTCTTCGCTGTCTTCAGCAAATACAATAGTTGATTTAGAGGAATCCTCCAGATTCAATACTGCAACTAAGGTAGGTCTTATCTGAGCACCCATATCCATATAAGAGGATGTGCAAACCACATTTTCACGGGCAAGGCCAAATAAGTAAGTGACTTCATCCCTTTCCTTAAAAAAGCTTGTATAATATATGGACTCCTTATTTGGCTTTCTATGTCTGATTGTAACATATGATTCTGAATTGAAATAGTCCAGATTGATATGGTCACAGTCTACTGTGAATGTCTTTTTATTGTTATGGAACCTTTCTAAAAACCTATCAAATTCCTTTTGATTTGCCTTTATCTTTTTGTTTTCAATTATTTTCAATAACATATGAACACCCCTTGAAAAGAAAAAAGTTAAAAAATATTTAATTGCTTAAATTTATTATTGAAGAAATTGCTACGAAATTTAACTCATTTAATTATTTAAAGCAATTAAAACTTATTTAATTCTTTTTTAACCTCCTTAAGACTTAAATTAGAAGAGTCATTCAAATCTTCATCTGATAAATCAGCAAATAAATCTTCTAAATTAGTGCTTTTAATTTCTTCTAAGAGATCTTCGGTAAATTCCTCTTCTGAGACATCAAACTTATCTAAAATCAAATCAACGAACATGGTTCTTTTTTTATGAGCCTCTTTTTCAGTTATTGAGTAACAGACAATAATATCATTTACTGAACTTGTCCATAAGCCCTCTTGTGTATTGAAGTCTATTCCTTCAAATTCGGAATATCTTCCATTCATACCACGTTTAGGCCTTTTGACTTTTCTTCTTAATAGCTTCTTACGTTCAATGTAAGCTTCCTTTGGAGTGTTAAATGACCTGATTAAATCTCCTCCAAGGAATGCAAGCCACTTATCGCTTTCCTCATCATATTCGATTTCAGTGGAATTTGCATACTTTTCATCAAATGCATCTGCTGGAACCTTTTTAGGCTTTTTAGCTTTCTTTACTTTAGGTTTAGATACCTTTGAAGCAGTGGAATCTGATTCTGATTCAGTCTGTTCTGCAGTTTCTTTAAGAGATCCTATTTCTTCCAAATTAGAATCTGAATCATTTGATTCGGTTGACAAATCTTCTTGATTTGAAGAACCTATATTGTCCAATTCATCTTCAAAACTAGTTTCAGATTCATCATCAAACAAATCGCTAGAGCTAGAATCATTATAGCCATCGAATAAGTCGTTAGCGCTTAAATCTGCAGATTCATCAAACAAGTTAGTTGAAGACAGATCAGATGAAACCTTTTCTAAGAAGTCAACATCATCAGAATCCTCATCCAATAAGCCTTCAGAATCCAAATCATCTTCATCATTGAAAATGTCTTCAATGGAATTGGAATTTGAGTTATCTTCACCCAATACATCACCATAATCAAAACTGGAATCAGTTGAGTCTTCTAAGGAGTCTGAATAATCCAAACTATCAAAATCATCATTTAAACTAGATTCAGAAACATAGTTATCTTCTTCAGGATTTAAAACATCTTCAACAGAACCTAAATCATCTTCTTCAGGATTTAAAACATCTTCAACAGAACCTAAATCATCTTCTTCAGGATTTAAAACATCTTCAGCAGAATCCAAATCATCTTCTTCAGAATTTAAAACATCTTCAGCATAATCCAAATCATTTTCAGCAGAATTTAAACCCTCTTTAATAAGATTTAATCCGTTTTCTAAAGTTTCCAGACCATTAGAATTTAAATCATCTTTAAATGTGTCAGAATTATCTTCAATAGACAAATCATCACCAATATCATCTGAAGTAGAGTTAAGTCTTTCTTCTTCCTTAATTCTATTTGCCTCTAAAAGACTATCTAAAGAAGTTGTTTTAAAGTCTTTAACCATTTCTGGCTTCTTATCAATGATCTTGGATTTTATTACCTTGTTTTCCTCAGCATTATCTATCTCATGGGCTTCCTCTAGACTGACTCTAACTCCGCCACGGATAATTGCCTTTTCTGATTTGGAATTAGATTTCTTATTTTTAGAGGATATTGATTCCTGCTTTGGATAGCTTTTTCTTTTGGAAATAGGATTTGCATCCAAATAGTCTTTTGACTTTAAAGATTTATCTTTAGCCTTTTGAGCATCTGAATCTTCTGCATCATTAGAGCTTAGTGAAAATTTATCATAAAGAGATAAGTTTTCCTTAAATTTAGAGCTTCCTTTATTGGAATCAGATTCATTGGAAACTATAGAATCATTAATCTTAGACTTGGAGATTAATGAATCTTCATTATGAGAACTTTTAATCAATTCATTTGAATGGGCTTTCCTTTTGTCTCTGATTTTTCCTATCTTGGATTGGACTAGTGAATTTAGATTTATATCATTGGAAATGGCCAATTTATCCAATAAGTCAAATTCCCAACCTAAATCAGACAAAAGATTTATCAATGTTACTAAATCAATTGTGCTTAACTTATACTGCACATTGATGAAGATGCTGAAATACTCTTCATCCACCTTGGAATAGTTCAATTTGACCATATTGTCCAAAATGTCTAAAAATATGATGTCCTTTAACTCATCCTTATTTACCATGCCCTGAAGGGATACGCATAAATAGGAATCGTTATAGGAGAGAACCATTTCCCTTCTGAAGTTATTGGAGTCGTATGAGTTCAATTTTATTTCCTTTAGTTCCTTACGATTAGAGCTTTTGAAAAGGTTTTCAGATATGTTTAGGAATCCATTGTTCTCATCCAAATTAAGCTGCTCTAAATTGAGGTCTTCCATATATTCGTAATTATCCTCTGATTCCAAATATGGAATTGATAAATCATCTGAAAGCCTATCGTCCTGATTTTGATTGGCAATTCCATAAAAGGAACTTTTCTTATACTCATTTATATTCTTTGAATTGTCCTCTTGGATTATTGCACCCATATTGAATTGCTTGTCTCCATCTGCTAAAAACTCCTGATCGATAACTCCCCTTCCATTGTCGGTTTCAAAAGCGCTGTCATTAGCAATGCTTTCACTGTTGTTTTTAAAATCTTCATCAGCACTTTCTACAGGTTTATTTATGCTTTCTACAGAATCACTTAAACTTTCTACAGAATCACTTAAACTTTCTTCAGAATCGCTTAAACTTTCTTCAGAATCGCTTAAAATATAATTGCCTGTATTTGTTCTAAATACATCATAAAAGCTTATTAATTTATCAGAGCCATCTTTTTGATTAGATGCTTCTGCTGAAGAATCTTCATTAGAAACAGAACCATCACTAAGATAATCCTTAGTGGAATTGTCCTTTATTAGATAATCCTTGCTTGGATTGACTATATTAGACAAGTTACCGTCATTTTCATCATTGCTTTTAATGTCTGAATTGATAAAGTGCATATCTCTTACATCAAAGCCTTCCTTAACAAGAGCTTCCTTCAATCCATAGAATGCATCTTCCTCGGAGTCAAAATGTCCGATCAGCTCCTCACCATTCTTTGCCAACCATAAATGGCTGTTGATGTCATAATCTATTCCATCAATGAATGAATAATTACCATTGGACTTTCTTGGAGGATAAGGCATTTCCTTAAGATATGCCCTACGGAACTTTCTTGCCTCATCTTCAGAGGCTTTCCTTCCTATCTCGTTTCCCCTAAAGTAAATGACCCATTCGTCATTGTCCTTATCGTAATCTACGGCGTTTTCTTCGCTGTTAAGCCTTACCTTAAAGTCAAAGCTGTCATCAAATAATTCCTCTTGGTGGAATATAAGGTCGCTTACATCAAATCCTTTGGATTTTAGGAATTCCTTCTTATAATTGAAGGCGTCCTCTTCACTGTCAAAGAATCCTAATGTCTCTCCCTTGATTGTCAATACCCAAATAAGGTTCTTATCGTCATAGTATATTCCCTTATGGATTGAATACTCCCCATCCTTGTTTCTCTTTGGTGGTGCAAAGCTGGAAATATGGCTTAATCGCTTTTTGATGGCTTCTTCCTTAGTGTCGCAAGTGGTTACATACTTGTTCTTATAGAATATCTTCCATCTTGAATCGTTCTTGTCCTGGACTATGCCTAAGTCCTCTAAGTCTATATCGAGCCTATAGACATTTGAAAGGTTATGTATTGCCTCCCTTTCGCTATCATAATAGTCCAGTATCTTTCCTTCCTTCTTAATGTACCATAGCTTATGGTTCAAGTCAAATGAGATTTCCTTATAATCTGAATAGGAGCCGTTTTTGCTCTCAGGTAATGGCAAGGTGTCTATATATTCCTTTCTTGCGATTATGGCTGAATTTTCAGATATGAAGTATCCCAAATCCTTATCGTCAAAGCTTGCTTTCCATAGCTTTTCTTCCATATCGAAATCTATTCCCTTGGAATCGGAATAGCTTCCATCTTCCAACCTTTCAGGAAGCAGGCATCCGTTAAAGTATTGAAACATCCTAAAGTCCTCGTTTAGAACGAATCTATATCCCTTTCTCACTGCAACTTCCCTTGTCTTGAAATGGCCTATGGTTACTTTCTTGTCATCAAAAATGAAAAATGCAGTGTATGCATTTAATTCCGGATTGAATTCAACATTGTTTTGGTTGAAGTAGCTGTGTACGTTATAGTCAACATCATGCTGATATATGTGATCGTTGGCTGATTTGATTGCTGTGGTGGCCTTATTATTATCTATGGTTTTTACATTGTTGTTTATGTTTTCCTTAAGTTGATTTAAAAAGCTTTCATCATGGCGATAGGTGACTCCAGGATATTTGAGTTTGTAATATGCCTCATCACCCTTATATGTCCCATAAAACCATGACAATATATTAAAAACGTCTTTATGAGTTTTCTTTGCTATGTTCATCTCATCCCTTAATTCATGATGAGTTGCAATGTTTCTATATTGACGTATGGAATCCAATTTATTGTATTTATCTTCAGGTATGATTCCTTTAGAGTATAAGGTATTGAGTTTTTTATTTTGGTCCAATTCGTTTAAATCAATACCCACGAATTTTGTAATATAGTGTGTAACACGTTCTGCTATCTTTCCTGCCCAGATAACTGCATCTACGCCGTCGCCTTCAACTATATTCTTTTCCATCCTCATGCAAAAATTAGAGATATCCTGAAAATCTGAGTCTAAAAACATAAAACTATGGTTTTTCATTACATATGCACCCCGTTTTAATTATAAATAATATATTAAAATCAAGTTTTAATATATTTTTAAAAATAATTTTTTTAAATTATTTTCAATATAGTTTATAGACATGGTTTTATTTAAACTTATTTAAATTAAGATGTTAGTTAAAAATAGTAATATATGGTAAACTTGAATATGAATCTATTTAGTGAATGATGAAATATAGTTTTGAGTCTTTAAACCATTATTTAAGTTTAAATTACTTAATGAATGAAAAAATATAGTTTTGAGTCTTTAAACCATTATTTAAGTTTAAATTACTTAATTAATGAAAAAATATAGTTTTGAGTCTTTTAAACCATTATTAAGTTTAGATTTAGGATATTCATAAATCTACTTAAGATCATCTGAACTGACCTTAGGAGGATATTTTATGGCATTCTTTTTCATCTTATTGAAGACTATTTCCTTAACGTCAACATCCAATGCATCCGCCATTAGAAAGCAGTAGTTAAAGACATCTGCCAATTCATCTACCACTTCATCCTTATCATATTCCTTTTGCCATTGAAAGTGCTCCAAGAGTTCAGCAGCTTCTATAGATATTGATTTGGCTAAATTCTCTGGAGTATGATACCTTTTCCAGTCTCTTTCCATTTGAAACTTGATTAGTTCCTTTCTTATTTCTTCCATAGTAAACCACCTGAGGACCAATTAAGTAAGTTCTATCTACAAATAACAATTAAAATTGCATTAAAAGAATAAAGACATTCAATTAAAATTGCATTAAAAGAATAAATACCTATTTTTGATGTGTCTCTAAAAAGCTAGAGGCTGCCAATACATTTTCCTTAAACTGAGGATTTATTTCGCTTAAAAATCCCATAAAGGAGTCTCCAATGTCATCATTATCATAATCAATTACATATTCCTTTTCTATGCCTAAAAAGTCATAAATCCACTCTTGAGGCACATTGATAAATGGAAATATGATTTTCTTGTCTTTGATATCTGAAGCATTAAAGCCATAAAGAGAAGACAAATCGAATTTCCTATCCCATTCTATTCCCTTTCCATCAAATATGTCATTTAAGATATGATTTACTTCCTGATTTAGGTTTAATGGAGAGACAATGGCATTAAAGTCTTTTAAATTGATATTTTCATTTTCATCATATTCAATAAAGATTATGCCATATTTTCTTGAATAAGACTCTAAAACAATAAATAAAAGCTCGTTATATTCATTGTCCATTTTTGGAATGATGACTCTATCCTTAGGGTCCAGGGAGTTTGACAAGGTCTTTGAAGCCCTTAAACATATCTTTTGAAAAAGGGAAGATCGGACAACTTCAATATCTGGATATTCATTATTGAAAATAGATGTTCTCTTTCTGGAAAACCTTGAAAATCGAAGATTCTCTATATATATCCTTTTTTCATTGTCTTTTTCAAAGAAGCTTACAAAACGAGTGTCCACTCCGATTTGCTTTAGAAACTTTAATACATCCTTTTTGGAGTCTGAGAGACTTGTTTCTTCTTCCTTTAAAACAAAATTTGATAGAAAGTCATCCATAATATCACATAAAAATAAAACTTAATAAAGATTATAAATTAATAAAATTAATAAAAATTTTAAACTAATAAACTAATAAAATAAATAAAAATTAATAAATAGATTAAATATTAATTCAATCACTTAAAAACCATTTAAATGCCTAAAAACTTTCAATAGAGCATTTTCCATTTCTTTTACAGGGGCTTCTTCTCCTAGCCATATTTCAAAGCTGCGAATGCCCTGATACAATAGCATCTTATAGCCATAAACCACTTCAGCATTGGCCTTTTTAGCCTCCTTAATCAAAGAGGTCTCCATAGGAGTGTAGACAATGTCATTTACAATCAAGTCATCATGCATCATATCTGCACTTGCTATTGGCTTGTCATTAATGTTCGGATACATTCCAATAGGAGTTGTGTCTATTAAAATCTCTGATTCCTGTATCTCTCTTTTTAGGCTGTCCATATCATAAGCATTGATATTTAAATTGAAATTATCGTTTAATTGCTTTAAATTACTTTTTATATCATTTGCAAGGGATTCTGCCTTATTGAAATTACGATTCAATATGGATAATTCCCCAATGTCTGAACTTGCCATCTGAAAGGCAATTGCCCTTGAGGCTCCTCCAGCACCTACTATTGTTATTTTTTTATCTTTGACTGATGCTTTCTCTTCAATGGCCCTTAAGCAGCCATAGGCATCTGTATTGTATCCTTTGGTTGATATGCCCTCATTTTCATCATAATCAAATTTGATTGTATTTACAGCACCTATCATATTTGCAATAGGATCCACTTCATCCAGACATGTTATAACTTCTCTCTTATGGGGAATTGTTACATTCAATCCCCTTATTCCAAGGGTTTTTGCCCCTTCTATGGCACTATTTAAATTATCTGATTTGACATGAAATGGAAGATAAATGTAATTTAAATTTAAAGCTTCAAGTCCGGCATTCTGCATAGCCGGTGAGAATGTATGTTCTATAGGGTCTCCTATAACTCCTAATATCTTTGTTTTTCCATCTACCATATAAACACTTCCTCTAAAACTCCAACTGTTCTGCTATGCACATCTTGCAGACAGCATTTGGAGATTCAAGATTTGCTTCCTTAACCGGACAATAAAAGACTCCATTTTTCTGAGTGACCTTAAGTGAGCCTGGAAACGGAGTTCCAACAGGATGAATAGGCTCTTCAAGAATATAAGTTGTGTATAAGGAGACTATTGCATATATTAAAGGAAACTTGGTCTTTGATGTTTTTGATTCACCTTCCTGATATGACTTTAAGGTAGCAACTGATTCAATGAAGTCATCCTTGTCTATGCTGCCATCATACTGATTATTATCATCACGTATGTTCTTTATACGGCCTAAGAAGTATTTTACATAGACAGCATTTGTCTCTTCCCTATATTTGTCCTGGACATATTTGGTATCTTCCCTAAGCTCAGCTGTAACGCTCATAAGGTCATATACAGAAATGGTTCCTGAATGTTCCTTTAAGACCTCTAAAAAGAGCTTGCTTAGATGCTGTCTCTTCTCCGCTAATGACATTCTTAAAGTCGTCATACATAGATTCATTGTCCATAATATCACAATACCTAATAAATTAAACTACTAAAAATTAACTAAATTAGTTAGTTAAATTAACTATTAAATTCTAATTTTTCTTATCATATAATATTATAACTTAATAAATATTAAATTTAATTATTTTTAACTTAATTATTTTTAATTTAATTATTTTATAAAACCAGAACAAGCAATTTGAAAAAATACTTAAAATAGCTTTTATAAAAAAATAAGATAAAAAAAAGAGTTAAAAAGAATCAAAAGAATTATCTGGATTTTAGAGAAAATTAAAAATAAAAAAGAAGATTAAAGGGTTTGAAAACCCTAAGAACTATTTTATAGTAAGTTTTGAGCTTTTAGTAATCTTCTTATATGTGCTGTCTCCTCCAAACTGAACTGTAAAGCTATAGGTTCCTTTCTTGCTTAGGCTGACCTTTACAGTAGCTATACCATCCTCATTAGTATTTGCAGAATATACCTTTCCATTAATAGTGAAAGTGACCTTTTTGCCTGGAAGGGCACTTTCCCTTGAGGATTTAAGTGTAGCAGTCAAGACCTTTGTCTTAGCGCTTGACTTATAGGTCTTAGGACTTGTAGTTAGAACAGGAGTCTGTTCAGTTACACTAATCAGCGCAACATTGAATGATCCGCTATAGCAGTCATCTCCAAGGAATGCTATTGCAAATGTGTAATGGTTGGCATACTTAAGGTTTATCTGAAGCTGTGCCTCACCTGTTTCGTTGGTTGTTCTATTGTATTTGACTCCATTGAAACCTATGAATACCTGTCTTCCGGCTATTGGCTTTCCATTATTATCCAGCAATTTGAATTTAAAGTATTCTCCAACTCTTCCCTCTAATTTTGAATCGAATGCAACTGTATTCATATCTGTGTAGTTAAATGATGTCTTTGCCCTTTTAACTGTCACCATTGCACTTGTGCTGGATTCTGTATAGTTTTCATTTCCTCCAAATGCAATGCTTGCATTGTAGTTGTCTGGAATTAGATTCTTAAGAGACACTTTGATTTGGCCATTGGAATCTGTAGTGTAATTTCTTTTTCCAGCCAAATCAACAAATACATTTGCTCCTGCAATAGGATTGTTCTGAGAGTTAGTTAAGCTTACAATAAGATAATCATCATCATTATAAGTGCTAATAATGTCTGTTGCATTTAATTTGCTTGAATCCTTGATAATAACTATCTTGCTTGAAGAGCTTGAACCGTTGTACTTGTAATTGCCTGCAAATGTGACATTCAAAACATGTGTATCTACAGCCAATCCTGTAGTTGAAAGCTTGATTTGTCCATTTGAATCTGTTATATAACTCTTTTTGCCATTTAAGTCAACAGTTATATTTGCATCTCCAATTGGGTTTCCGTTTATATCTTTTAAGCTGATTGTAAAATTCTTATCCATATTATAGCTTGAAGTCACATTTGGAACTGTCAATACAGTTTCAATCATTAATCCTTCAATGGAGATTGAACAATTATTATTGGACTGATTGGAATCGGCTTCATTGGCCTTGACAGTCACATCATTGCTTATTATTCCAGCTCTGTTGATTTTGGCAACTATTGTTAGGCTTGCACTTTCACCATTATTCAAATTGCCAACCAACCATTTATTTCCATCATAGCTTCCCTTTGTTGAGGAATTGGAAATAAGATCAAGGATGGAGCTTAATGTCTCATCCACATAAACTCCGCTAGCATTGGAAGGACCATCATTGACCACAGAGACTGTAAACTTAATCATGTTATCTACAAAAGCCTTAGATACATTTGCAGTTTTGTTTATTTTCAAATCAACCAAAGGATAAACGTTTATCTTTACAGTGGCATTGGAAGGAGAATAATCCTCATTTCCAGCATAACTAACAAATATAGTTGCATTTCCTTTTAAAATTCCAGTTATTCTTCCATCATTATCAATGACCGCCACAGTTTCATTATCACTTTGGTAATTCAATAAACCTGCTTCCTCTGGAGATAGTGTTGCATTTATTAGAGAGCTCTCTGTTTCGGCAATGGAAATAGAATCTGCCACATCGATGCTGGTTTTGATAAGAACATCAATTGAAACATCTATAGAGGAGCTGTTATGATAATCGTCGACAATCAAGGTCAGATTAGCAATATAATGGCCTGCATCCAATCCTGTGATGATTATCTTATCATCATTTACTGTGAAATTATAGTCTGTTCCATTTTCTAAAAGAGATCCGTCCTTTTTAATGCTTTCTATAGTTACAGTGCCGTTTTGAGCCATATAATTCAATTCTATATCGCTTCCATTTACAGCAACTGCCCCCTCAGCTTCAAGGGCTGAAGCTGCCTTATAGACATTGAAGGATGTCCTGTTTTGAATATAGACAAGCTCAACATTCTCCTGATCGATTGCCCTCAATTGAACATAAGCCCCATAGCCATCCTTTATGTCAAAAAGATGTGGAATTACTATTAGCTTTTCTCCTTTTACTACATCCTCATCGGTGATTGTGATATTATATCCCAATACCCTTCCCCTTTCAACATCCTGGTCTGTGAATGTGACATCATAGCTTGAATTTGCAATATAGACTGTGTAGTTACCTGTATAATTGGCGGTTATATTTACAACAGGATACTGGTCATAAGAGATATCCGCCACATCAATGCCAAGAATGTTTTCACAAAGATATGGGACATTGAATATGTCAGGCTTAAGCTTTTTGGCAGTGTAATAGCTGTTATCTGGAACGGAGACCTGATATGCATAAGTTCCGCTTGGCAAGGTCCTCATCTCATCAAATATAACCTCTCCCATGCTATTGGTCATCTTAGTGACATTTAAGCTATGTCCATTACCCCTGCAGTCAAGGATGATGTTTATTCCAGCTTCCAGATTTCTTTTTATAGGATAGTCGCCGGTGACAAATTCCCCATCCCAATAGGTGACATTGTGAAAATCGACAGTTTTCTCGGCATAGATGGCATTCATATAATTCTCATAGCCCCTTAATGTGACTATAAGATTGGCATTATCATTATAAGCAGATAATGAAAAAATATCTGCCTTATTATACTTGAAGGTTGAATTTGCAATAAGATTTACATCTCCCTCAACATAGATGGCTCCTCCTCTAGAGGCATAGTTATACTCAAAAGTGGAATTTGCAACTATGATACATTTTAATTGATCATATAAATATATCGCTCCCCCCTTTGTATTAGATCCATCCTCTTTAGGATGATTATTTATAAAATCACAATCTGTGATTATAAATCCTGAATCCGCCTCTACATTTGAGCAATAAATTGCAGATCCATATCGAGCCTGATTTTCCTCAAAATAAGAGTTTGAAATCTTACCCTTATTGACATACCAATATATGGCCCCTCCTGAAGAATTGGCAGAGTTGTTTATGAAGCGGCAGTTGTCAATATTGCTGTTGTTGCCCCTATAAATATAGAAGGCCCCTCCCTTTTCTGCCTGATTGCTGTCGAAGATGCAATGGGAGATGTTACAGTCATGGATTGAATAAATGGCGCCTTCGCTTTTGCCGATATTGCCTGAAAAATTACAGTTTTCTATAATGCTTCTACTTGAAACCATCATAATGGCACTGCCTGTAGTTGCATTATTTCCTATTAAAGTGGAGCCTTTAATAATAACTCCCACTGTGTTGGAATCAGTACAGATGGCTCCTCCATTCGCTTCGGCATAGTTATTTTCAAAATAACTATCTATGACATTACTATAGGAATGAAGGAATACAGCGCCAGCATGATGAGCTGAGTTATTTATGAATCGGCAGTCCGAAACATTATAGTTTGCAGTGCCTCTGATGGCACCTCCGGTATTAGCATAGTTATTATAGAATTGGCATAGGGAAACGTCAAATGGTTTTAAACTGCCATAGATGGCGCCCCCAGAATTTTTGGCATAGTTATCTATGAACTTGCAATTATAGACGCTTTGGTAGTAGCCGTCAAAATTGATGGCCCCGCCTCCCCCTGTGGCATTGTTATTTATGAAAGTGGAATTTTCCAAGCGGAAGAAAGTCATATCCCCATTCTTCTGAGTGTCTGTCATTATTGCACCGGCGGTAACGGCGCTATTGTTTTCAAAGCTGCAATTTGAAACAAGGCAATTGAATCCGCATGTGGTAATTCCCGCCCCAATTTGGGCATTGTTCTCTACAAATTTGCAGCCACCCACATAAAGGTCATTGGAATTGTTTGATTGGAAAATGGCTCCCCCCAGCCAAGCATGATTCCCCTTAAAGGAGCAATTTACAATTGCGCAGTTTGTTCCATCCAAATATATGGCCCCTCCATTGCCATTATTGTCAATATTTCCCCCATAGTCAAAGTGAATATTGATTAATGTGACATCGTCTGAATCTATATATAATATTCTGGACTTTAAGTATGCATCTAAATAATGGCTTTTGTTATTGGCTTCATAGCTACCTATGATTGTAAGGGGCTTATTGATGCTGATGGCGGTCCCATTCCCATGGAATTTGTATGACTTGAGATAAAGGATGTCCCCATCATTTGCCCTATCTATAGCATCTTGAATATCTTGAAATGTGCTTCCTGTAACATTTATGACATTTGAGTCCTTTAGGGCATTTGAATAAGAGCTCTTTGTATTGTATTTGAAATCATAATTCTCAAATCCCATTAGGTCTTGATTGGAATCTGCAGATATGTCTTTAGAATCATTAGATAATTCTTGATTAAAATTGGATTCTGGTGAATCCTTATTGATTTTATTTAATTGTTCTGATTCATCAAATTGGGAAATTTCATCAATTGAGTCTTGAATGGATAAATCTCCATTATCTTGAATAGATGAATCATTTGTATTTATAGCTGAAACGCTTGATAAAGATATCAATACGCTTAAAATAATTAGAATAGATAAAAATAATTTCTTTTTATTCGTTTTACTCACCTTTTTAATCTATTATATTAAAATGTTATTTAATTAATTATTATTAATTATATTTTAATTATTATATAATGATTTTCACTTTATTTAAATATTCAAGATAAACTATTAAAAACCATAAAATTTCTAGATTTTTAAAAAAAAAAGAATGAAAAAATAGGATTATTTAACTTAAAAAGAAATTAAAAAAAAGAATGAAAAAATAGGATTATTTAACTTAAAAAGAAATTAAAAAAAAGAATGAAAAAAATAGGATTATCTAACTTTAAAAGAAAATAAAAAAAAGAATTTTTAACTTTTTAAGTAAATTAAAATAAAAAAAGATTATTAGGGTTTAAAACCCTAAAATACTATTTTATTGTTAGTTTTGAACTTTTAGTCACCTTCTTATATGTGCTGTCTCCTCCATACTGGGCTGTAAAGCTATAGGTTCCTTTCTTGCTTAAGCTTACATTTACAGTTGCAATGCCATCAGAATTGGTATTTCCGCTATAAACCTTTCCATTAAGGGTGAAAGTGATTTTTTTGCCTGCAAGGGCTTGTCCTCTTGATGATTTAAGAGTGGCAGTCAAGGCCTTTGTCTTTGCAGTTGATTTATAGGTTTTAGGACTTGTAGTTAGAACAGGAGTCTGTTCAGTCACATTGATCAGTGCTACTTGGAAATCACCGCTATAGTTGTTATCTCCGAGGAATGCGATTGCAAAGGTGTAATGGTTGGCGTACTTTAGGTTGATCTGAAGCCTTGCCTCACCTGTTTGGTTGGTTGTTCTATTGTATTTTACTCCATTGAAACCTATGAATACCTGTTTTCCTGCTATTGGCTTTCCATCATTATCCAATAATTGGAATTGGAAATATTCTCCAACTCTTCCCTCTATATTTGAATCGAAGGCAACTGTATTCATATTTGTATAGTTTAATGATGTGCTTGCCCTTTTAACAACTATGATTGCACTTGCATGAGAGGAGTAATATTTCTCATTTCCTTCGAATCTTATTGTTGCATTATAAGTGTCTGGAATTAAAGACTTAGTTGGAATCTTTATTTGACCATTTGAATCAGTTGTATAATTCTTCTTGCCATTTAAGTCAACAGACACTATAAATCCACTTAATGGATTGCCTTTGCTGTCATTTAATCCAATTATCAAATCTTTATTAAGATTATAGCTTGTAGTTATATTATTTGCAGTCAATTGAGTATTTATTTTAACACAATTAATAGATAATGTGAAATTATTATTGGATTCATTTGAATCCTTTTCATTGGAATATGCAGTTACACTATTTTCAATTTTGCCTGCTCTTATTGCCTTAACAGTTAAATTTAAGCTAACTGGACTATTCGGATCTAATTGATCAACAGACCATACAGAAGTGGAATTATCATAGTTTCCAATGCTTAGATTGACATTGACAAGCTCAATAAACTGACTTAATAATTCATCTACAATAATATTTGTAGCCTTTGAAGGACCTAAATTAATAAGATTAATTGTATAAGTGAATGTATCTCCCACATTAAGTGATTTTTTATTAGAAGTCACATTAATACTCAAATCAACAATAGGGAGTGCTTTAATTGTGCTTATGCTTGCAATATTGTTTGTATAATTGGAATCCCTTTCTGTGGAATTTGCAATTACCTTATTATCAATGTTACCAACAGATTTTACATTTGCAATAATTGTTAGGTTAACTGTTTCTCCTTTATTTAGATTGCCAATAGTCCACTTGCTTCCATCATAATTGCCTTTTGTTGTAGAATTGGAAGCCAAAACAAGATTAGAGTTTAATGCTTCATTTACATATACTCCAGTTGCATTGGAAGGGCCATTGTTTGAAACAGTGATGACAAATTTGATCTTATCACCAATATAGACTTCACCAGATACATTTGCACTTTTAGCAATTTTTAAATCCACTAACGGATAAACTGTAACCAAAGCTGTAGCATTGCTGGCTAAAAACTTCTCATTTCCACTGAAGCTAACAGTTATATTTGCTTTTCCTTGGCCAAGTCCAGTTATCTTTCCATAATTGTCAACCTTCACTATCTTTTCATTGCTGCTTTTATAAGTCAAGTTTCCTGCATTTGCCGGGTCTAGAACTGCACCCATATCAATGGATTCATCCATATACAATTCAAATGACTTATTGACTTTGATTGATGTTGGCATGCTTCCTGAATAGACAGAGACCTTCACTGTAGCATTTGAAGGGGCATAAATATCGTTTCCATCAAATAGAACCATAATGGTTGTGTTTCCCTCAGATATTGCAGTGAGATTGCCTTTAGAGTCAACCTTCACTATGCTTTCATCATTGCTGATGTAACGTAGAGTCCCTGCATCTTCAGGAATTAGGGTTGGACTTAAAAGATAGCTCTTATCCTTTTCAATTGCCACTGACTCTTGAACGTCAATGGCTGTTCGACCTAGGATGCAAATAAAGACTTCTTTTGTTGAAGGGTTATAGTTGGAATCAACAATGGTTTTTAATTTTACAGTATAATTGCCCATATCCAATCCAGTGATTATTATCTTATCTGGAGTGACTGTAAAATTATAATCAGTGCCTTCCTCCAATATGGCAGAGCCCCTTCTAATGTTGTCTATGCTTGCAGTTCCGTTTTCAATTGTGTAGTTTACCTCAGCGCCATCCCCCTCAATGGCAATTGTTTCATTTGCATCTATGCTGGATTCTGCCTTATAGACATTGAATGAAGTCCTATTATGAATATTTATGTAATTTTCGCCGTCTTCAAGGTCTGCAAACTGAATGTATGCTCCATATCCGTTCTTAACATTCAAAGAATTTTTTAGGATTGTCCATTTATTTCCCTTGAGCTCATTCTCATTTACTGTAATATCATAGGCCAATACATTGCCCTTTGCGACATCGTCATCGGTGAATATTGCATCATAATTTGAATTTGCAATATAGATCCTGTATTCTCCAGAGACGTCAGTATTTACATTAACCTTTAGGTCTTCCCCATAGATTGAATCATCTAGAGAAATAGCAAGGGTGTTGTCAGTGGCTTTTTTAGGGACAGTGATCATGCCGCTTAACTTCTCTGACTCTGAATAATAGCTGTCTTTAGGATGATATGCCTCATAATAATAGATTCCTGGAGAAAGACCATTATACTCATTAAAAACAACTTCCCCCTTGATATTAGTTATTTTTGTAATATTTAAAACAACAGGACCTGCCGAAACGCCTTGGCGAAGAACTATTCTGATTTTTATGCCTGCTTCACAGTCACTCTTTATAGGGCTGCCGCTGGTGACAAATGAACCGTCCCAATAGGTCACATTCTCAAAGTTCAAACTGTAATCTTCAGTATAGATAGCATTAATATAATTTTCCTTGCCCTTAAAAGTAAATACTCTTCCATATGACTCTTTGGATTGGTTAATCTCTAAACTGTTTGCATAATTATTCTTAAAGGTGGAATTTGCAATAAGGCCTATACTCCTAAACACATGTATTGCACCTCCATAACTTGCTGAATTATCCTCAAAGCTTGAATTTGCAATAAGGTCTACACTCCCAAACACCTGTATTGCACCTCCATAACTTGCTGAATTATCCTCAAAACTTGAATTTGCAATAAGGCTTAAATTCCAATCCGCCTGAATTGCACCACCATTACTTGCTGAATTATCCTCAAAACTTGAATTTATAATTGCAATCTTTTCCGAAGAGCCATAAGAAATGTATAGGGCTCCGCCCTTATAAAGAGCAGAGTTATTTTTAAAGCTACAATCTAGAATGGAAGTATCCTCACCACTAATTTCCATAAAGACGGCACCACCGAAAGAGTAAAAATTGCTTACCCTATTGCCCTCAAATAGGCAGCCATATATCTGACAATTCTTTCCGAGGAAATAGATGGCGCCACCTTCATTGCGAGCATGATTTTCAATAAATCTGGAATTTTCCACTTTGATATTGTCATGGTCCCAAGAAAAAATGGCCGCGCCGTAATTATATGCATAATTTTTGTCAAATAAACAGTTGCGTATCGTAACATTATCAGTTATTATGTAAATGGCACCTTCACTATCAGCCTGATTATCCGTGAAAGTACAATTGTCTATGTTTAAATAAGCGTTTAGATAAATGGCACTGCCTGTAGTTGCATAATTTCTTGTGAAAGTGGAATTTATAATATTGCCTCCATTGCGCCCTATTTTATAGATAGCACCACCATGGGGAATAGCGTCACCGCCGGTTGCATGATTATTCTCAAAAGTACAATTTAAAAATGTCCCTCCATCAGTTAACCAACATATTGCACCTCCAAAAGCTGCAGAATTATTTTTAAAGGAACAATTAAAGAAATAAGGTTCATACCCATGTTTATAGATATATACTGCACCACCCCATCCTTCTGGAGCATCATTATTTAAGAAAGTGGAATCAATTACATAAACATCTTTAGCACTAAAACTGAGAGCTGCACCATTGGCCATGCCACCAGCATTATTCGAAATACCAAAATTACTGTCAAAAGTACATTTTGAGATTGTGGTATTTTGCGAACAGGTATATAATGCTCCGCCATCATATGCAGAATTATATTTGAATAAACAATTTTCAATATATTGATTTTTGAATTTCAACCCAAAGTAAATTGCACCTCCTTCAATATCCCATTCCATAGAGGAATTGGCGCAATTTAATGAGAAGTAAGAATTTATAATTTTCCCATTGTTTCCAAACCAGTAAATAGCTC
This sequence comes from Methanobrevibacter ruminantium M1, assembly GCF_000024185.1. Classification (NCBI taxonomy): domain Archaea; kingdom Methanobacteriati; phylum Methanobacteriota; class Methanobacteria; order Methanobacteriales; family Methanobacteriaceae; genus Methanobrevibacter; species Methanobrevibacter ruminantium. Next base: position 1,664,888 of record NC_013790.1, read on the forward strand.
CTCCGGGTTCACCTACTACGTAGCCATTGGTAAATTGAATATTGCTTATTGTAACATTATCTGCAGTGATATTGAAAATACGGGAACTATGTAGTGCATTTAAAATTATATATTGGCTGCCGAATTGAGAACTGCCCATTATGGTAAGGGACTTATTAATATAAATTTGTTCTCCAAGGCCATAATAATTATCTCCCTTAAACATATTTTCGCTTAGAATAATAGTGTCTCCAGCTTCTGCACCATCAATCGCTGATTGAATGGATTGAAATGTATTTCCCTTAACGGTTATGGATTTTCCCAGTCTTGAGCTTTTTAAATTGGAATCCTTTATATTCTCCTTTGAAGAGTCTTGGAGACTTGATAAATCTTGATTAGTTAATGTGTCATCTATTGATTCTGTTTGATTTATAGTCTCTTTTAGATTGTCAATAGATGAATCTTGAGTTTTTAACTCTGTATTAGAAGAATCTTGAATTAAATCTTCATTAAAAGAGTCTTGAATGATTAAATCATCATATGAATTTTGAATAGTTAAATCTTCATAGTCTTGAATTAAATCACTTGCAGCTGAAACGCTTGATAAAGATACCAATATGCTGAAAAGGATTAGAATAGATAATAATAATTTCTTTTTATTCGTTTTACTCACCTTTTTATCCATTTTTAAGAAATATTTTTTTAATTAATAATAGTTTATTCCAATCATTATATATTTATTTTCAATTAATTTTTTAGATATTTCAATATTAGTCCATTTCAATATTTTTAAGAGATATTGAAAAAAAATATTTGATTATTTGAATAATATTCACAATTAAGTTCCTCAAGACAGTTTTACTTTTGCAGAATCTAAAAAAATATCAATATATTAACAACTATTATATAATAATAGTACTATATATAATAATGTTAAACGATTAACCATAATAAAAATTATAAAACAAATTAATCTGATTAAATCATTAAAAATATTGGAGAGTTCAAAATGGAATTTGAAAGACCAAGAGGAACAAGAGACTTCCTCTTTGAGGAAATGAGAGAAAGAAAGATGGCTGAAGACACTTTAAGAAATGTCTTTGAAAATTACGGATTCGGCGAAGTGCAGACACCTCTTTTTGAAGACTTAAAATTATTCACTACAAAATCCGGAGAGGAGATTGTAGATCAATTATACAACTTCAAGGACAAGGGAGATAGGGATTTGGCCCTTAGGCCAGAGATAACCGCCCCTATTGCAAGGCTATACTTAAATGAGCTTCAAAAGACCTCAAAGCCAATCAAGATTTACTATTATGGAAGCTGCTTCAGATATGAAAGGCCCCAAAAGGGCAGATTCAGACAATTCTGGCAATTCGGATGCGAATTGATTGGAGCAAAGACTCCTGAAGGTGAGGCTGAAGTCATTGCAATGTGCAACAATGCAATCGAAGAGCTTGGAATAACTACAGCAGAATTCAATGTAAACCACCTCGGAATCATAAGAGGGCTCTTTGCCCACTTTGACATTGACACAGCCACCCAAAGGGAGATAATGGTTGTTATCGATAAGGGAGACAAGGACCTATTAAAGGACTCCCTTGTTGGAGAAAACCCAATCATAAAGGACAAGCCAGAGCTTAATGAAGTGCTGTTCAAACTTATGGACATGGTAGGGGATTCATCAATCATAAAAGACATAGAAGAGCTTGTCGCTCCATACGAAGAAACCCAAGAGGCATTGGAAGAGTTTAAAGAGCTTGTAAAAACCTTAGAAAGCTTCCAGGTATTCAACTACAAATTGAACCTTGGCGTCGCCAGAGGCCTTGACTACTATACAGGAATCGTATTTGAGGTATATGTGGAAGGACTTGGCGCACAGAAGCAGGTCTGCGGCGGAGGAACCTACAATCTAGTCAAGCTATTCGGAGGAGAGGATGTTGTTTCCACAGGATTTGCATTAGGATTTGACAGACTGATGAATGCAATAGAAGAGCTTAATGGCAAAGTTGAATTGGAACCAATAGTTAACACTTATGTTGCTGCAATCTCCGACTCAACAAGACACAATGCTTTCAGCATTGCACAAGACCTTAGAAAGGCCAACATTCCAACTGAAGTGGACCTATCCAGAAAGAAATTCAAGAAGATCTTGGCTTATGCAAATAAGATAGATGTAAAATACACAGTTCTTGTAGGAGAACGTGACCTAGAGGAAGGAAAGGTTACAATTAAGGACATGTTAACTGGAGAGCAGGAATTGGTAGCCATTGATGAAGTGGTTGACTACATTAAAGGCAAATTATATTAAATTAAGACATTAAAGATAAGTTGCATTAGATTAAGGCAATAAAAACAATTTATATTAAATTAAGACATTAAAGATAAGTTTTATTAGATTAGGTGAAAGAATGGAATTAAACTTCAGACTTAATATGGGTGGAGAAGACCTTGTAATTGCAGTTGCACAAGACTACGAAACAAATGATGTGCTCATGGTAGCTTTCATGAACAAGGAAGCTGTAGAACAAACATTAAAGACCAAAAAGGCTCACTACTACTCCACATCAAGACAGAAACAATGGCTAAAAGGAGAAAGCTCTGGAAATGTTCAGACTGTTAAGGAAATGTATATTGACTGCGATGCAGATGCAATCATTATGAAAGTCGACCAAATCGGTGCAGCATGCCATGAAGGATACAGGTCTTGCTTCTTTAGACAATTGGACATTGATAAGGAGAATATTGACTTAGACAGTCTTACAGATGAGGATATAAGCATAATCTCAGAAAGACTCTTTGATCCAAAAGAGATGTATGGATAAATACTCATTTAAAACAAATATTTCTATTAAATTAATCTAGAGATGTACGGATAATTATTCATTTAAAACTAATATTTCTAATAATAATTATTCATAACTCTATTAAAAATTAAATAATAAAAACCTCGAAGGGAGGTGAAAGAATGGATTTTAACGATTATGACTATGATAGCGAATACAACAATGATGAAGAAGAATACAATGATGAAATTAAAAGAATTGTGCCAGATACAAGCGCAATAATTGAAGGAAATGTAGAAAAGATAATAAAGGAAAAGGGATTGAACTACCCCGAAATAATAATTCCAGAAGCTGTCATTGCCGAACTTGAACATCAGGCCAACAACCAAAGGCCAACAGGACTAAGAGGTTTGGAAAACCTAAAGAAACTACAGGAAATGGCAGAGATTGGAGAGCTGTCAATTAGAATAACCGGCAGAAGGCCAACAAAGTTTGAAAAGGACAATGCAAAGCTTGGAGAGATAGACGGACTTATAAGAGATGTTGCAAAGGACGAATTGGCACTACTCATTACAAGCGACAAGATCCAAGCCAAGACAGCAGAGGCACAGGGAATCCCAGTCATATATTATGCTCAAGAGTATAAAGGCTCAATCGACTTGAAGATAGCAAAATTCTTTGATGAAGAGACCATGAGCGTCCATTTAAAGGAAAACGTTCCACCTATGGCTAAAAAAGGTAAGCCTGGCCATATCAAGCTTGTAAAGCTTGCAGATGAAAAGTTCACCTTTAAGCAGCTTGAATTCATAGCTGAAGAGATATTGGAAAAGGAAAGGTATGACCCTAAGACCTATCTTGAAGTGGACAGGCAGGGAGCGATTGTTGTTCAGTCAAGAGACCTTAGGATATCAATTGCAAGGCCTCCATTTGCAGAGGCACTTGAGATAACTGCAGTAAGGCCAGTAGCAGAAGTGTCCCTTGATGAATATCACCTATCCAGCCAGCTTATAGACAGACTTACCAACAGCGCAAGAGGAATACTCATTTCAGGTTCTCCAGGAGCAGGTAAAAGTACATTTGCCCAGGCAATAGCCAAATTCTATGACGAGGACTTGAATAAGGTAGTAAAGACCATGGAATCTCCAAGAGACCTTCAGGTGGCAGATACAATCACCCAATATGCCCCTCTTGAGGGGGATATGGAAAAGACAGCAGACATACTTCTTCTTGTAAGGCCAGACTTTACTATCTATGATGAGCTTAGGAAAAACCATGACTTCAGCATATTTGCAGACATGAGGCTTGCAGGAGTTGGAATGATCGGTGTAGTCCATGCGACAAAGCCTATTGATGCAATATCAAGAATAGCAAACAGGGTTGACCTTGGTACAATTCCTTCAATTGTAGATACAACAATCTATATAGAAAACGGTGAGATATCTGCAATATATGAAAACAAGCTTACAGTGAAGGTTCCAACTGGAATGGAAGAGCGAGACCTTGCAAGGCCTGTAATTGAGGTCAGGGACTTTGAGACAGGAACCCTTGTAAACGAGATCTACACCTACGGTGAGCAGACCATAGTTATGGACATAGGAATGGTTGAAGAGTCTAAAAAGGCAAAGGATAAGGAGGAAAAGACCCCTGTACAAATAATAGCCGAGCGAGAAATCCTAAGGACCATGAAAAGAATAGTCCCTAAGGCTGCAATGGAAGTGAGCATGGAAAATGACAGAAGGGTAAATATCTATATGAGTGAAAAGTACATTCCTAAAGTCATTGGAAAGGGCGGAAAAAGAATTGCAGAGCTTGAAGAGGACATTGGTATAAGCATGAACATTGAACCTCTTGACAAGGCTCCAGACAGCTTCAGCGAAAGATTATCCAAAAGATCCAAGAAAAAGAAGTCTAAAAAGGAGAAAAAGAAAAAATCCAAAAAATCAGGATTGAAGGAATACAATGGAGTAGAGGATGGAGAATTGTCTGAAGATGGTTTGAAGGACTATAATAAGGATAATTATTTTGACTTCACCGATGATAATGAAGATTATTATGAGGATTATGAAGATTATGATGATTCTGACATATTGGAAGATGATTATGAAGAGCTTTTCTATGACACCTTTGAAGTATTCCCAAAAGTTAGAAAGAGCCGTGTTGAATTGCCAATAGGCAAGAAGTATGTAGGAAAATCCTTTGACATATTCATTGAAGATGAGTTCCTGTTCAATGCAACCGTAAGCAAAAAGGGAAATGTCAAGGTACATAGGAAGTTAAAGTCCTATGGAAAGATAGTCTCTGCATTAGATGCGGGAGATAGAATCATTGCTAAGGTTAGAAAATAGTTATTAAAGAATAAAATTTAAAATAACTAAGAAAAAATAAGTAAAATTTATTATTTGCTTAAAATGAGTAAAATTTCTCCAATAATCAAAAAGAGCAAAATTCAACAAATAATTATTAAAACAATTAATTTACTGATAAATCGCAAAAAGAGCAAAATTCACTAAAAACATCATAAGAGGAAAAAAATGAAATTAGGAGCTTCAATATTTCCTAGAAAGATAATTCCAATAGAAAAATCCTTAGATTATTTTGAATCAAACAGATACATCGAATATATGGAAATATTTCACGACTATCCAAATAGGGACATTGATGTTGAAAAGGACTTGATTGACAAGTTTAACTCATATGATTTAAAGTACACAGTTCATGCCCCCTTTATAGAAGTGAATCCTGCTTCTGTAAACCCTGCTCTTGCAAAGGCATCTGTAGATGAGATAAAAAGATCTGTTGACCTTGCAAATCTTCTGGACTCTGACATTGTCGTAATCCATCCAGGAAGAGCCATATTTACAAATGATATGGAATATATGGCCTCTGTCTATAGAATAGCTGAAGAAAACCTAAAGGTTATAGGAGAATATGCCAAGGACAATGGAGTGATGACATGCATCGAAAACCTTCCAAGACTAAGGGGATTCATGTATCAGGACATTAATCAATTGAATGAGACTCTAGAGAGAACAGGTCTTCCAATGACCCTTGACATCGGCCATGCATACACTGCAGGCTTTGATGTTGATGATGTCTCATTTGATTGCATAAGCCATATCCACATCCATGACAATGACGGCATCCGTGACTCACATCTTCCTTTAGGGGAAGGAATCATTGACTTTAAAAGATTCTTTGAAATCTTTGACAAATATGATGGAATCTATAATTTTGAATTAGGCTCAAAGGAATATATAGAAAAGAGCATAGACTATTTGAAAGGCTTGAAATTGATTTAATATAAGAAAAAATAAATCTGGGAATATTTATAATTATTAATTTACTTAAATTGAGGTTAAAACATGAAAATAGGAGCTTCAATGTTAGCAACAGAAGATAAGACAATGAAAGAATCCTTAGACTACTTCGATAGCAACAAATACATCGAATATGTAGAAATATTGCATGACTATCCATATAGAGAATTGAATGACGATAAGGAGCTTATTGATTTAATCAACTCATATGACTTAAAATATACAATTCACTCTCCATTCATTGACTTGAATATCGCTTCCCTTAACTCAGCGCTTGCAAAGCTCTCTGTTGAAGAGATAAAAAGATCAATAGACCTTGCAAATATGATAGACAGCGATATCGTTGTAGCCCATCCTGGCTTTGTATCATTTAATGGAAGAGGCAAGGAAGATATAATTTATGAAATAGGAAGAGAAGGGCTAGTGGAAATTGGAGATTATGCCAAGGACAATGGCGTCAATGCCTGCATCGAAAACCTTCCAAAGATTGAAGGGTTCATGTATCAGGATGTGAACCAACTTAATGATACACTTGTTGAACTTGAGCTTCCAATGACATTGGATATTGGTCATGCACACACTGCAGGCTTCAGTCCTGATGAGATTTACTTTGACTCTGTTAAACACATTCATGTCCATGATAATCCTGGTGATGATGATACACACCTTGCATTAGGTGATGGGACTTTTGATGTAAATGGCTTCTTTGATGTTTTTACTAAGAATGGGTATGACGGCATATATATGTTAGAGTTAAATCATATCGATTTCATTCAAAAAACTTTGGACTATATGAAAAATCTAGGATTGATAGACTAAAAAAAGTTTTAGGAGTATAAAACTGTTTTAAAAAAACAGAACAAAATTTAAACTTTAAATTAAAACTAAAATTCCGATGAAACAAATTGTTTTATAAAAACAGAAAAAAATTTAAACTTTAAACCTATTTATACAATTTAAGATAAAATAAAAAATAGAGATTTTAAAAATTCTAAAAAAAATGATATCACTAAAATCTTAATTGTCAAATTAATATAAAAAATTATTAAATTTATAAAAAAATTATAATTAGCAAATTTTAAAAAAAAAATTACAATTATCAAATTTAAAAAAAAAACAAAAAAAAGGTTAAGACTATGTGGAATGAAGAAATAGAAACCATGCCTAGAGAAGACATTTACGAACTTCAATTGAAGAAGCTGCAAAGCACTGTAAAAAGAGCATTTGACAAGATACCATATTACAATAAAAAGTATAGTGAAGCTAATGTTTTCCCTGAGGACATAGAGACTTTAGAGGATATTGAAAAGTTGCCATTCCTTACCAAAGATGATTTAAGAGCATGTTATCCATTTGGAATGTTTGCAGTTGATAAAAAGGAAATCATAGAAGTACACTCCTCCTCTGGAACTACAGGAAAGCCTGTAGTAAGCGGATACACCCAAAATGACATAGACAACTGGGGAGAGATTGTAGCAAGAGGACTTACCATGATGGGCCTTGACAGTGACGACATCATCCAAAACACCCACGGATACGGCTTGTTTACCGGAGGATTCGGCGTTCACTATGGAGCCCACAGATTAGGGGCAACCATCATTCCTATCTCAACCGGACAGACAAGAAGACAGGTTGAAATCATGGCAGATTTCGGCACCACTTGCCTTATTTTCACTCCATCCTATGGAATCTATCTTGGAGAGGTAGCAAAGGAGGAAGGAATAGACTTTGACAAGCTAGGACTTAAGGCAATCGGATTTGGAGCTGAAATGTGGACTGCTGAGATGAGAGATAGAATCGAAGAGACATTCAAGACCAAGGCATATAACATCTACGGGCTAACCGAACTTATGGGTCCGGGAGTAGGTATAGAATGTTCTGCTCAAAACGGATTGCACATTGCTGAAGATTTCTTCTATCCGGAAATCATCAATCCTAAAACCGGAGAGACCTTAGCTGAAGGCAAACATGGAGAATTGGTATTGACCAATCTTGAAAGGGAAAGCATGCCTATAATAAGATTTAGAACAAAGGACCTTACAGCACTTCACTATGACACCTGCAAATGCGGAAGGACACTTGCAAGAATGGAAAGAATCACCGGAAGGTCAGATGACATGATCAAGGTCAAAGGAGTTGCCATCTTCCCATCACAAATCGAAAAGGCCCTTCTTAAGGTCAGCAATATTGAGCCTCACTATCAAATCATAGTCACAAGGCCAGACATTATGGATGAAATTGAAATTAAGGTGGAAGCTTCTGCATCCCTATTTTCAGATGACATCAAAGAGATGATGGCTGTAAAACGAAAGATTGGAGAATATATTCAAAATGAGACTGGAATTGCAGTTAATGTTAGTTTAGTAGCTCCTAAGAGCATTCCAAGAAGTACAAAAGGTAAAATACAAAGAGTTATTGACAAACGTAACTTACACTAGACAGATTCTATTAAAAAGAGGCTTATTAAAAAACATAACCTACATTATAAGCTTATTGACAAAGTAATTACACTAATCAATATAATTTAATCAGGAAGTTTTAAAAATGTATAAAATAACACAATTATCCATATTTTTAGAAAACAGAAGAGGGAAACTTTACAATACATTGAATTTGCTTGCTAAAAATGACATCAACATCAGAGCATTGTTTTTAGCAGACACTACCGAATTCGGCATTTTAAGGCTTGTTGTTCAAGACCCTATAAAGGCTAAAGACATTCTTGAAGAAAACGACCATATAGTTAAAATGACTCCAATCATTGGAGCAGAGCTTGATGACACTCCAGGTGGACTTTCAACTGTCTTGAAAATTATCAAGGACGAAGAGATTGATCTTGAATATCTTTATGCTTTCACTCATGAGAAAACTGAAAAGGCCATTCTTCTTTTGCAAGCAGATGATTTAGACAATTTGATTGGTATTTTAACTGCTTATAAGGTGCCTTTAGTACCTGCAGAAGAAGTTTATAATTTATAATTTGAATTAGACTTATTTAAATTTAAAAACAGCACAAAACCTTAAATTTATAAATAAATTCTAAAAACAGTTAAAAATTAAAAATTGAAATTTATAATTTTATCTATTATTATAAATTTCAAATTCTTCTTTTTTTATAAAAAATAGATTAAATCTTTTTAAATTAAAAAATAATTAAAAATAATTAAAATAGTTAAACCACTATTTTTCTAATCTTTCAAGAACTTCATTAGTAAGTTCCCTGACATGATTTGCAGCTATTTGAAACTTATTTACCTCATAGTCATTCATATGAATAGGAACAATCATGGCAGCTCCTTTTTTAGATAATACAACCGGAACACCTAAGCAGACTCCTTCAACATCTGCTATCTCTCCTTCAAGATACATGCTTACAGTAAGTATCTTATGGATGTTTGTAATGATTGTGGTAATCAAGTTTGATATTGCATAGGCAGGGCCATACTCGGTTGCCCCTTTCTTTGAAATGATAGTGTTTCCAGCATTTCTAAGGGTCTTCACAATATCTGGAAGGTCTAGTTTCACATCCTTGATAAAGTACTTTAGAGGAATACCCCCTATTGTTGTAGAGCTTAAAAGAGGAACCATCCTTTCACCATGTTCGCCAACAACCCTTGTATGAACCTCACTGCTGTTTATGTCCAGGCGTCTTGCAAAATATGTCTTTAATCTTAATGAATCCAAGTGGTTTCCAAGGCCGATGACTCTTTTCTTATTAAATCCAGAGGCTTCAAGAGCCACTGCAGTCATAACATCCACAGGATTTGTTGCAATTAGAATGATTGAATCTGGAGCATGGATTGCTATCTGCTTTGCATAGTTATAGACAATCTGTGCATTTGTATGTGCCAAGTCGCTTCTTTCCATTCCCTCTTTTCTTGGAGCCCCTGCTGTTATAAGGATAATTTGAGAGCCAGCCATATCCTTATAATCTGAAGTTGGAGTGAGCTTGCAGTCAATATCCTCTGCAGCCAATGCATCATACATGTCATATATCTCTCCTTTTGCTTTTGATAGGCTTTTTTCCCTTGTAAAGAACACTATTTCGTCTACAGTGTCTGCTCTTGCCAATTTAAAAGCTACATTTTTACCTATAACTCCTGTAACTCCAATAATACATACTTTTACCATGCTTAGCCTCCTCCTTTTCTTTTTTTAATAGATTAATATGATTAAAAAGTATAATAATTATAATTTTAATTTGTTTTTTATAATAAAAATAAATTTCTAAATTTTGATTTTTAAATTTTAAATCAAATTATGAAAACTTGTAACACCACTGCCAAAAAAAACACAAAAACACAAAAAACTTGTAACACCACTGCCAAAAAAAACACAAAAACACAAAAAACTTGTAACACCACTGCCAAAAAAAACACAAAAACACAAAAAACTTGTAACCCACTGCCAAAAAAAACACAAACTCAATAATAAATTCAAAATAGAAGAAAATAACTATAAATTAATCTCATTTAAATAATTAGCAGTCAGACTATCCTTAGAATTAAGAATATCTTCTAAAGTTCCCTTTGCAAGTATCTCTCCACCCATATGCTTGTCATCTATTCCAATATCAATTATATAATCGGCATTTGCAATTATATCAAGGTCATGCTCTATTACTATGATTGTTGCTCCGTCATCTATTAATGTCTGGAATACATTAAGCAATACCTTCACATCCAATGGATGAAGACCTATGGAAGGCTCATCAAAGATGAATATTGAATTCCTTTGGGATTTGCCTATTTCAGATGCAAGCTTTAACCTTTGAGCTTCCCCACCTGAAAGACTTGGTGTTGACTCTCCGATTGTAAGGTATCCAAGGCCTAAATTGGACAGTTTAGCCAATTTATTTATCGCTCTTTTTAAAAGAGGATCTATACTCTCATCTTCAATATTGGACAGTTCATCAATGGCCTCATCTATTGTCAATGCCATTATATCTGAAATGGAAAGATGACCTAACATTATTTCACCAGCTTCATCTGAATATCTAAGGCCATTGCAGTCAGGGCAAGTTATCTCCACATCAGGGAGGAACTGGACATCCATAGAGATTGTTCCTGTGCCGTTGCAGGATGGACATCTCAGGCTGCCTGTATTATATGAAAAGTCAGATGCCTTCAGATTCCTTTCAATAGAGGAGTCCAATTTGGCAAATATCTTTCTCAAGTCATCCAATACTCCACTATAGGTTGATACTGTGCTTCTCACATTCTTTCCTATTGGAACGCTATCGATAAGTTCTATTTTATTAATATTCTTTGCATCGATGGATTTTATATTGTTAGGGATATTTTCATCATTTATCAATGATTTAACTGCTGGATACAATGATTCAAGGAGCAATGTGGTCTTGCCGCTTCCTGAAACTCCGCTTACTACAGTGAGCTTTCCTTTAGGAAAACTAATATCCATAGGCTTTACATTGTGGATTTGGCAAGTTGAAATGTCAATGGATCCGTTTTTGAATATGGAGTTCTTATCTGACTTTTTCCTAATTATAATCTTTTCCTCATTTGAGAGGAATCCTGAAATCAATGATTCTTTATTTTTATTTATTTCATCTATTGTGCCTTCAGCAATTATCTTTCCCCCATTTGAACCTGCTGAAGGACCTAACTCAATCAGATAGTCTGCTATCCTTAATATCCTAACGTCATGATCTACAAGTATTATGCTATTTCCATCCTCTATCAGCCTGTTCATGACTTTTATCAGGCCTTCCACATTTGCAGGGTGAAGACCTATTGAAGGCTCATCCAAAACATATAGAACCCCTGTTGTAGGGTTTCTAAGGGTTCTGGCAAGCTGCACCCTCTGAAGCTCTCCAGTGGAAAGGGTATTGCTTGGCCTATCAAGTGAGATATAGCTGAGCCCCAAGTCAAGCAATATCTTGGCATTGTCCATAAACTCCTCTGCAATGTTATTTGCCATATCTTGCATTTCCTTTGGCAGATTGTTTATGACATTAGGAATCCATTTGACGATATCTTCTAGAGTCATCTGACAGGCTTGGCTAATGTTTATTCCACCTAAAAGAGTTGAATTTGCTCTTTTATTAAGCCTTGTGCCATGGCACTGGCTGCACTCCCTTATCTTTAGATATTTGTTTATTCTAGTAAGCCCCTTTTCAGTCTTGGCATTCTTCAATGCCTCTTCAACTGCCCTATGGGCATTTCTGTATTCTGCATTCAACTCAAATAGCTTTCCGTTCTTAGATGGAATGTTAATGTATCTCTTTACAGAGGGTCCCTTATAAACGATTTCCTTTTCCTTATCGCTTAAATCTTTAAAGGGAACATCCACCCTCACTCCAAGCTCTCCAGCCACATGATACATCCAGTTTATTCCAAACATGTTCCATGATTCAACTGCACCTTCCTCCAAGGTCTTGTTTTCATTTGGAACAAGTGTGGAATCGTCAATGACACGTTCTATTCCAGTTCCGCTACAATTGGGACATGCCCCATCTGAATTGAAGGCATATTCCTCAGCTCCAAGACCATAGAATCTCTCGCCACAGACATCACATTCAAGCTCAATCTCCCTTGCAACATTCAATGAAGGCTTGAGGATATGTCCATTTGGACATATATAGCTGCCACAGCGAGAGTATAGCAGCCTTAAGGAATTTAAAAGCTCTGTTGAAGTCCCAAAGGTGCTTCTTATATTTGGAACATTAGGTCTCTGATGCAATGCAAGAGCTGCCGGAACATATTGGACAGATTCCACATTGGCCTTTTCAGATTGGGTGATCCTTCGTCTTGTATATGTGGATAGGGCCTCAAGGTATCTTCTGGATCCTTCTGCATACAGAACTCCAAGGGCTAGGGAAGACTTTCCGCTTCCAGAGACTCCAGCTATAGCCACTATCTTTCCAAGAGGAATGTCCACATCTATGTTCTTTAGATTGTGTACTTTAGCTCCCCTGACTAAAATTGCATCTTTATACATGACAAGACCTTAAAATCAATATTTGGATAAAATAAGATAATTTGAATGAATGTGAGTTATAAAAGTATTTATAGTTAGTATTAGAATAATTAAAAAATTAGAAAAGTATAAACTTCCCTAAAAAAGGAAAGTGGAACTTCCTTTAGAAAAAGGAAGTGTAAACTTCTCTTTTAAAAAAAAAGATGGTTTAAAAAACCGAAATAAAAATTTTGGTCCAGCTTTTGCGGCCCGAAGGGTCGGAAAAGGTGGAACTATTCTGCAGCTCCACGACCTGCAAACTCTTCATTGAGTTTGTATAATAAAGAGTTGTCGTCGCCAGCTAATTTGAGTTTAGCTAAGTTTTCCATAGCGTTTTCTTCTTCTTCAACTTGTTCTTCAACAAACCATTGTAAGAAGTTGTTGGTAGCATGGTCTTTTTCTTCAATAGCTAAGTCCACTAAATCGTTGATTAAACCAGTAACCATTTTTTCATGTTCTAAAACATGTTCAAATGCTGCTAATGGAGATTCCCATTCGGTTTGTGGAGCGTCAATAGCAGTAAGGGTAACGCTTGCTCCTCTTCTAATGAGATAGTCATAGAATTTCATTCCGTGTTCCAATTCTTCTGCTGCTTGAACTCTCATCCAGTTAGCAAATCCTGCTAAATCAACATCTTCAAAGTAAGCTGCCATAGATAAATATAAGTATCCAGAGTAAACTTCTGCGTTTAATTGTGCATTTAATGCTGCTTCCATTTTTTCATTTACCATTGTTTCACCTTTAAATTAAAAAATAAATTTTAGAATTTTCAAAAATTTCATAGACTAATAAATTAGATTATTCTTCTACGAAATCTGCTTTTTCTGCACCACATAATGGACAAGTCCAATCATCTGGTAAGTCTGCAAATGCAGTTCCTGGTTCAATTCCATTATCTGGGTCGCCAGCTTCTGGATTGTATTCATATCCACAAATGTCACATACAAAAACCATTTTTTCACCTTCTCATATGAGAATTGTTAATATAAATTTTAAATCATTATTATCTTAAAACAATCATTAAAATAAAAAAAAATTAATTAAATTTTAAATCATGTTTAGCTTAAAAAAATCATTGAAATAAAAAAATTAATTAAATTTTAAATCATGTTTAGCTTAAAAAAATCATTGAAATAAAAAATTAATTAAATTTTAAATCATGTTTAGCTTAAAAAAATCATTAAAATTAAAAATTAAAAAAATAATTGATTTGAATTGATTAAAAATAAAAATTTTTAAAATACTGTTTGAGACTAGTTTAGAAAGTCTATTGAGCTCTGAACATGGTTTTGACTGCACCGCATAATGGGCAGGTGAAATCGTCAGGTACATCTTCCCATTCGGTTCCAGCAGCAAGATCTCTTCTTTCTTCACCAGTTTCACTGTCGTATACATATCCGCAAATAGTACATCTGTGTTGAGCCATGGCATTACCTCCCTAATTATTTATAATTATAGTTTGAATTTAATAATATATAAAATGTTTTATTAAATAACAAGAAAATAAATAAAAAAAGTATTAATGGATAATCCAGTTAATTAATTGCTTAATTTAGCACCGATTTCATAGGTTTTTTCTAAATTGAGAGTGAAACATTCATCTTCCGAACTAATTTCGCCATCAAAGCTTGTGGAATAGGTTTTCTTGGAATCATATTCTGCTGAGTAGATTTCCACTTCTCCATTGAGCATCTTTAAGATGTCCTCTGAATGCTTGAAATGAGGGCGGACAGACTCTTCAAAATAGCCCTTATCATAATGGAATGTATAGATAAGGCCTACATTGACCTTTCCCTTGAAAAGATTTTCTCCCTTGTTTGAAACTATGCAGAATATCAATCGCTCCAAAAGGGCCATATAATGGCTTGAGGGATTTGAAAAGAAGATTGGGGCAGCTATCAAAAGGCAATCTGCATCCAATATCCGGTCAATCAAAGGTGAAAGATCATCCCTAAGGAAGCATTTGCAGCTTTCAAAATCATCTCTCATGCAAATGAGACAGCTCAAGCAGCCTGTAAACTTCAGACGATATAAGTCTATGAATTCCACTTCAGCACCAACAGATTGGGCGCCCCTTAAAGCAGACTTTGCCATCTCTGCATTGAAGCCTCTTTTTTTAGGACCTGCATTGATTACTATTGTCTTCAAAGAAATCATCCCATAAGAGTTAAATATTATTTTACTAGAAGGACCGGAACTTTAGCCACCTTTAATGCATTCAAGGCAACTCTGCCTATCTTATCATATCTTATTTTGTCCTCTTTGTCTGTGGACTTGCCGAAAGCTCCAAAGATAGCTATATCAGGGTTTATCTTTCTTATCATGGTTTCCATATCTTGAATAGGATCTGCTGTTATAATGTGCTCAACCACAACAACATCCTTCTCTTTACCTTTTGCTGTGATATCATCCAATACAGCCCCTCCTGCATCATCCATATCATCATAGGACAAATCAAGGCCAAAATCCATGATATAAAGGGCAGCTACCCTTGCATCATACTTTGAAGCCAAATCAATAGCTATATCAACTGCCTTGTCTCCACATTTTGAGCCATCACTAGCCACTAAAATATTTTTAAACATAATATCCTCTAAAAATAAGTATTTAGATTAAAATAATTAATTTCCACTAAGACTATTTAAATTAAAAAAATAATTTCCTCTAATAACTATTTAGATTAATAATTAATTTTTGCTTAAAAAAAAGAAAAAATGTTTTGAGATTAAGATTCTCCAAAAAATCAATTTACATCAAGTAATCAGCCTTACAGAATCCAATGAAGTCATCTACAAGCTTATCAACATCTTCGCTATCGTCCTTTAGGTGACCTTGGTCAATGAACACTGCCCTATTGCTTAGCTCCTTAATGAAGTCTGTATTATGTGAAACCATCACAAGGGTTGTTCCAAACTCTTTGCAGATTCTCTTAAGTGAGTTTGCAACTATTCTCAATGTCTTAGGGTCAAGGTCTCCAAACGGTTCGTCAAGCAAGAGAATATCTGGCTTTGAAACAAGAACCAATGCAAGCATGGCCCTTACCTTTTGACCGCCTGACAATTCATATGACCTTCTTGGAAGGATATCGAGCGGCAAGTCAAGGGCTTCAAACAAGTCCTTAACCTCTTCCTTGATTTGAGTTTCTGGGAATTTAGGGAATAATTCATCCAATATAGTTGGGTCAAGACCAATCTGTTCAAGACGTGCCTTAGCCTCCCTTTCCGGAAGGTCTGTCAATTGATACAATGCATCAAGCAAGATATCTGGAAGGCCATTTTCCTTAGCTCTCTTTTTGGCTTCCTCTACCATATCCCATCTTTTGTATCCTAGCTTGACAGCCAATTGACTTTGTATTGTGGCGTAATACATCAATGCAAATTCCTGATGCATAAATCCAAGGTTTCTTCTGATTTCCATCCTGTCAAGGCTTGCATTTTCAATGTTTACCCATCTGATTTCTTCTTCTCCATCTTCCTTATTTACAAGCTTGAAGAGAACATCTCCACTATCAGGATAGTCAAGACCTCCTAGCATCCTAAGCAAAACAGTCTTACCTGCACCGCTTGGGCCAACTAGAGATAGCACATTTCCCCTATTTACTTCAAGGTTGACGTCTTTCATATGGAGAACGTTTTTGCCCTTAAGCAAATAGAACCTTTTGTCAATATCTATTGCTTTAATTATGGTTTCGTCAGTGGATTCGATGTCTATGTCAACAGGTTCCTCAATGTCCTTAAGGAACTCATCCACCACTTCGTTGACATCTCCGTCTTTGACTATCTCACCGTCTTCCATAAGGACTACCCTGTCTGCTAGGAACTTATGGATTTCCGGAAGGTGTGATACGAGAATTACGGTTATTCCAAGTTCATCATTGATTTTCTTGATTGCATCCAATATTTCCTGCTTTGTCTTTGGACATGCCATTGTGGCAGGTTCATCCAATAGCATTACTGCAGGCTTTTTAGCCAATTGACGAGCCATGATAAGTCTTTGCTTTTCTCCTCCGCTTAAGACAGATGCCAAATGATCAGCCTTATGCTCAAGGCCTACAAGCTCTATGATTTCCATAGCTTCCTTGTCAAATTGGTCATGAGCTATTTCAAAGTCAGTTCCAGACTCATCTCCGTATTTGGCACCGTATAATTTTCGAACAACATTGTCCAGCACGCTTTCAGGCCAAATACCAAATGACCTTTGAAGGTGGATTGCAGTTTCCTTCTTGACTTGATTATAATAAAATTGGGAGGAATCCGGCTTAATGGTGTATCTTCCTATGGTGAATTCACCTTCATCAAATTTTTCAACCCCTCTTAATATTCTTAAAAGTGTGGTCTTTCCAGATCCGCTGGTTCCTATGATTCCTAGGATTTCTCCATCCTCAACTTCCAGATTAATGTTTTTTAAGGCAGGAAGTTCTTCTCCATTTTCTAATTTATATGATTTAGAAAGGTTTTTAATACTTATCATGCTTATCACAGTTTATTTTTATAAATAAGGTAAATATTAGTTTAGTTTTGTAAAATAGATTAATTAAACTTAATTAAATTTTTAGAATTTTTTTAATAAAAATCTATAAAAATTTTAGCCATCTTTTAATTAAAATTTATAAAATTCTTAAGGATTTTTTTAATTAATCTTTTATTAATTTATACTACATATAATTTATATTAGTTAATATTTAAAACCTTTTATTAAATTATAAAAATAATAATTATTCAAGTTAAAATATTATTTTAAAAACTAGTATTTGAATTAAAAAAATAGAAAAAAACAAGATTAAAATATAAATCCACAATAAAAAATTAAAAAAGATTAAAAATGGGATGAAAAATAGAAATTAAGAAAAATTAAAAAAAAAAGATTAAAACATGGTATGAAAAATAGAAATTAAGAAAAATTAAAAAATATAAATATAAAGGCTTATTTAGTCTTTATAGTACAACGTGCTGTTTTTCCCAATAGCTTGACCTTAACAACTGCAGTCTTAGAATTGGTCTTTTTAAACTTAACTGTGGCCTTTCCATTTTTTAAATTCACTTTCTTGCTAGATAAAGTGCCTTCAGATACAGTCAAAGTAAGAGGATTGTTAAATGCAGTTGAAACAAGCTTATCGTTATTATTATATCTTAAGTCAATAGTCAATGTTGTGGTCTTTCCTTTAGCAAGCTTAGTGGTCTTAGCCCTTATTTTTAAATGAAGCCAAGTGCTCACTTTAACATTGGTCAATCCTAAAGTCTTAGGGGACTTGTCCTTAATTGACAATGTGTTTCCCCACCAGTTATTGTTTAATGTGATTGAAACTGTGCTGTAGACAGAATAGGATTTTGCAGTGTTTGAGACTATCATGCTTGATTTCATATTGACATTGCCTTCATTGATGAATAATGCTCCTCCAGTTTTTGTTGCTGAATTCTTATAGAATATGGAATTTCTTATTGTGCTTGTTTTTCCACCGCCATATAATGCCCCACCATTTGTTGCAGAATTGCTTGTGAAATTGCACTTATCAATGACCATCTTTCCATGATTGGTTATGGCCCCACCTGATGTGGCCTTATTGCTCTTGAAAAGGCTGTTTTTAATGGTGACTGTACTTCCATTCTTAACGAATACAGCCCCTCCTGAATGGGAGACAACCTTGCCTTGCTTGTTATATATTGTCTTTTTGGATACATTGTCTGCCTTATTGGATGAGAAGATGCAATTGCTAATGCTTACTGAAATGGATTCTATATAGAATGCACCTGCAACGGTTGCCTTATTTGATGTGAAATTAGAGTTTACTATTGATTGGACAGTGTTTACTCCTAAATATATTGCACCTGCTGCCTTGAATGCAGTGTTTGAATTGAATAGGCAATTCTTAATCAATACATTTACCTTATAGCTTCCTAGACTGAATGTGTCAATAGCTCCTCCGTCCTCATTTGCAAAGTTATTCTTGAAAATGGAGTTTGAGATTGTGATGTTTGGGGTTGCTAAGGAAATTGCTCCCCCATCCTCATAGGATGCGTTGTTATTTGTGAAATTACATTTGTTCAATGTAAATTTCCCTACATTTTTGGCTATGCGCACAGCACCTCCGTCGTTTTCTACAGAGTTCTTATTAAAATTAGAGAAGCTTAAAGTATGATTTCCACCATAATAGAATAAAGCTCCACCCATTGATTGAATTGACTTTTTCTGAGAACTGTTTGTAAGAGTTGTTTTACAATGGTTAGATGTGAAGTTTGAATATGCAATTTTAGATCCATAATAGATAAATGCAGCCCCTCCATTGCTTGCTTTATCATAGGCTTCCACAAAGTTTGAAACGAAATTTGAATAGGAAATCACCGTACTGTTGGATGAGCTGTAGAGCGCACCTCCATTTAATGATGCAGAGTTATTATTAAATCGGGAATATTTTATATTTAATCCGCTGCCTTTTGAATAGAGAGCTCCTCCGCTTTCATTAGCGGAATTATTGCTAAAGACAGACTGGTTTAGGATTAGGTTTAAAGTGGAATAGATGGCTCCACCATTTTTGCCTGCATGATTTTTGTTGAATGAGGAATTGTTTATAGTCAGGGTTCCTGTGCTATAGATGGCCCCTCCGCTGTTATTGACATAATTGTTATTAAACTTAGTCCCTTGAACGGTAAGCTTTTTGCTGTTATAGATAGCTGAGCCGTTTGTAAGATATGAAAATCCATTGAATTGGCAATTGAGGACAGTCAATTCTCCAGAGTTAAGTATTGCCCTTAAATTCTCTATTTCATGATAGTTTGTAAAGACAATGTTTTTAAGTGTGATCTTTGCAAAGGTCTTAAACATGTTTGTAACATCTAAGGAGCTTATGGAATGATTCCTACCATCTATTGTAATATTGTTATTAAGTGAGATAGTTTGATTAAGGACCAAATCGTTTTTTAGAACAATTGTGCCTTTAGTAGTTGTTTTGATTGCATTTAAGAACTCATTAAGGGCACTTTCCTCTTGAGAGGATAATTTTATAGTTTGAGTTTTAGATGCATCTGAACTGGAGTTATTGGTGTTAGCATTAGAATTAGTAGAATTAGAACTTGCAGAACTATTAGAATTAGTAGAATTAGAACTTGCAGAACTATTAGAATTAGTAGAATTAGAACTTACAGAACTATTAGAATTAGCAGAATTAGAACTAGTAGAACTATTAGAATTAGCAGAATTAGAACTTGCAGAACTATTAGAACTAGAAGCAACGGAACTATTAGAATTAGAACTAGCAGAATTATTAGAATCAGAAGATGTAGATTCATCCTGACTATTTAAACTTTTTAAATTAGAAATTGCTTCTTTATTTATACTATCTGAATTCACATCTGAATTTATAAAATCATCATTATTTAAGTCATTTAATCCGTTATTATCATTATCCTCCAATACAGTGCCTAAATCATTAGCGCTGATTGAATTAAATGAGATCAAACCGATTAGAACTAAAACCAAACATAAGAATGTGATTTTTTTTAAATTAATATTCATAATTTCAACCTGTTTTTCCTTTAACTCTAAATACCTAAAACTCCAAATATTTTCACAAAACTAAAAATCATTTCTCAAAAGACTACAGATAGACTCTTATTCGAGAATAATTTAATTAATAATTAATATAATTAATATAGTATAATTATATTAAATTGTATTAATAATATATGACTTTTAAAATATATAAAAGTTTTTAAAATTTTCTTAAAAAATGAATTATTCGTTAAAAATTCTTATTTGTTAAAAAGAAAGAAAAATTTGGATTTTTTTATTTAGATTGATTTTAATGGATTTAATCATTTTAAAACCTATGAAAAATAATTAATAAGATTAAAAAGGGTTTATAAGAATTAATAACATTTAATAATAAACAAATCCAAATATTATATAGAACTAGAATAAATTTTATCTAATAAATCCCAAAATGTATTGTTAAGAGGTAGAAACATGGGAATGAAGAATCTAATTTTATCCAAGAGCGATCAATTCAATCATTACAAAGATAAGGCAAATCAATTGAAAAAGGAAAATAAGGAATTAAAGCTAAAAAATGAGGAATTGGAGTTTAAAAACAATGAGCTTAGTCCTGAACTTGAAGAGGGAATTAGCCTAATCATTCCTAGCTATAAGGGAGAAAATCATATTCAGCCTCTTTTAGAGTCCTTGGAAAAGCAAACAATTTCAAAAGACCTTTTTGAAGTAATCTTCATCGTCAATGGAGAAATGGATTCCACAATAGACATATTAACTGATTTTGCAAAATCAAATCCTGACATGAACATAATAATTAGCTATACAAGCGAAGGGGGAGTGTCCAATGCAAGAAACATTGGAATTCGGATTGCAAAAAGGGAATATATAGGATTTCTTGATGATGACGACTTCATCAGCGATAATTATCTAAAAGCCCTTTATGACCATATAGCTCCAAATAGGGTTGTGCTCTCTAATTTCATCGACATCGATGAGGAAACTGGAGAAGAGATAGGGTCTCGCCTTGTCCCATATTCCATGAACAGGGAAGGCATATTCAATGATGTTGTTGTAAAACTGACTAACCTTTCCATCATAACAACTGCAAAGATAATTCCAGCATTAGCCGTTAAGGGAACTGACTTCAATCCAAATCTCAACAATGGAGTTGACGTTTCCTATTATGCAAGGCTATATCCAAAGAATCATTTTGAATTTTATTTTGTAAGCAAGGAAGAAGGAGCTGTCTATTATAGAATAAGGCGAAGCGGTTCCATTTCAAGACAGGAAACTTCCTATCAATTCAATGTACTGGACCGATTGAAGGTCATCGATGACATTAATGAAAGCTATAAACAAGTTGATAAAAGCGATGAACTCTATGTCCACTTCCTAAAGATACTCTTTGATGCTCAAACATACTTCATTGGATTGTATTTGGATGAATATCCTCAAGATCGTGAAAAGGTCATTGAAGAAGTGAGAAAGCATAATTTTGAATACTTTTCATATGAAAAACTAGAAGGATAAAGATAAATGAAAAGATAAGCAATGGAAAATTGTCAAATGACCAACAAGTGAATAAAATAGAGCAATGGAAAATTGTCAAATGACCAAAACAAGTAAAATAAAAAAATATAATATTTACATAAAAAAATGAAATAAAGTCTTAAAAGAGGTAAATCATGTCATTTAGTTTAGAAAGCATTGGAATAAAGGCTGGAGGAAGATATGAGACCATCTACACCACCATGAACAAGGCAGGTGAAATGGACGCTGCTCCAATCGGATTGAAATACATTGGAGACTACGATGTTGCTGCAAGGATATTTGAAGGAAGCAAGACCTTAAAAAACATTCAAGAGACAGGAATCTTTGTAGTAAACATTACAAATGACCCTTCAGTCTTTGCAAGATCCCTTTATGACAATCTGAAGGAAGAGGAATTCGTTAAGGATGATGACATTGTTTATTTGAAAAATGCAGATGCTTACTTCATTGCCCTTGTAAAATCCATTGAAGAGATGAAGCCGGAACATGACCATGTAAATGAAGGGGCAAAGAATTATATCATAAAGGCAGAGCCATTGAAGATAATCATCAATAGGCAAGGAGCCAAGGCACTAAACAGAGGACTATTTGCATTCCTTGAGTCATTAGTTGACTATACAAGAGTTGACATCATCGATGATGAGAAAAAGGAAGAATATAAAAAGAGATTTATTGAAAATGAAAGAGTCATCCAAAGAGTTGCAGAGGATGATGTAAAAGAGAATATGGCTATTTTAAAGGAAAAAATGATTGAAAAAGGATTGGATTTGGAATAATCCAAATCCTAAATAAAAATAAATGAGAATCAGGTTTTAAACAACCAGATCCTAAAAAAATAGTTTAAAGTTTTTATAATTCAATAGGATAAAATTCAGTATATTCAGAGTTTCTTTCTAGAGGGACTCTGCCTAAGTCTCTTACAAGTCTACTTAGGTCTTTTATACTTGCATCAACACCATCTGGAGCACCAGATGCTTCAGACAATTCATCTCCACCTAAAGTTCCACCTAAATCATTTGCACCAGCCAAAAGAGACACCTGTGCAAATCTGAATCCCATCTTTACCCAAGAGACTTGAATGTTTGGAATAATGTCATGAAACATGAGTCTGCTAACTGCATAAAGCTTAAGGTCTTGAGTTCCAGTTGCTCCTAAGTTTTCCTGTCCTTCAAGGAATATGGGAGAGTATTCATGCATGAATGTCATTGGAATGAACTCATTGAAGCCGCCGGTTTCCAATTGGATATTTCTAAGAATGTCCAAATGCTCAACCCTTTCTTCCATTGTTTCAATATGGCCGTACATCATTGTAGCAGAGCCAGTTATCCCTGCATTATGGGCTGTCTTAATAATGTCTATCCATTCCTGTGTTGTGACCTTCTTAGGGCATATAATCTCTCTTGAACGGTCAGTCAATATTTCAGCTGCAGTTCCAGGCAATGTTCCAAGGCCTGCCTTTTTGAGTATCTTGAATGCTTCCTCTATAGGCATTTCACTTTTCAATGCAGCATCCTTAATCATCATTGGGGAAAATCCATGAATCTCAATATCAGGATATTCAGACTTCAAGAGCTTGAGAAGATGCTCATAGTATTCAATGTCTGCATCCTCAAGGACCCCTCCCATCAATGTGAATTCGCGAGCTCCAGTCCTCACTGCACCTTCAGCCTTCTTTAATATTTCCTCATCGCTTAGATGATAAGCGTCAGGATCATCTGCATCCTTTCCGAAAGCGCAGAATCCGCAGCGGACCTTGCAGATATTTGTAAAGTTGATATTGCAATTGTTGATAAATGTAACATTATCTCCAACCACCTTTTCACGTATCGCATCTGCAGTAGCCAAAAGCGGAAAAATCTCTGAACCCTTTAGATTCATTAGGTAATTCCCATCTTCAACTGAGATAGGCCCGTCAAGAGCGCTATCTAATATTTTCTTAGTCTTTGATGCCACATTTTCATTATACATAGTCTTTCCACACTGGTTGATTAATTAAAAGCGTTAAAAAAATATCTAATTTACAATCAATTGATTAAATATAGTTTTTATAATTAGACTTTGTAATTTCTAATAAAAAATACTTATAGGTTTATTTTAATTTTTATTGCTTATTTTTATTAAAAAAATTATAAGGTTTTCTTAAATTTTAAATAAATATTATTGATTAAGTCTATGTATAAAAGTATACATTTAATTAAATATAATTAAATTAGATTAAATTTTAACAATTATTTTAAAATATGGATTAAATGCAATGGACAATGGAACTTATTCAAAAGAGAGAATCTATAAGTTTGCATAAAAAATAAGCATTAAATAATATAAATTATAAAACTAAATACAATGAAAAGAAAAAACCGTGGCTTATTAATTGGAAGAATGCAGCCTGTTCATAATGGACATATTGAAGTTATAAAGGAGACTTTAGAGGAAGTCGATGAGATTATAATCGGAATTGGAAGTGCTCAGTTAAGCCATGAGCTAAAAGATCCATTCACTGCAGGGGAAAGAGTTTTGATGATGAGAAATGCCCTAATAGAGGAAGGGATTGACTTGAATAAAACATATATAATCCCTATAGAGGACATCAACCGCAACAAGCTATGGGTTTCTCAGGTTGAGATGGTCAGCCCTCCTTTCAAGAAGGTCTATAGCGGAAATTCCCTTGTTCAAGTCCTATTTTCCGAAGAGGGATATGAAGTAATCGCTCCTGAATTGTTTGATAGAAAAGTCCTTTCCGGAACTGAAATTAGAAAAAGAATATTGATGGATGAGGATTGGCAATCATTGGTTCCTAAGGCTACAGTTGAAATTATTGAAGAGATAAATGGTGTGGATAGAATAAAACACCTTAATAAAAAGGAAATCAGTGAATTATAATTTCTTTTCATGCTTTTTTTTATTTTTTAAACGATTTAAGCTAAGCTTAAAAAATTTTGAATTTAAAAACTATCTGAATTTAAAAACTATTTGAATTTAGAAATTTATAACAATAGTTATATTTATAAGTGAAAAGAGTCAAAATATAAATAAATTATATTAGTCAATAAATACAAAATTAATTAAGAGAAAACTATAGGTTGATAAAATGGTAATTAAGATTGTTGAAAAAGATGACGAATACTTTACAATAGGCGATTTAATAGAAGAGATTAAAAAGTCCGACAGAGTGGACGAAGCAGGAGCCATCTACAGTTTTGAAGGAATTGTAAGAGGAGAAGAAGAGAATTTAACCGTTGATAAGCTTACTTTAACACTTCCAGACAAGGAAAAAGGACTTGAACAGATAGAATCTATCGTAGAAACCGCTAAAGTAAAGCATGGAGTATTTGAAATAAGCGTTATCCATTTCATTGGAGAGTTCTATACTGGAGATCAGTTATTCCTAGTTGTTGTTCTTGGACCTCACAGAGGAGAAACCTTGGAAGCCCTTACTGAAGTTGTGGAAAGAGTCAAGCATGAGATTGACTTTAAAAAAGAGGAGCTTTCCAATCAAGGAACTAAAATCATAATGGCAGGAGGATAATCCTGTTATTATCTTTTTTTAAATAAATAAATAATTTAGAAAGTTTTAATAAAAAAAAGCTCATTTTAAATAGTTGTCAAATAAATTGACAACTAGATTAAAACTTGATAAAAAGATTATATAATAAATATAAATTAAAAAAAGTGAAATTGAATAATAAATTTATTAAATGAGTTATTTTTAAAAATAAATTTATTATTGAGTGTTTTTATGTGAATAAATTTATTAAAATTATTTATTAGAATAAATTTATTATAAATTGTTTTTATGTGAATAAATTTATTAAAATTATTTATTAGAATAAATTTATTAAATAATATATTTTGTAAAATAAAATAAATAAAGTTTTATTAAATCTATTTAGCTACCATAACTTGAGTAGATTTAATGATAGCACTTACATCATCGCCAACAGCTAAGTCTAAGTCTTCTGCAGATTCTTTAGTAATGACTGCAGTAATTAAAGCAGGATCTTCCACTTTAATCTTGATGCTTGCCATAACTTTACCTAATTTTACACTTTCTACAGTACCTTTAATACCATTTCTTGCACTAATTGCCATATAAATCACCTTAAATTTTTTTTTAAAAAAAAATAATTACCTAAATACCTTTTAAATAAATTACCTAACTAAATTGAATTTTCTTCTTAAATTCACAATTATTTTTCTACCATGATTTCAGTAGATTTAATAACTGCACTTACTTCATCACCTTCAGCTAAAGATAATTCTTCAGCAGATTCACGAGTAATAACAGCAGTGATTACAGCAGGTTCATCCACTGCGATTTTGATGCTTGCCATTACTTCTCCTAATTTTACATCTTCAATTTTTCCTTTTAATCCGTTTCTTGCACTAATTGCCATTCAAATCACCTTTAATAAATATTGTTTTTTAAATTCCCCAAATTAAATTTAATCTGGACAAAGCATATATTTGCTTTTAAAATTCATCAATCGATTTAATTCA
This sequence comes from Methanobrevibacter ruminantium M1, assembly GCF_000024185.1. NCBI lineage: Archaea > Methanobacteriati > Methanobacteriota > Methanobacteria > Methanobacteriales > Methanobacteriaceae > Methanobrevibacter > Methanobrevibacter ruminantium. Next base: position 1,691,481 of record NC_013790.1, read on the forward strand.
ATCTATCTATTTCGCTACCATGATTTCAGTAGATTTAATGATAGCCTTTACTTCATCGCCAACAGCTAATTCTAATTCTTCAGCAGATTCAGCGGTAATTGCTGCAGTGATTAAAGCAGGGTCTTCAACTTTGATCTTGATGCTAGCCATTACTTCACCTAATTTTACACTTTCTACAGTACCTTTAATACCATTTCTTGCACTAATTGCCATTCAAATCACCTTTTAATTGTATATTTCTTTTTTTAAATTGATATTTCTTCTTCAATCACAATTATTTTTCCACCATGATTTCAGTGGACTTAATAACTGCACTTACTTCGTCACCTTCAGCTAAAGCTAATTCTTCAGCAGATTCTCTAGTAATGACAGCTGTAATTACAGCAGGTTCGTCAACTGCAATTTTGATGCTAGCCATTACTGCACCTAATTTCACATCTTCAATTTTTCCTTTTAATCCGTTTCTTGCACTGATCGCCATAATATCACCAGTATATTATAATATAATTTTTCAAATATATATTTATTTATAGTCTTATTTAAATTTTGTATAGTTTTTATTGCTTTTATTAAACAAATGAAAAATTATTATAAAATAAAATTTTCTTAATAAAAAGCAAATAAAGAATAAAAATCGTTAAAAACTTATTTTTCCACCATAATATTAGTGGATTTAATAATTGCTTTAACTTTGTCACCTTCTGCTAAACCTAAGTCTTCTGCAGATTCTTTAGTAATGATTGCAGTAATTATAGCAGGTTCATCTACTGCTATTTTGATACTTGCCATTACTTCTCCTAATTTTATACTATCGATTTTTCCTGTTAATCCGTTTCTTGCACTAATTACCATGTTAATCACCAAAATAATTTTGTACAATTTTTTCATTCAAATTTTGTACATAGTTAATAATTAAACTTAATACTATATAAATGTATCTTTTTTTTAGAAAAAAATAAATTTCTATCGATTTCCTTATTTTATTCATATCGTAAAAAATAAAGTCAAAAATAAGTTCAATATGAAAATGTAAAAACTATTGCATATTAATAAAATAAAAAAGCATGAAAAGATTGATTCGATAAAAATAGGTCCCCGAACTATAAAAAAGGACATAGCGAAAAATGAAAAAGCTAAGAAAATCAAACCAATATTCAAAAAAGATATAAAAATTGTTTAAAACTATAAAATTTTAATAATATTGTATAAAAATTAGATATAAAAAGCAAATAATTACTAGAATTTAGTAAACTATATTAAATAAGTCTTTTATAAATATTATTAATTCTATTAGGCTTAACATATTATATATCATAAAAGAAATGAACAATTCATTCCTATACAACTTACAGCAAAAAAAAGAAATGAACAATTCATTATTATAGAAACAACCGCCAAATAAACCTCCACTAGGTGATAATATGTCTGCAAATAAGAAATTCATCAGAGACAGTATTCATGGAAACCTCCCCTTAAATTCATTTGAACTTGAAATTTTAGACTATCCTCAATTACAGCGCCTTAGAAGAGTGAAGCAATTAGGATTCATCTATCTAATCTATCCAGGAGCAAATCACTCCAGATTTGAGCATTCAATCGGAACCATGCATCTTGCAAGCAAGCTGGCAGATCAGCTTGAGCTTAACGATGACGACAAGGACTTAGTTAGAATAGCCGGACTTCTCCATGATGCAGGACATGGACCATTCTCCCATGTATCCGAAGCAGTGTTTGATGTTCCCCATGAGGAGCTAACTGCATTTGTTGTCAAGAACACTTCCCTTGCAGATAAGCTCTCTGAAAAATTCAACACAAGTGAAATAATCGACATCATCAATGGAAAAGGTAAATTGGGACCGATCATCTCTGGAGAGCTGGATATGGATAGAATGGACTATCTAATCAGAGATTCCCACTATACAGGAGTGGCTTATGGAGTGATTGATACCGAAAGAATCATCAGCAATCTGAAGCTAGAAAGGGAACTGATTTTAGACATAAAAGGGGTTCAAGCTGCAGAAGCAGCACTTGTTGCAAGATATCTTATGTATCCAAGCGTATATCAGCACCACACCACAAGAATTGTCAATGCAATGTTTAGAAGATGCCTAAGGCATATGATTCATCAGGACATTTTAAATCCTAAAGAGATGTACAAATATGACGATGCAGACATGATAAGCATGTGCAGAAACTCTGAAGGATTCTCAAGGGACATTATGGAGCGCATTGACAACAGAAGGCTCTTGAAGGTTGCAAAGTCAATTCCAGTCAACAGATTTGAGAACCCAGACAAGATATTTAAAATAAGCAAGGAAGAGTTGCTTAAGGCCGAAGAGGAAATCAGCCAGGACTTCAATATAGACAGAAACTATCTCATTATCAACCTTCCGGAATATCCTAGATTTGATGAGATGAAAACCTGGGTGTCCTTTGGAGATAAATTATATCATTTGAATGAGATTTCAAGCATTGTAGGTGCTTTAAGCAGCGCAAGATTCAATTCCCCAGACATTTGCCTTTATGTGCCTAAGGAAGACCTTGAAAAGACCAAAAGAATCAAGCTGGAAAACTATTTGGACTTGCCTGAAGAAGTGAGAAGGTATGATACAATTCACTTTAACCAGTCCAAATTGTTTGATTAAAAAGAAAAAACCATAAAAGAATTATTAAATCAAACTAAAAAAAAAAGCATAATTTTAAATTATAAATTGAGAGGAAATAATGATTATTATAGCAATTACAGGTGCAAGCGGAGTAATCTATGGAGTGGAACTCTTAAAAGCACTTAAGCAACTTAAAATAGAAACAGGACTGCTTATAAGCAATCCTGCCAAGATTGTAATCGAATATGAATTGGAAGAATCAGTAGAAGAAATCAAATCATTAGCAGACCACTATTTTGAATCTGAAGAGATAGACTCCTCTGTAAACAGCGGATCTTTCAAGTTTGACTCTGCTGTAATCATACCATGTTCCATGAAGACAGTATCAGCAATAGCCAACGGCTATGCATCCAATTCCATAACTCGCCTTGCAGATGTTGCCCTTAAGGAAAGACGCACCCTTGTTCTGGTTCCAAGGGAAACTCCATTAAGGGATGTCCACCTTGAAAACATGCTTAGGATATCTAAGGAAGGAGGCATAATCCTTCCTGCAATGCCTGCCTTCTATCATGACCCTAAAGACATAAGCGACATGACCAATTTCATAGTTGGAAAAGTCTTGGATGTCCTAAAGATAGATAATGATATGTTTAAAAGATGGGAGAAGGAATAAGATAAATCCATATATTAAATAAAACTAAATATTATATTTTTTAAAATACATTTTTATATTAACTTATTTTTTAATTATTTATTATATTATAATGTGATAAAATGATAAAAGATTTTGACTTTATTAATACCTGCGATATCTCCGGATTCATTAAAGAGGAAATTAGAGCAATAGCCCTCTATAAATCAGATGTGAGTAAAGAGGACATTGTTTTAGACATTAACTGTGGAATTGGAGAAATATCTACAGAATTTTCCAAATTATCCAAGGAAGTCTATTGCATAGATGAAGACAATACAGCAATAGAGTTTTCCAAGACAAATATTGAAAAGCATGGAGATATTGATAAGGTCAAATTCATAAATCAGGACCCTCTTTCTGCTATAAGAAGCATCATCGACTTTGACATTGCCATAATAAAAGCAAATGATGACAATATTGGTGAGATTATAGAAGAGATTCACAATAGAATCAATTCAAAAGGCAGAATAATAATCTTGACAAACATTCTTGACTTTGCTTTAATGAGTGTAAATAAGTTAGATGAATTATTATACAATCCAACAATTAGTCAGATTGATGTATCTAAAGGACAGCAGTTAAATAAAGGGGTAAAATTAATTTCAGACAATCCTATGACTATGATTTATGTTAAAAAGAGATAGAAATAATACTGATTAAAAAATTAGTAAAGGCAATAAAACTAGAAAAATAAGACTGATTAAAAAATTAGTAAAGGCAATAAAACTAGAAAAATAAGACTGATTAAAAAATTAGTAAAGGCAATAAAACTAGAAAAAAATAAGATTAAAAATAAAGTAAAAACTATTTTTTAAACTTTAAATTATCAATATCCTCTTGTTTATTTAGATTTTTAAAGTCATCATCAAATAAAACCTTATTATCCACTTCAATAAAAACAGGGCTTTTTAAAGACCTGATAAAAGATTTCACATACAAGCTGTCATCATCTAAAAGAGATTTTATATTATTCAGATTGTCCTTTTTATAAATTGAATGCAAAGGCTCTGAATTCTGTATCTTCATCTCTAAAGACATTTCATCTGCATTTTTAAAGTTAAACTCCTCATTGTCCTTGAACTTATCCTTATTTGACTTAATATGAAAAGGGATTATGGCATCTGCTAAAGGATTTTCATCAAGAATCCCAAACATGCTTTCTATATATTCTCCACTTATAAATGGAGAGTCGCAAGGCAATACTAGTGCATAATCTGTTTTTATATTCTTTAATCCAGTCATGACCCCTGAAATAGGGCCTTTTGACTTGACCTCATCCTCAATGAAGCTCAATTCATAATCAAAATTTTCTTCTATATCATTGTCTGCATATTGATTTAGAAGATTTCTATAAATTGAAATCCTTTCTGCATTATTTAAAACAATTACAGCATCATTTATCTTATGGTTTAGCCTTTCAAGTATGTGTAAAATCATAGGTTTATTGTAAATAATCATAGATCCCTTATCCTGACCCATTCTTCTGCTCATGCCTCCAGCTAAAACTATGCAAGAATACTTATTTTGATTATTCATAATATTATTCCCTATTGAAAAGTTCTGTTAATAAGCATTAAAATAATTTGAAAAGTTCATTATAATAAGCCTTTAAAAAAAAAATTGAAAAGTTCCCTTTAAAAAGCTTAAAAAAAGTCTTTAAGAATTTGAAAGGACTATTTATACAAACGCATATACGCAACATCCTGGCCATGATCCAATCTTAAAGTCTTAATTGCATTGCAGGCAGCGACTTGTTCAGCTTCCTTCTTGCTCTTTCCTACTCCATGGCCGAAATCAACGCCATCTATCAATATTTTCATCACAAATGTCTTGTCATGGGGAGCGCCATGCTCTTCAATCAGCTCATAAGTGATTTCCTTATCTATGGCATCGCCATATTCTTTTATAGTTGACTTATAGTCATGGAAGAAAATCTGCTCATTTTCAATATAAGGAAATACTGTTATTGTCAGGAACTCCTTACACTTAGAAATGCCTTGGTCTAGATAGATGGCTCCTAAAAAGGATTCGAAGACATCAGCTGTGATTGAAATGACCTCATTATCAGTTAATGCATTGTCCTCAAGATTCAATTTCACGCATTTGTCCAATCCAAACTCATGTGAATAAACAATCAATGCATTCTGACAGACATAATTAGCCCTAAGCTTAGTCAATTTGCCTTCACCGAAATCAGGATGCATGTTTTGAAGAAATTCAGAAGTGAGCATGTTTAAAACAGAGTCACCTAAAAATTCTAATCTTTCATAATCGTTCAAATGATGCTTGGAGGCATAGGATGAGTGTGTAAATGCTGTCTCATACAGTTCCATATCATTTGGCACTATGTCAAACTTATTTAATATATCCATTTATATCCCTTTTAAACTAATTAATTAATGGTATAAAAAGAGAAAATGACTTTAAATCGGAATATAATAATTGGGTGATGATTTATTATTAATATTTCAAATTTATATCAATAATAATTTAATATTAGATTATTCGATAGTTTTTTAAAAAAAACCAGATTAGAGAGTCGATAATAATTTAATATTAAATTATTACTTTAAATACCATTATCACTGTAAACAATACATATATAATATTAGTTTATTGCTTATACTTATTAAATGTTTATAAAAGGTTATGGTGATTGTTTTCAAGGCCTTAAAATATATGTTTTTTAGTTTGAATATTAGGGGATTAGTTTTCAAATGCTCTCGGACAAGTCATTTATATATGGTAAGTTAAACTATTAATTGCATTTCAAAATAATTGGGCTTAGTTTTTTTTAGATTTTGGACTGATTGAAATCAAGGACTGAACTTTAATTATTAAAATAAAGACACTCCAACAGATTGAAATCAAAAGGACTGAACTTTAATTAATAAATAAAGACAATCCAACCGATTGAAATCAAGAAGATATCTTTTAAGAATTAAATCTAATTTTTTTGAACATATGTTGAAAATTAGTGATTTTTAATCCCTTATTAGAGGAGTATTGATTTGATCTTTTTTAAAAAATATCAAGGATTTGCATTATATCTCGGATTGCAAAAAAATCCTATCAGATGTTTTTTTAATTTCATATTAGTATATTTTAATAAAATTAAAATAACATTCAACTAAAACACAAGAAAAACAATGATTTGGAGAAAGAAATATGCTATTGAATTGGTGTGAAGAGATAACAAATATAGACCCTTCAATTAACTTTAGAGCAACTGGAGGATGGCTTAAAACCGTTACTGGTTTAGATAAAAGTGTCTTGAATGGCTATTCATTAGTTGGAGAGTTTGTTAAATCAGGAGATTATAAACATGAATATTCCGATGGATTGTATCTTGATTGCAACAAGGAAGGGAAAAAATCAAAGCCAAAACAGGACTTTAGACTCTTTAGACTTAAAAACGGCAAACTGACTCTTATCGATCAAGTTTATGACGGCAAAAAGAATTGGGCCTGTGAATTCTGGGAAAGCGTTAGCGAAGAGCTGAATCCCAATTTCAGAGAAAGCGAAGCTGATAAGATAATCAGCCTTATTTTAGATAAAACAGGTAAAGACAAAAAGCTTTTAAGAGAGGTTCAAAGCCAATTGGATTTAGTCATTTCTGAAATTTGATTTATAATGTTTTAAATATTGCTTGTTATCAAATATAGCATAAGTTAATTGCTTTTTCTAAAAAAAAAGAAGTAAAAATTAGCAAATAATAAAATTTACGGCTTTTTTATAATTTTTTATCGAATAAAAATATAACAGTGTTATATAATAAATTAAAAAAATATAATTAAAAAAGGAATTAGCCTTTTTTAAAAGATTAATTATATAAATCTTTTCTTTTAAAGATTTAGCCTTTTTTAAAAGATTAATTATATAGATTTTACCTTTTAAAAGATTTAAAAGATTAATTATATAGATTTTACCTTTTTAAAGATTTAACCTTTTTTAACCCAATGTTTTACCTTTTTCTTAGAATCTTCAACTGAACTGCCTCGGATGGATAATCCTTTAGCTAATTTAACTCCAGGACATAGGTTTTTAATATCCTTTTCAGATTTGCCGAATCCACTGCCTTCATGGGTGACAAATGGCTTTATGGTTTTTCCATCGAAATCAAGCTTTTCCAATTGAGTCCAGACAGGCATAGGCATAGTGTTCCACCAATTAGGAAAACCAAGATAGATCATATCATATTCACTAATGTCTTCAATGTATTCCTTCAGTTCAGGTCTTGCATCATCATTCAGCTCTTTTTGAGCCACTTCAGTACATTGCATATAATCTTCAGGATAGTCGTTTAAAGGCTCCATCTTAAACATATCCGCTTCTGTAAACTCTTTGATATAATTAGCAATGACCTCAGTATTTCCAATTTCAATGTTTTTTATTCCTTGGCTTGTATAGTTTTCTCCAGCCCTTGAAAAATATAGGATTAAGCTTTTTGTCATATGAAAACTCCATTTAATTGTTTAGAAGTAAGTATTAATTAACCATATTGATTATTTAAATTTTATTTGTATTTAATTTAATATAAATATTTTTATTTTGCATGAATTTTATAAAATTAACCAATTAAAGAACTAAAAAATGAACATATGAATAATATTAGAAAATAGTTTAATAAGTGAGTATAAAAATAAGGATAATTAATCTAATAAAATAAAAAATAGAGTAAACTAAGACAGAATAGCCTAAATAAATAAAAGATAGAGTAATCTGAGATAGAACTATCTCTGAAAATAAAAAATATATAAAAATAGTGGTTTATTGAGATAATTCGCTTTTATTATCTCAAAATAATTTTAAATGCAAAACAATAGTTCTGCAAGCTTATAAAAAATCTACACTAATCTTTGGCGAGTAGTGGATTTTTTGTTTTGCCAACTGTAACTTCTTAATCTGCTAGATCTTCCGAATCCGCAGGAAGCACAAACTTTCTTACGTACGTGGTATGAGTTTTTACCACATCTTCTACATCTAATATGGGTCTTTTTATTCTTTTTACCCATTGATGGAGTTCCTTTCACTTCTCTCTCCTCCTTAAATTAATAATAAAAATTGTAAGTATAAAATAAGTCTTTTTACATAGGATAAACTACATATAAAAAGAATCTAAAAATAATTTAAAAAAGATTTAAAAATCTAATTTAATAGCTTAAAATAGATTAAAGATCTAATTTAAATTGAAATATAAAATTGAATAATCTTTATTGAGAGCAACAAAGAAAATTAGAAAAATAAAAATTAGAAAAAGTTCTATGGAGAAATATATACAATATTGTCTCCTCTAATGAGAACAGTACCTAATCTTCTTAAAACTTCTCCTTTTTCTAATTCTTCAGCATCATCAAGAACAAGGTTCATGTGTAAGTCAAAGCTTTTTAAGATGCCTCTGAATTCTCTTTCTCCTTTGAGTTTGATTAAAACTGGAGAGTTTACTGCTTTTCCTAATGCGTCAAGTGGTCTTTGAACATTTTGTTGTCCGCTCATGATTATCACCTATACTATATTAAATATGTTCGTATAATATATAAATTTATCGATTCTATAGATTTTTAAATCTAAAAAAGTGTTTATTAAAAACAACTATAAAAACACAGCTATTTTTAAAATATTATACAGAGATTAATTAATTTTAGAAAAAACAAATTGATTTTATATTTTAAGACAAAAGCTTAAAAATTAGAATTTTTCTAAAAATTTAATCAATTAATAAGATTAAACTATAAAATTAAAAAACTAAAAAATTATCTTAAAAATCATTAAAAACTATGAAAATTCTAATAAAATTTGAAAATAATCAATAATAATATAGCAAAACCAAATTAATATTATTAATAATTATATTTTATATAGTATATAAAGGTTTGTACTTAAAATTTTAAAATAAGTATAATTTAACTATATTTTCTATTGAAAATAATTAAAAGTTATTAATATAGAAAAAAGATTATGGAATTTAGAATTAATAGCTAAATTAGAATTCAAGTGTTTTAATAAAATCAAAAACAACAGAACTAATAGCCATAATGAGAATCCAACTGTTTTTCAACATCCAAAAGAACAGAATTAATGGCTAGCTTTAAAAGCTCCTGTCCATAGACATCATCCACATAAACGCCATTCTCTTCAACGTCAAGAGCCCCTTCCTCAATGTTAGGATCGTTTCTACGAGCTTCCCCAAACATATAAAGGCCCACTTCACCATATTCCTCAAGATTGGTCTGGTTTTCAACCTGACTTTCATCTATGATTCCTAAAGCCTTAGCCATAGAGAGTTCGCCAGAACCTCCATGAGGTCCTTCAGATTCTATGATCTTGCTGTTTAATGTTATAAGAAGGCCAGTTCTCTCTTCAATATCATATAAAGTAGTTACAATAGGCAGATTTCCACCATGACCATTTACAATGATTACGCTGCTAATCCTTAAGAATTTCTTTGCTGATTTTAATACCTTAACGATTTCATCGGTTAAATCTTCTAAACTAACATGTATGCCATGGTTTATTTCCTTTAGCTCATGAGCAGGATAGATAACTCCTAAAAACTTAGCTCCGCTTTCAAGAGATGCTTGAAAGGCAATATGAGAAGCTATCTTAGCATCTGTATCAATAGGCAGCGCAGGACCATGATTTTCAAGATGAGATCCAAGGGCAATTATGCCAATTTTGTGAACATTAGGATTCTTTACATTTCCAGCATTTACTCTTAATTCCACCATATTATCACTTAAAATATAAAATATTAAAGAATTTACTCTTAATTCAAATATAAAAATAAAATATCAAAAAAATAATGAAAATTAACGATTGAAACTGAAGATTAGACCTCAAGATTCCAAATGGCATCTCCAAAAAATAAAATCTAAAATCAGACCTCAAGATTCCAAATGGCATCTCCAACATAATGAATTGACTTAATAGCCTTTCCTTCACTGTTTTCAACCATTTCAGGCCCAGTTATAAGACTGATTCCAATAGCCAAAGGCTTGTTATGAGTCTCTTCAACGATAATGACAATGTCATCTGGAACGATGGACTCATCTGCATCCACAATTCCCGGACTCATTATATCTGCCCCTTTTGTTACAAATCTGACTGCACCCATATCCACAACAACAACCTTGCTGTCCAATTCCATATTTAAGGCAGCCTTTAAGGTAGGATATGGCTTGTCATTAATTATAATAATATAAGGCTCTCCATTTACAAGAATAAAGTTATAATCCTCTGCCTCAAGCATTTCAAGAGTGTCCTTATTATTTATAAATGATCCGTAATCTCCAAGTTCGCTTTTAATTTCCTTTACTTTCTTCTTCTTTAAAAAATATCTTTTCTTAATTTTCAAAATCAGCACCTTGAAACCATTTAGTAGATTTAAATTAAAAAAATCAATGATTTTAATTAATTTAATCAATTAATAGATTGAATATTATTTTCTTATAAATCAATTTCAATTTTATTTATGTAGTTTATTTTAATAATATTTTACTAATTTTTAATAAATTCACTTAATGTTAATTATGTAACATAGTATAGTTTTTATAGCATAAAATGAAAAATAAATATATCAATTGAATTTTTAAAATGAATGTTTAATAGGGATTGTTTTAATGTAAAATCAATCAAGGAATAAGAAAACATTCAAAATTGATAAAATAAACTCAATCAAACAAATTGATTTAAGATAAAAGATGAATCAATTGAGATAATGTTTTATAAAGATTATTAGTGATTTATTATGAGTGATAAAAATGAATGGGGCAGCAATCTATCATTTGTTCTTGCGATGGTAGGTTCTGCTGTCGGACTTGGAAACATATGGAGATACCCGTATGTATTATACAGCAACGGTGGAGGGGCATTCTACATCCCATATATCGTTGCCATACTATTGATGGGAATTCCATTTTTAATATTGGAATATGGCGTTGGATATAATTTCAAATCATCCTTTCCAAAGGCCATTCGCAAGATTAGCTCCAAAGCAGAATATCTAGGATGGCTGCTTCCTACCTCAGTATTCATCATCATGATATACTATTCATGCATACTGGGATGGGATGGAATCTATGTGATATTAAGCTTCTTTAAGGGATGGGGAGCAGATCCAAACACATTCTTTGCAAGCACATTGCTCCAGTCAAGCGAATCTGTCAGCGGAATAACAAACTTTATTCCAGTCATTGCAATTGTAATGCTTATAAGCTGGGGAATCGTTTGGTACATTTCCCATAAGGACTTGGAAGAGGGCCTTGGAAGGGTGAGCAAGATTCTTGTGCCTTTGCTTTTTATAATCATGATTGTGATTGTATTGTTTTCATTGACCTTGCCTGGCGCAATGATTGGATTGAATGAACTCTTTTCACCGGATTGGAACTTGCTTTTAGACTTCAACATATGGATGGCGGCATTCGGCCAGATAATATTCTCCCTTAGCCTGGGAATGAGCATTGCATTTACATATGCAAGCTATACAGGAAAGGAAGGAGACATTATTACAAATACACTGGCCATTACATTTGCAAATTGCGCCTTTGAAAACTTCTGTGCATTGGGAGTCTTTTCCATTCTTGGATATATGTCCCTTCAAAGCGGAACAGCGGTGGCAGACCTTGTAACTCAAGGTACAGGATTGGTGTTTGTAGCATATCCTACAGTCTTAAACGTATTGGGACAATATGCATATGTAATCGGACCTTTATTCTTCATAACAGTCTATCTTGCAGGGCTTACAAGCATCCTATCAACTATTGAGCCATTGTCTTTCAGCATACAGAATAAGTTCACTTGGTCCCGTAAAAAGACCATGACCGTTCTTTGCCTGATAGGGGCAGTCCTTTCAATGATGTATGCTACAGCTTATGGAGGAACCTTGCTTGGATATGTTGATGCATATATCAACCAAATAGCAATTCTATTTGGAGTGATACTTGAATGCATAGTCTTTGCATGGATATTCAAATGCGAAAACATCATTCCAATCTTGAATGAGCGAAGCAAAACCATAAAATTAGGCAAATGGTGGGTGGTTATAGTAAAATATATTTTGCCGTTGTTCATAACGATTGTATGGATTGGTGGAGTATTGGATACAATCAATGATGGTTCTACTGATCAATTGATTGTATTTGGAATACTTACTGTAATTCTGCTTGGATTAACTGCATTATTTACTCATTTGCCAGCTACAAATGAAGAATGGGATGAAACTGAATATAGATTATGATTTATTTTAAATTATAATCTATTTATTTTTCTTTTTTATTTGATTAACCCATTATTAAACAATTATTCTATTTTTTACTTGATTAACCCATTATTAAACAATTATTCTATTTTTTACTTGATTAACCCATTATTATACGTAATTATTCTTTTTTACTTGATTCATCCAATAAATAAGTTCTTAAAATACTATAAAAAAAGAGAGGGAATATTATAAATCAATAACTACTCCCTTACTTACTATTTTTTTAACTCCAGAGTTCTTAATCATCCTGAAGCATATTGGACAAGGTTCTGCATCTTCTATTTCGAACCAAGAATCGTCCTTAAACATTTCACCAGCAAGATAAATGGTTGCTCCAATCATTTCATTTCTGCTTGCGCTGATCATTGCATTCTGCTCTGCATGAACTGAAAAGCAGTCAGAATAGTCTCCAGAATTAGAAGGAACGTCCATTCTTTTACAGGATCCTCTGTCACAGCAGTTTTCCTCTCCCCTTGGATTTCCATTGTATCCAGTGCTTATTATCTCATCATTGTTGACTATTACAGCACCATAATGTCTCTTTAAGCATGTGCTTCTTTTTGATACTGCAAATGCAATTGCAAGGTAGTAATCTGTTTTACTCATACGACTTAAACTTTTTTCATCATTAACCATATTAATATCTCCGTTTTAAAAAAAATATGTATAAAATAAATCTACAAAAAATAATCTAAAAATAAAAATAGTGGAAAAAATAAATCCACAAAATAATAATCTAAAAATAAAAATAGTGGAAAAAATAAATCCACAAAGTAATAATCAGATTTAAAGACTATTTATTTTTAATAATCTTCAAATCAGCTTTCAAACAAAGTTTAGGCAATTTCTTAAAGGTATTCATATTAGGCTTTTTCAAACTGTAATCCAATTCATCCCAAGGATTTATCCTAGGATTGTCTGTTCCATCCTTATTCTTACCATTAGTGCAACCATCATTCAATTTTCTTAAATACCAAGCATTATGCTCTCTTCCAGCCAAATAGCCAGTTTCCTTATTGTTCTCAAACTTAGTTACAGCAGGTCTCTCATCATCCTTTTCAACAATTTCATAGCCGATTTCATTTAGGTATTTTGCAATGAGATAGGTTTGCTTATAATTTATCTGCTGCAATTCAAATGGCAAGTCCTTAAACTCAGGAACTTCTTTCTTGCCTGCAATATAATCCATATATTCATTATGCATGGCAACTGTAAACAACTTATATCTGTTTTCAACAATCTTTAAAGGATTGTTCTTAATCAATTTCAAATTATCTGGAAGGTCTTCAAACGGCCTTCTATCCTTATTCTTAGAATATTGATTGAGTTCGTCATAAGGAATAATATTTGAATGAACATAAAGGTTTCTCTCTGGAGATTCTATCTTATTATGCTTATTGGTCTCGCAGCCTTCCTCATTTGTTCTGCATAGTCGGTCATATTCTGCATCATCGATAAGACCTCTTTTGAATGCATCATGATGGGAAATGTAACCTACATTCCTTTTTTCTCTGCACCAAGCCTCATGCTCCCTTTCTGCAAGGAAATCAAGCTCATCATCGCTAAGGGAATATTCATCTCTAGGATCATTTTCTGAGACCATCTCACATCCAATGAGATTCAGCTTCATAGGAAACTCCTTAGTCTGTCTTATGCTGGAGAGCTTCCTCTTAGGACTTAATGACTCATAAGGCTCATCAGGATTGCCATGGGCCTTTCCGATTTCATTATATCTGTTATGGCTTGCACGTGCAATCTCCTCAACATGGCGGAGCAATATCCTTGGAGTCTCAACTTCAGATAATGAAATGTCCTCTAAAGGATACTTCTCATCCAAATAAGGAGTTATGTTTACTTTCAAACCATTGGAGAATATTGATGTAACATCCAAAAGATTATTAATTAATTCCTCCTTATTTTCAGAGAAATTAAGACCTAATGCACTGTTTTTAACGATATAATCAACTAAGACCTGATTCTCATTAATATTGATTTTAATATCATGGACATGGTTTTTAGCCTTGTCCTTTAGTCCAATTGGCCTGCGGTTCCATTCTTGAAGTTCGTCACAGAAAATCAAAAGAAAAGCTAATGGGTTTTGCATAGGTTCCAATTTGCCTAGATTAAACTCATCAGTCTTGCTTTCCTTCTCATTTAAGGTTCCTCTAAAATAATTATGAAGCAATATGGAAGTTGCGCTGTTTAAGACAGGATAAAAGAAATAAGCATATTTATTTATATAATAGTCGAATTTTTCCTCATCATCATTGAGATAATGTTTCTGCATAATGGCTCCATAGGAGTTCAATACAAAGATAGATGAAAAGAAGCCGTGGTCAATGAAATTGTTTGATGTCATATAATCCACAAAGCCATCCAAATGGACAACCAACTTATATAGATATTCATTCAACTCATCAAACTCGTCAATGGCCCTAATATCAGAATCCACATACAAATCAGTAAAAATCTGATGAGCCATAAGGTTTGTTGGCTTGTATACATCAATGAAATTGGTTTCAGGATAGTCCATCCTATAGATTATTGGGAATTTAGGGTCTAGCTTTATGATGGAATTCAATTCATTGAAATTCTTAAAGTTGACAGCTGTATTGACCTTATATTTTTGAGATATTGATTGGCTGCTGTCGTTTATAAATTTGGATAACTGCTTTCCAATGATTTCAACAGGATAGCCGATATCATGGAAAAGGGAAGCTATTCCCCAACGGTATAGGAACTCCTCTGCGGAAAATTCACCATCAGCAGTCTTATAGTATTTCTTATATGGACTGTCTGTCACATAAGCCTCAAATGCATTCCTATATTTATGATTGCTTGCATAAATGGCCAAACCAAGGATGAATACGTTTACTGAATGGATGAAATGATCCCTCTGCTTTTCAATCAAATCCCCTGTATTCTCTTCATAGTCCTTCATTACATTGACCAGTTTCAATAATGAATTGGACTCGCTGATGTCTATGCTTTCAGTCTTATGCCCATGGGACTTGTCCTCATCTGTGATTTGATAGATCATGAAAAAGTTTTCATAGATTTCATAGGCGGTATATGTGTTTTCCTTTTCTAAAAAAAGAATAATGCTTCCTTCTAAAAGGTCTTTATAGTGATGACCATTCTTGTAATCGTCATATAATTGCAAATCTCTAAAGAAATCCTCAATATAAGGTCTTAAGTTATTTTGTTCCCCTTCCATTTTATCACCAAATAGGAATTGAATAGATTATTGTGAAAATTATTTATTTTATTAAAATGTTTAGTTATATAAACTTCTTTTAATAATCACTTAAATAATTTTATATCATTATGAATACTATTTTAATTAATAATTGGGTAAAAATTATTTTTGTTTAATGAAATGAAATAGGCAAATCTAAAGTGTCCCAAATTAATTAAAATTGAGCAATAAAAAAAAGAATTGAGAAAAATAAGTAAATAAATAAAAAAAAGGAAAAAAAAGAATTGCAAAAAATAAAAAAATAAATAAATAAAAGAAAAGAAGAAAGAATTTAATCAGTCAAAATACCTAATGCAGTCCAATAAATCCCTCATGTGTTTGATTTCTTTAGACAAATCAATATCCAAATAAACCTTGTCCTCAGTTTGAAAGCTGGAAGAGATTATCAATTGATTTCCATACTGCTTATAGCCATCTACAGGACTATGACCTACCACCATGCAGTTTGCTCCCACAATATTTAGGAAATTGAAGATGTCTCCCTCATCATACAAATTACTGTCAGTCAATATGTTTCTACGTCCATAAAGGTTTCTTTTTGGGCGAAGCCATAAGAAATCATCTAAAATAGGATTATGATAATCTCCATCAAAAATGCCATTAAAGTCTTCGATTGACTTTACCTTTCTTGAAGGCCCTGCATGGGATAAGAAAAGGCCATTTTCAGTTTTTACAAAGAAAGGCATGGATTTAAAGAATCTGATATATTCTGTAATGGCTGGCTCTATAGTACCTTTCTTATAGGATATCAAGTATTCGAAATCCTCCCTAATGTTTTCTCCATTTTTGAATATGTCCCTATGAACAATATGAGCCCATTCATGATTTCCGAGCAATACATGAAAATTGGAATATTTCTTATCCTTTTCGATTACATCATCCAACAGCTCTACAGACTTATCATTAAAGTAAGGGGAATGAATTAGGTCTCCAAGAAAGACAATATGAAAATCAGGATCTTGGCAATCCCAAAGGTCAATATACTTTTCATAGTCATTTAAATTACCATGCAAATCGCTTACAACCATCAAGCGACCATAATTTGGCAATTCTATAAGTTTATCATTCATTCTATCACCTCATTTACTTAGATAAAATTTTTAGAGATTATTGTCATTATATTAAAAAAAAAACATCACATTACTTTCATTTAAAGATTTATTTATTAAGCTATATAAATTGACTAAAGTCTTCACTTTATTTAGATTAAATAGTCGTTATTAGAAAGAATATATTAAAATTATTTTTTTAAAAACAAACAAAGGAAAAGGTGATATCTTGAGAAACCATAGCATGATAGACAGTTTTAGATATGCATTAAATGGAATTGCAGTTTCTATTAAAGATGAGAGAAACCTGAAAATCCAAATGATTGTTATGATGCTTGTTATAATAGCCGGATTTCTTTTAAAGATTAGCAGAACAGAATGGATAATTTGCATAATCCTATTTGCACTTGTAATAAGTGCTGAAATGATAAACACTGCCATTGAAAATGCTATAGACTACACCAGAGAAATGACTGTTGATAAGGACAATGACTTAGCCAGAATTGCTAAGGATGTCTCTGCAGGAGCTGTTCTTGTAATTGCAATTGCATCTGCGATTGTTGGATTAATTATTTTTATTCCGAAAGTTCTCTTATTGCTTTAAAAAACTTTAGAACTAATAGTTTTTTATATTTGAAAAAATTAATCTATTTTAAAGCTATAAAAACTATGATTTTTAAAATAATGAAAAAATTATAGGAATTTTTAAAAAACTTGTAAAAAATATAAAATTATTGAATTTTTTAAAACATTACACAAAAATATCAAAATGTGATTGATTTTTGGCTATAAAATAATTAAAAGTTTACTATATGAAATGTATAGTAAACCAAACAACTAGCCATTTAATGAAGTCAATATTTAATTTAATCAAAAGATATGAAAATATTATATATTTGTTAATTATAAATGTAGATATAGCGATAGAAATTTATTAATTTTGCATGATTTTTAAAAAAATAAACAAATTAAAACAGAATAAAAATTAAAAGAAGAATATAGAAATTTCTTAAAACTAAAAGGGAGGTAAAGAATGGAAGAAATTATTCAAACCTTAAAAGAGATTGAAAAGGAAAATAACATTGAAATCCTATATGCCATTGAATCAGGATCTCGCGCATGGGGATTCAGCAATGAGGAATCAGATTACGACATTAGATTCATATTTAAAAGACCGATCAAAGACTACATCTCCCTAAAAAACAATAAAGATGCCTTAGACATTACAATCGACGATTATGACATAGTGGGATGGGACATTAAAAAAGACTTTAAGCCTCCATTATAAGGACAATCCAAACCTAAGGGAATGGATTAAAAGCCCGATTGTCTATATGGGAAATTGCGACTTTCTAAATGAACTGCCAGACTTCGATAAGGATGTTTTAAAGTACCATTATGCAAGCATAGCATTTAATGTATGGAAAGAAGCCTTGGATAGAGAAGAAATGGATAGAAAATCTACTAAACGTTATTTATATTGTATTCGTTGCATCCTTGCTTGGAAAAGTGCAGATTTAGGCAAAGATTCTTCAATAAGCATTTTTGAGCTGATGGAAGACAGTGAGATTAATGATGATTTGAAAAGTGATATAAATACACTTATTGACTATTACAAATCATTATGCAAGAATGAATTGGATGAAGAGCTGATTGATCGCCTAAGCATTTGGATAGATGATACTGTGAAAAACATCAAGGATCACTATCCTAAAAAAGAGAAAAAGGACATGAGTCTTTATGATGATGTCTTATTTAAAGTCTTGGAGATTGAATAAAAAAAGATTATTTCTAAGTCTTAATAAGTAAAAATCTAAGTTTTAGAGCTTGAATTAATAAAAATTTAAGTTCTAAGACTTTAAAATTAAAAAAAAGAAAAAAATAAAATATAACAATTAAACTGATTTTATAAATAAAAAAATAAAAAAAGAAAAAGTTTTAAATTAAAAAAATAAAAAAAGAAAAAGTTTTAAATTAAAAAAATAAAAAGATTTAAGATATTTTAAGTCTAAATCTTACTTAAATAAAATATTTAAGTCTATAACTCATTTTTTAACCTACTTTTAATGATTTCACGAATCTCTCTGTTTTGAGCATATAAATTCAGACTATCCAACTCTTTTTTACTTAAAAGATTATTGTCTTTGATCATATCAATAGGCTTAAACCATTCCTCACAGTCAAAGGCAAGGTCAAATAAAAGCTCTTTATCATCTATCCTTTCTAAAGCAGCCTTACGAATATCTAAATCAAAGAGCTTTAAAGGCAATTTATCCATATCATAGAAAATATCCACTGCTCCAGTGAAATAATAGTAATTGAAATCATTTCTGACAATATCTAATAGAATAGACTTATCCTTAATATGTTCTAGAACAAATAAGGAAAGATCCTTATCCTTGCTGAAAAGAATAATGGATGCCAAAACATCCTCATCATCGATATATCCAAGGGCAATCTTACGAATCTCATCGTTTGGATGCTCCAATACCTTCTTTGCAAATGGAGAATAATCCTTTCTGTAATTAATTGGATATACCAAATCATCCAATATTTCCTTTGGCAAAAATCCCCTTTCAAAATCAAATTTAGATAAATCCATATATTTTCTAGGAGAGAGCTTACGGTCGATGCGATCTTCCATTATCTCATCGGCAACAGGCTCAAAAATCCAAGTGGAATTTTCCAAAGCAATATTCTCTACAATAGTTCCAGTTAAATTACCACTCTTGTCCTTTGGCACAGTTATGCGGATTCTGTTTCCAATTACATCTGCTGAAACGTTTATCCTATTAAAAGAGCTTCCGACATCAACAGTGACTCTTTTAAAAGGGTCTAGGTATTTGTCTTTATTGTCTTCTTTAAATCCCATTTAGATTCCTCCTTTCGATTTTTAAATAAATTATAGTTTTCTAATTTTAAATGCCTAGAGATTATTGCTTAAATATTTCAAAATCGTAAACTTTTCTCTAGACCTATTAAAAATTTATTTTTATGCTTATTTAAATTGAATAAAGGAAGTGCTTTATTCAAGTTATAAATTCACAAAACTAATATTATAAATAATATTTTGTTTTAAAAAATATATAAATTTTAAAAAAGGGGCTAAATTAAGAAAATATAGTCAATTTTAAATAATATGAATAACTTATAGAATAAAACAAAACTAAAAAAAGTCTAATTGAGCAATAGATTAGAAAAAAGCTTAATAGTCCCAAAGGAGATGATAAAATGTGTGGAATCGTAGGATGCATACTTAAAGATAAGCAAAAGTCTGTAGCTCCCATTTTACTTGAATGTGTGGAAAACCTTGACTATAGAGGATATGATTCAGTTGGAATAGCTACTTTTGACGGCAGCATCCACGTAAAAAAGGACAAGGGAAAAATCCCTGAAGTGGATGAAAAGCTAGACTTGGCCGACATGCCTGGAAACTTTGGAATAGCTCATGTAAGATGGCCATCCACTGGAATTGCAAGCAAGGAGAACGCACATCCCCAATTGGATGAATCCGACAGCATTGCAGTTGTTCACAACGGATCACTGAAAAACTATGACGAACTTAAGGGAGAGCTTATAGCAGATGGATTCAAATTCAAATCCACAACAGACACTGAAGTGATTCCTCATCTAATCAGAAAATATATGAATGAAGGGCTTGACCTTGAACATGCATTTAGAAAGACCATAGAAAGGCTTGACGGCTCATATGCAATTGCAGTAATCTCAAAAGAAGAAAGCAATAAGATTCTAGCTACAAGATACCAATCACCATTGAAGATTGGAATATCAGATGATGCCTACTTCATATCATCAGACATACCGGCAATCATAAACTACACCAGAAAGATCATTCTTCCAGCTGAAGGGGAAATGGTCATATTGGATGAAGATGGAGTCCATGTTCATGATGAGGATGGCAATGAGATTGAAAAGGAGATTCTAGTGATTCCATGGACCGCTCAAATGGCAAGCAAAGGAGACCACCCTTACTATATGATTAAGGAAATCCTAGAGCAGCCAGATGCTGTGGAATTCACTTTAGGTGAAAGGGAGAATATCCAAAGAATCGTTGATGACCTTGGAGATATTAAAAACATCTGCTTTGTAGCATGCGGAACCTCATACCATGCATCCTTAACTGGAAAATATCTGCTTCAACATCTGGCTAAGATAAAAACAGATGTGGTTCTTGCTTCTGAGTTCAAGTACACTGCAGACACATTAGATAAGGACACTTTGGTTGTTTTCATTTCACAGTCAGGAGAAACCTTAGACAGCATGAATGCTTTAAGAATTGCAAAGGAAACTTCACCAACCCTTGCAATCGTCAACAATATAGGCTCTTCAATGACAGAGGAAGCCAAATATACAATAATCACTCAAGCAGGCCCTGAAAAGGGAGTTGCTGCAACCAAAACATATATAGCACAGCTTACTGCAATCTATCTGTTTGCAGGTCTTTTGGCAAATGATGAAAAATTGATCAATGAATTGTATAATGTTCCAGGTTACATTAGGGAAGTGTTGAAAAAATCATCTGAAATCGAGGTTCTATCTAAAAGATACAGCTTTGCAGATGACTTATTCTACCTTGGAAGAGGATTCTCTTATCCTATTGCCTTAGAAGGTGCATTGAAATTAAAGGAAATCTCTCTTATTCATGCAGAAGGCTATGCATCAGGAGAATTGAAGCACGGCCCTTTAGCCTTAATCAACCATAAGATTCCAGTGATTGTGATTCTACCTCCAGGCAGTGATTATGAGGACACTATGGTAAATCTGGAGGAAGTTAAGGCAAGAAAGGCAATTATCCTATCAATATGTGCTGAAGGAGATGCGAAAGCAGAATGCAAATCAAGAGATGTCTTTACAGTCAATTCAAAAGTCAGTGAGACCATTGCACCTCTTGTCTATACAGTTCCTCTCCAATTGTTAGCTTATTATGTGACTTTAGAAAAAGTAGCATGACCCGGATAAGCCTGAGAATTTGGCAAAAGTAATTACTGTATAGCTAAAAATAGTAACTAATTGTTGTATTAGTCTAAAAGAAATAAAAAGTGTCTAAACATCAAATAGTTAAAATAAAACAAGTTAAAAAAATAAATTAAAAAAATAAATCATGAAATAGAATTTTTCATGATTTTTTTCTCTTTTTTTACAAGAATTAAAAATATTCCTAGTGCTAATTTTATAAAATGACTCATATTACTAATTTTATAAATAATTCATATTACTAATTTTTAAAAAACAATTCGTTTAAATTGAAAATCATCGGAAGAACCATCAGAATCATCTGAATTATTACTACGATTTTTATATTCCTTATCCAAACGATCTAAAAGTTCAAGATCTCTTTGATAATCCCTTATATCAAATATAGGCCTGAAGAATTTATTTTTTCTATTATCCTCTTTCTTTATTAAAGGAGACTTAAATCCTAATTCTTCCATTCTAGCTTCAGCCATTTGCCTTTTAGGCCAAAGCTCCCCATAATAATTCTTCAAACAAACCAATTTTAAAAGAATATATTCATATCTTATCCGGGAAATGGCTTTTCTATATACATGATGATTCTTGCTTTTGATAAATATTTTGGCCAATAGCTCATTTCTTTTTATTCCATCAATGGCAGATAATTGAACTTTGATGCTTTTATCATTGCTTACAATGTAAAATAAGAAATATTCATCATCAATATAAGAAACAACAAATGCACGAACCTTTTCTGATTCATCATTAAGTGCCCTGTCAACTAAAAGATCTTGAAGTGTGTATGGTTCATCATCTTCATATAGAACTATTGAACTTGCATCTGCATATTCATTTTTCTCATTTTCACTAGATTTTACCTTATTTTCAGATTTAAACTTCTCATTATCTCCTTTAATCAAAGAATTATAATATTCCCTTCTTTTTAAATGATTTAAATATTTATCCTCATAAACATCAACACTGCTTTTAATGAACTTTCCAACTAGGCGAGCAATAATATTTCGTCGAACCGTCCAATCTTCATCTGTTTTTGCAATATCCACCAAAACACGATTGTCATCAATATTTGAGATTGCTGCATTCCTTACAATCCCTCTTGGATGATTATAAGCAAAGTCCTTAATTATTTCCTCATTATCCAATTTGGACAAGATTGTTCTTAATATATTTGAATCTTCATTTTTATAGATTAAATCCTCCAAAACATCCTCATCATCAATATTTGAGATTGCAAAATCCCTTACTAAATCATCCTCATCTTCATATGCAATATCAATCAAAGCAGACTGATTTTTTATTTTTAGTACGGCCTCCCTTCTAACAATTGCTTCAGGGTCATTTTTTGCAATGCCTATCAATAAATCCTCATCTTTGATGTTTCTTACAGCTTCACTGCGTGTAGGTCCCCATGAATCATTTAGTGCAATTTTCTTTAAAAGGGATTGGTCTTTTACTAGATTTCCTTCAACTAAATAATATGCTTTCCTATTGGTTTCTTTTAAGTAATATTCAATGAAATTATCATCATTTAACTTTTTTATAGCATTAAATGAGACTTTATCATCCTCATCATCTAAAGCAATAGACATCAAATCATTGGTATCTTCAAGACCTAAAACTGCAATAGAGCGAACTAAAGGACTTTCATCAATTTTAGCAAGATCTCCTAAAATATCTGTAATCCTTTTATTAATTATAGGCTTAAAAACTCTATGTTCCTTTAGATTGGGAATATCTAATTTTAAACTAAAGCTTTCAAGAGTCTCATTTAGAGTTTTTCTAGGCAATGCAATAAGAATCTTAGAGGCATAGGCCCGGATATTGTGATAATCTATTTCATCAAATTGAGACTCCCTTATGAAACTATCTTCATCCCCAATACCTCCCTCACAGAGCCCGTCATATAAATCTTGATTTTTTCCTTTGAACCTAGGGTTTGTTATTATTGCAATGGAAAGGAGAATCAAGTAATCCTCATCCTTAATCGTATCCAAGCAAACTCTTGCAAAGCTTGGGTTTGCTTCAGTGTTTGCTAAATTCACTAAAAATACATCATCTTCTATCTTTGATAAGCAATATCTTTTTATTATGCTATCCTTTGACTTATAAAAAAGCTCCTTTAGGAAGCTTTGTGAATCTTCATCAGATAAGTTCTTCAATCTTAAAAGTCTATTTAATAGGGATTTCAATACATCTCCTTCACTAATCTCCCCAGGATAATATAATATTCCATGTCTAGGCTTTGCATCCTTATTAAAACCATTTAATGCAATATCATATAAATAATCAATGTCTGTTATCTTATTTACAGCAATATAGCGTACAGACCATTGATTATGATAATTTGCGATTGCCTTTAAGGCGTCTTGACTTCTTATCTTGCTTACAGCATGTTCATATGAGTTTTTAGGGTCTGTCTTTACAATAAGATCATCATCCTTAATTGAAATTTCACTAATGATGATCTTGTCATGCCTATTAAAAAGAGACTCATCGATTTTAAAATCATCGATTGCGTCGCTATAATCCAAATTAAAATCTATTTCAATAGGAATTTTGCCCAAATAATCAATGTCTTCAATATCGTTTAAATATCTTTCTTTAAAAAGATAAAATAAAGCAGACTTTCGAACAAATAAATCTGGATCATTAAATAGAAAATCAAGCCAAACATATGGTTTTAAAACCATGCCTAAAGCAAACCCTCGAACCTCTGCATCCTTATGATTATAGGCTATATCCAGAAAGGCAGATTCATCATAATCCTCTAAGATTTCTTCATTTAGAAAATCACTTTCAAATATTTCCCATTCATAATAGTCCTGCAATTGAGAAAATTCCTCATCGCTAATGTTGTATAGTTCAAGTATTTCCTCATCAGTTAGATTATTGATATCTAAGCTTTTTCCTTCGTTCAAATGATTAATATCTGAATTTTCTCCATTTTGATTGTCTTTAGAATATAAACTCTTTAGGAGTTTTTCCTCAATCTTTAGATTTTGCTCTTCAATTGCCCCATCTATATTTGATATTTCTTCTTTAATGATTTCAACAAGTTTCAATAATTCATCTTGAATTTCAATATAATTTTTATCAATAGATGCTTCAAGAATCTTATTAAAAGTTTTTCTATAAAATGAAGGGATGGTTTGATAAAATGATAAAAGAATAAAAAGTTCCTCATCATCCAAATAATCAAATTCCTCCTTGATTCTCTCTAAAAGAAGATATCTTAAATCCTTATTCCCTTTAAGTTCATCTCTATTCTTAATGAATATGTTAAGATTTAATAATTCTTCATTATAGATTTCAATTAATCTGGATTTAATTTCTTTAGGGCTGTTTGCTATCATTTTATCAAAATACTTATTATAATAATTTATTTCGAATTTAGAATACCTGATAATCTTTTTTAAAAAATAGTTAATAAAAGAGTTTTCCTTTAAAATTTATTTAAAAGAGTTTAATACATAATTAAAATATTAAAAGTTAATTAAAAGAATTAAAAGCTAATTAAAAACCATATTAGATTATTTAATCCTTTTCTACATTAAAGCCATAGCTTAAAAGCTTATCTGGATCAATCTTTTCTAAAGACTCCTTGATTTCATTGAAAGTGGCTTCATAAACCTCCAAACTTTGATTATAAGGGTCTTCTATATCATAAACATAATCAACATCATTAAATTCCTTGATTGTATAGATGGAAAGATTAGGATACATATTCAATAAGGTGTTTCTATGAGACTCCTCTAAAGTCAATACCAAATCCATATCCTTGATATTTGACCTCTTAACATTAGTGGCCTTATGATTAGATACATCCAAACCATGCTTTTTGCAGACATCAATAGTATTCAATGAAGGGGAACTGCCGTCTTTTGCCATAATCCCTGCGGAGGATATTTCTATATCTCCACTAATCATGGTTTTAAATAAATATTCTGCCATAACACTTCTACAAGTGTTTCCAGTACAAACAAACATTAATTTCATAGTTTCACTTCATTTAAAAATACATTAACTCTTAAAGATATTTTTCTCTTATAATAGTTTAAACATTGAATTAAATAAATTTATGTAAATTAGTAAAAAGTTAAAAATTAAAATAAAAATTAAAAATTAAATAAAATAAAAAAAAAGATATAAAGATTAAAAATTAATAATTTCTCTTTAAAATCAATAAATCAAGAGAAAAATGATAATCATGCTAAATTAGCATGATTACCCTCAATGATTTAAAAATAAATAATTTTTAGATTTTATCTAAATCATCGTAGATTTTTTCTTAATTCTTCAATAGATTTTTCAGATAATTCTTGATCTTGTTTGTTTTCAATAATTGCTAAGATCTTTTCCTTTTGAGCCTTATTAGCCATAGCAATTTTTGCTTTTTCAATCTCAGCGACTTTCATTTGGAAAATGCTTTTTACAATATTGATCTTGCAGTCTAATTCTCCTTTTAAAGGATTTTTATTAGCATCTAATAGAGAATCAACTTGTAAGTCATTTTCGTCTCTTTTTAAATTCTTATAGATGTAGTCAAGGTCCTCTAACTTTAAATCGAATAAGTCTTCAACATTGATTAGACCCTTGAATTCAAATCTATATTTGTTTTTTAATGCTTCAATCCACATATTGTCCATAATCATCTCCTCGATTGATTTTTCTAAGGATAAATAAAATTAATTGATTAAAATAATTCGTATAAACACTAGTCAAATGATAAAATAAAAGAGTTAAAAGAGTTATTAGATGATTATAACCAAAATAGCTAAAATCCTATCCAATAACAAATTAAACACTCTTTCAATAACTAAAATGTCGCTATCTATCCAATAACAACATTAAACACTCTTTCAATGTTTTCAGATTTGACCTTTAAAGTGACCTTATTCTTTTGAGTGAATGAGAAACCAATACCGCTTAGCTGCTCATCAGACTCTTCCACTTTTGCAATAGTTGCTAAAGCTTCAGTTACCTTACGATGGTCCCTTAATTCGCTAACTAAGTATTCGTTAAACCATGGGTTTGGTCTTCCGTCATTTAAACAGTCCTTTAGGATAAAGAAGATATGCTTATTACCTACAGCATTGTCTCCCCAGTAGTTAGGGCTGTAGCAAATCAGGCTTACTGGAACGAATCTGTTGTAGTTTAAGTTCCATTCTTTAGCGCTAGCGGTTTGATTGTCTAAAAAGCTATTTAAAGTGAAGTTTCCATCCTCACCTAAGCTCACTTTTGCAACATCGACATATTCATTTTGATACAGTCTCATTGGATAGATGAAGTTAAAGATCCTTCCGTCAAATTCAATCTCTGCCTTAAATCCGTCATCTCCACCACGGTAGGTGTATTGATGGACACGGAATAGGTAATCTCCAGGAATCATCTGATTTCTGTCTTTAAATTGAATGTTTTCAACAGCAGGTACATTCTTTTCAGGGTTGATGATATCAACATCCAGCCATCCTCCGGTTTTTGAGCTTCTCATATGGCTGAAGTAGATTTCCTCCCCTTCAGGAGTGGTACAATGAGCGTCTAAATCGTTTTTGTCCCATTCATTGTCATTCCATTGGATGGTAAATCTTAAATCTACATCAACGTCTCCACCTAAAGCCTTTACTCTCTCTTTCATAAGGCTGTCTGCAATGTTGTTTTTATAAGCCCAGCTGAAAGGATTGTCCCATTTAAACATTGATGGAGCGTCCCTATTGACCGGTGCGATTAAAGACATGAAATTATTGCTTAAGTCATATGATAGGTATAGTTCAACTTCAAGAGCAGTAGGAAGGATGCTTTCAACAAAGTCCTCTAGTGAGATCTCCTGAACCTTATCAAAGTTACGAGCCCTGTTAACAGTTAGCTCTTTTAGCTTGTCAAAGAAATTCTGATTGTCTTGAATCTCACTGGTGTAATCCCTGTTTGCAAATAGAACATCATTAATGCTTAAGTCTGCCATATTAGCATAGCGTCTGTAGATTGACTCTCCAAAACCTAATTCATTGATCTTCTCTTGTGCGTCCTCTAGCATTCTTTTAGAAAAGATTGGCTTTGGTCTTTGATAATTGGTAGGTGCTACAATTCTTTCATAGTTTGAGACAGCTTCATCTAATGGCACTCCTTGGGTTACGTCCATTAAAAGAACTCCAATACTGTGGTTTTTGATTCTAACAAGTAATGATCCAAGCTCAATGCTTTTAATCCAGTAGAATAAATCTTCATCCATGTCGTTTGCTTCATATTCCTTTAAGTAGTCCTTAAAACTTTTTAAAGCGTCTTCCCATTGGTCTCCACGATATAGGCTGTTAGATGCGATAAGCTCTAATACAGTGTCTACAGCATCTTGAGAGATTCTTTGGGTACTGTTTTCTAGGACAATTCTGTTATTTCTATAGATTGCCTTCTGGCTTAAGTTTCCAACATATTCACTTGGCACATCCACATAGAAATGGTACCAAGTATGGACGCTTCCGCTATCAAGCATTTCATGATTGCTTTCGATTCCTACCCTTTGAGTGTCGCTCATAAATACGTCCTTAATCTTTGCGGATTTGACATATTCGTCTAAAGCACGGAATACTTCTTTTTCTCCATTGGTTTCACCAGCAAATAATGAAATAAAATCACCAGTGTCTTCATCAAGTGCTACAACATTTGC